>NZ_JBEXTT010000027.1:0-91035 GCF_040614155.1 Nocardiopsis sp. NPDC006139
CTGGCCGGTGCCGCCATGGCGTTCTCCAGCGTGTTCGTGGTGACCAACAGCCAGCGGCTGCACCGCTTCGGCCGCTGAGCCGCGGACGCCCGACGCCGTGGCCGGGACCGGTCACGGCGGCATCGCCCCAGGCCGCAGGGCGGGCGGCGGGGCACGGGAGGGGGCGGGCCTCGCCCCGGCGGGACCCCGGGCGCTAGTGTGAGCCCGCACACCCGCAGGGGTTCCGGGCCGGGTACGTCCGGGACCGCCGTGTCCAGGCCGCGTCAGCCCACTCCCCGAGGTCGCCGTGTCTTCAGGATGCCCCCACGCCGCGCTGTACCAGAGCGAGCCGCACCCCGACCCGTACGGCGTCTACGCGAAGATGCGCGCGGACCACGGGCCGGTGGTCCCCGCCGAGCTCTCTCCCGGGGTGCACGGCTGGGTCGTCACCGACTACGCCACCCTGATCTCCTGGTCGCGGGACACCACCACGTTCACGCACGACGCACGGCTGTGGCGGGACTTCACCGAGGGCCGGATCGGCCCCGACGACCCCCTGCTGCCGATGATGGCGCCCCGTGCCAGCGCCCTGTTCCTGGACGGGGCCGAGCACCAGCGGCTGCGCCGTGCGATCACCGACGCCCTGGGCGCGGTCACCCCCGCTCACCTGGCCTCCGTCACCACCCGCTACGCCGACCGGCTCATCGACGAGTTCTGCGCGCGCGGCCGGGCCGACCTGCTCAACGAGTACGCGCGGATGCTGCCGCTGCTGGTCATGAACGACCTGTTCGGCATGGACGAGGACCAGGGGCTGCGGTTCGTCGCCGCCATGCGCAACCTGTGGGCCGGGGTGGACGCCGAGCGCTCCAACGCCGAGGCCGAGCGGGCGCTGTCGGAGGTCGTGGACGCCAAGCACCGCGAACCCGGCGACGACCTCACCAGCCGCCTGATCCGGCACCGCGCCGGACTCTCGGACGAGGAGGTCATCATGCAGCTCCTCCTCGTCATCGCGGCCGCCAACGAGCCGACCGCCGCCCTCATCGACTCCGCCCTGCGGGCCGTCCTGGCCGACCCGTCCCTGCGCGTCCCCGGCGGCCCCTCCCCGGCCGCTCTGAGCGACCTGGTGGAGCGGGTGCTGTGGCGCGACCCGCCGATCACCAACTACCCGGTGATCTACCCCCGCGTCGACGTCCCGCTGGACAACGGCCGCGTCATCGAGGCCGGGTCGCCCATCCTGCTCGCCTTCGCCGCCGCCAACCACTTCTTCCAGAAGGACAACGCCGAGCAGGTGGCCGACGGGGCCAACCGCGCCCACGTGGCCTGGGGGGCCGGTCCCCACCGCTGCCCCGCCCGCGACGAGGCGACCGCGATCGCGACCATCGCCACCCGCCGGATCCTGGAGCGGCTGCCCGACCCGGCCCTGGCCGTCCCCCCGGAGGACCTGCGGTGGCGGCTGGCCACCCTGTCCTGGTCCCCGGTCTCCCTCCCGGTCCGCTTCACCCCGCAGGCTCCCGCCGCCCCGGCACCCGAGCCCGAGCCCGCACCCGCGCCGGCCGCCGAACCCGCCCGGGGCGGCGCGGTGCCGGCCCTGTCGAACCTCCTGAAGAGGCTGCTGGTGCGCCGGGGCTGACACGCCCGGGTACCGGCCCCGCCGAACCGGCCCCTCGGCGGGCCGCCGCGGTGGAATCGTCGCATGTCAGGGCGGTTTGCGGGGTTATGTCACCTCGAAGGGAGGAGACCGGCACCCCCGGGAGGAGGGTCGAGCGCCCTCCGGGGAACCTAGAATTCTCTCTCGGTCCCCCGGCCGCTCCAGACTTCTCCCCCGCACACCCGTCTTCTCCCCTGTACGCCCTTCCCCGCAGAGGATCGCGCGCCCATGAACAGTTCGGAAGCCGACTCCGGTCGACTCCTGGCCAACCGGTACCGCCTGGACGAGGTCATCGGCGCGGGCGGCATGGGCCGGGTCTGGAAGGGCAGTGACACCCTCCTGGACCGGCCGGTCGCCGTCAAGGAGCTGACCACCCCGCCGAACCTGCCCGCGCACGAGGTGGAGGTCCTGCGCACCCGCATGCTCCGCGAGGCGCGCAGCGCCGCCCAGCTCAGCCACCCGTCGATCATCACCGTGTTCGACGTGGCCGAGGAGGACGGCCGCCCCTGGATCGTCATGGAGCTGGTCAGCGGCTCCTCCCTGGGCGACGTCATCCGCGAGGGCGGGGTGCTGCCGGTCGCGCGGGTCGCCGACATCGGCGAGCAGATGGCGGCCGGGCTGTCCGAGGCGCACGCGAGCGGCATCGTCCACCGCGACATCAAGCCCGGCAACGTGCTCATCGACGGCAGGGGCCGGGCGGTGCTCACCGACTTCGGCATCGCCCACCTGGACGGCTCCACCCACCTGACCAGCACCGGGCTGCTCATCGGCTCGCCCAGCTACCTGGCCCCGGAGATCGCCCACGGGCACTCCGCCACCCCCGCCTCGGACGTGTGGTCCCTGGGCATCACCCTGTTCCAGGCCCTGGAGGGGACCCTGCCCTTCGACCGGCCCACCCCGGTGGCGACGCTGACCGCGATCGTCACCCAGGAGCTGCCGGCCCCGGTCAACGCCGGCCCCCTGGCCCCGCTGCTGCGGGAGCTGTGCGCCAAGAAGCCGGAGGACCGGCCCGGCATCGACGCGGTCCGGGCCCGGCTGCGGGAGATCCGGGACCGCGCCGAGGCGGCCGCCCCCGCCCCGGTGGCGCCGAACCTCACCACGACGGTGCCGACCGCGGAGCCGCGGTCCGAGGAGGCGGCCCTGGCGGCCGCTCCGCCGCCCGCCCCGGAACCGGCCGCACCGGCCCCCGCCGCGGCGCCCCGCGGCACCGAACGGGACCGGTCCCGGCGGCGCGGCCTGCTCGTGGTCGCCGCGGCCCTCGTGGTCCTGGTGGTCGCCGCCGGGACGACGCTCTACATCAGCATGAACCGGAGCGGCGCCTCCGGTGCCGGCCTGGTCTCCCAGCAGGAGTCCGGGGCGGCCGCCCCGCCGGAGGAGGAGTCCGAGCCGCCCGCCGGCGGGGACGGCGGGGACGGCGGCGGCGAGCCCGAGGAGGAGCCCTCGGAGTCGCCCGAGGAGCCGGAGGAGGAAGAGGACCCCTGGGCGGGCGGTCTGGCGGTCCACGAGGACTCCAGCGGCTTCACCGTGGAGTACCCGGACGGCTGGACCCTGCGCCGGGAGGGCCACATGGTCTACTTCGACAACCCCGACGGCGGCTACCTGCTCGTCGACCAGACCGACGACCCCGGTCCGGACGCCGCCCAGGACTGGCGCGACTTCGAGCCGGTCGGCAGCGGCAACTTCCCGGGCTACGAGCTGGTCGGCATCGAGGAGGTCGAGGACGACTGGACCGACGCCTACATCACCGCCGCCGACTGGGAGTTCACCTACGACGGCCGCAACGGGCGCATGCACGCCGTGAACCGCGGCTTCCACACCGAGGAGAAGGGCTACGCCCTCTTCCTGGTTGCCGACAACGACCACGCCGACATCAACCGGGAGCTGCTGGACCGGATCTCGGAGACCTTCGTCCCCGCCGCCTGAGGCGCCCGCCGCACCGCGGGGCCCGGGGACCCTCCCGGGGCCCGCGCGGCCGGCCGGGACACCGGGGGCCGGGGCGCCGGGCGGTCAGAACACCGAGCAGTTCGTCACCTGCGTGAACGTGTCCAGGGCCAGGGCGCCCGTCACCGAGTTCCCCTTGGCGTCCAGGCCCGGCCCCCAGGCGGCGACGGAGTAGCGGCCCGGCACGATGGCCAGGATGCCGCCGCCCACCCCGCTCTTGCAGGGCAGCCCCACCCGGTAGGCGAACTCGCCCGCCGCGTCGTAGGTGCCGCAGGTGAGCATGATCGCCATGATGCGCCGGGCGGCGTTCCGGTCGATCATCCGGCTCCCGTCCGCCCGCACCCCGTGCCGGGCCAGCAGCAGTCCCGCCCGGGCCAGCTCCTCGGTGCTGATGGTGATGGAGCACTGCCTGAAGTAGTGGTCCAGCACCTCCGGGACGGGGTTGCGCATGTTCCCGAACCCCGCCATCAGGTAGGCCAGCGACCTGTTGCGGTCGCCCGTCTCCAGCTCCGAGCGGGCGGTCACCCCGTCGGCGTCCAGGTCGGGGTTGCCGGTCTCGGCGCGCAGCAGCCCGCGCAGGGCGGCGAACGCGTCCCCGGTGTTGGCCAGCAGCTCGTCGGTGACCACGATCGCGCCCGGGTTGATGAACGGGTTGCGCGGGACGCCGTTCTCGAACTCCAGCTGGTAGAGCGAGTTGAACGCGCTGCCGGAGGGCTCCCGGTGCACCCGGTCCCAGATGTGCGTCTCACCCGCCTGGGTGACCAGCGCCAGGGTGAACACCTTGGTGATGCTCTGCATGGAGAAGCGCACTCCGGTGTCGCCGACGGTGTGCACCGACCCGTCCGCGGCCGCCACCGCGAACCCGAAGCGGGCCGGGTCCACCCGCCCCAGCTCCGGGATGTAGTCGGCGACCTTCCCTTCACCGATGTGCGGGCGGACCCGCGCCATCACGGCGGCGAGGACGTCGTCCAGGTCGATGTCGCCGGGCGGCCCGGACGCGGGGCTCACCGGCCGCCCCCGGGCACGCCCCGGCGCGCCGCCCTCCGGGCATGACCGCCGCCGCGGCCTGGCGTGGAACCGCTCACCGGACCCCTCCCCCTGTTCCTGGTGCCGCTCCGGTCGCTCACAGTACGGGCGGGGCTCCGGCGGGGGCCGCTACCGCGCCCGGCGTGTCGGGCGGGGGTGTCCAGGGCCTGTTCTCGGATGCCCCCTGTACTGCCGGGGGGTTCGTGAGGCGCCCGGCGGGCCCAAGCGCAGCGGAGGTACGAAAGAACACGGCTAGCCGTCCTGGACGAGGCGGGCGTCGTGCACCAGCAGCGCGACCTGCACCCGGTTGTTCAGCCCCAGCTTGGTGAGGATGCTCGACACGTGCGTCTTGACCGTCGGCACGCTCAGGAACAGCGACGCCGCGATGTCGGCGTTGGACCGGCCCTGGCCCACCGCCACCGCCACCTCCAGCTCCCGGGCGTTGAGGCCGGCCAGCCGCCCCCGGGCCCGGTCGGCCCGCGCGTCCGCGTCGCTGTCGCCCACCCGCTCCACCAGCCGCCGCGTCACCGTGGGGGAGAGCACGGACATGCCCCGCGCCACCTGGCGCACCGACTCCACGATCTCCGCCGGCGGGGTGTCCTTGAGCAGGAACCCGGCCGCACCCGCCCGCAGCGCCCGCAGCACGTGCTCGTCGGCGTCGAACGTGGTCAGCACCAGCACCTCCGGCGGGTCCTCCAGCGCCCGCAGGCGCTCGGTGGCGGTCAGCCCGTCCACGGTGGGCATCCGGATGTCCATGAGGACCACGTCGGGGGAGTACCGCTCCACCAGGTCCAGGACCCTGCCCCCGTCCTCCGCCTCCGCCAGGACCTTGATGTCGGGTGCCCCGCCCATCATCATCACCAGCCCCACCCGGACCAGTGCGTCGTCGTCGACGATGACCACGCCGATGTCCCGGTGGTCGCGCTGCGCCTCGCTCATGCGGGCCACGGTAGCCAAGCGGACAGGCGCCAGCCACCTCCGGGCGTGGGGCCGTGCTCCAGCCGGCCCGACAGCAGCGACACCCGCTCGGTCAGGCCCACCAGCCCCTGGCCGTCGGAGCCGCCCCGCGGCACCGGGGCCGGGGCCCGGCCGTTGCGCACCTCCACGGTCAGGCCCTCCCCGGGCGCGCCCCGCACCGACACCCGCGTGTCCGCGCCCGGGGCGTGCTTGCGCACGTTCGTCAGCCCCTCCTGCACGATCCGGTAGGCGGTGCGCCCCGTACGGTCCGGGACGGTCCCGTCGTAGTCCTCGGTGAACGCCACCCGCGCCCCGGCCTCGTCGGCCTCCTCCACCAGCTGGCGCAGGTCCGCCATGGTCGGCTGGGGCAGCTCGCCCACCGGCGCGCGCAGCACCCCGATCACCTCGCGCAGGTCCTGGAGGGCCTGGTGGGCGCTCTCGCGGATCACCTTCGCCGAGCGCGCGATCTCCTCCGCGGGCGCGTCCGGCCGGTACTCCAGGGCGCCCGCGTGCACGCTCAGCAGCGACAGCCGGTGCCCGAGCACGTCGTGGATCTCCCGCGCCATGGCCTCGCGCACCTGGTGCTGGGCGTGCTCGGCGCGCAGCTGCGCCTCCGTCTCGGCGTGCACGGCCCGCTCGCGCAGGGAGTCCACCAGCTCCCGGCGGTGGTGGACGCTCAGCCCCCAGCCGATGACCGCGCCCTGGACGGCCACACTCAGCAGGAAGGCGATGAGGGCGGGCAGGTGGGGGTCGGGCAGCACCAGCGACTTCAGGCCCACCGAGGCGATGCCCAGGCCGAAGACCACCAGGCTCACCTTGGGCGGCCGGTGCAGGGCCAGGGAGAACAGGGCGATGAGCAGCGCGCCCGAGACCAGGTCCGTCACGACCGAGAGCGCGATGAGGGACACGGCGATCTGGACCGGCCGGCGGCGCCGCCACCACAGGGACGTGCAGGCCGCCAGGGCCGCCAGCCGTTCGGCCGCCTCCCACCAGGTGGGGTGGTCGGGCACGGTGATCACGGGGACGTCACCGTGCGGAGGCCCCGGCGGCGGGAAGTCCAGGAGCGTCATGGCCGCGAACACGAGGGCGAGCAGGAACATGGACAGGTCCACGATCCAGTCGCGCACATCCCGCCTGTACGGCCCGGTGACGGTGTTCATCTCAGCGCGAGTCTATGTTCCGGCAGGCCGCGGCGGTCCCCTCGCACACGCGGACGATACCGATGGCGGTGGGCTTCCCTACTTCGGTCGCCACCCGCGCGGTGTGCGTCCACTTCCGTCGCCGCCGTGGGTACCGTGGAGTCGATGAGCACTCTGGTGACCGGAGCCACCGGCATGGTGGGCCGACGAGTCCTGACCGAGCTGAAACGGCGCGGCCTGCCCGCCGCCGGTGCCTCGCGCACCGCCGAGAGGCGGCTGGACTGGACCGACACCTCCAACTGGGCGGAGGTGCTCGAGGGTGCCTCGGGCGTCTTCGTGGTGACCCCCGTGGGCATGGCCCTGGGGCACCGGGTGGCCGCCTTCCTGGAGCGCGCCGCCGAGGCGGGGGTGGAGCGGGCCGTGGTCATGTCGGCGATGGGCACCGAGCACGCGCCCTCCGACTCCGACCAGCGGGCGGCCGAGTTCAAGGCCAAGGAGCTGTTCGGCCGGGTGACGGTGCTGCGCCCCAACTGGCTGTTCCAGGACTTCACCGAGGGCACCTTCGCCAACCTGGCCCGCTCCCGCAACGGGCGCCTGGAGCTGCCGGTCAAGCGGCGCACCGAGATCAGCTTCGTGGACGCCCGCGACGTCGCGGCCGTCGCGGTGGAGTCGCTCGTGGGCGACCACGGCGGCAAGGAGTACACCCTCACCGGGCCGCAGGCGCTGACCGTCGGCGCCGTCGTGCGCTGGACCAGGGGCACGGACAGCCCGGTGTGGCGGTTCAAGCCGGTGGACGAGTCGCGCTTCTACTTCCGGGCCTCCGACCGCGGCTGGGGCGAGCGCTACATCGACACCCTCAACGAGCGCTTCGCCGCAGCCGTCCGCGGCCGCGCCGCCGAGGTCACCGACGACGTCCACGCCGCGCTGGGCCGCGAGCCCATCCCGCTGGCCCGGTTCGCCCGCGAGTCCACCCTCTGACGGGGCCGGACGCAAGGACGCCCGGCCCCCCACTTTCGCGGAGCGGGGGCCGGGCGTCCGGTCCGTGGGCTACTTCTTGAGCAGCTGGCGGGCCATCACCAGGCGCTGGATCTGGTTGGTGCCCTCGTAGATCTGGGTGATCTTGGCGTCGCGCATCATGCGCTCCAGCGGGAAGTCCTTGACGTAGCCCGCGCCGCCCAGCAGCTGCACGGCGTCGGTGGTGATCTCCATGGCGGCGTCGGAGGCGTAGCACTTGGCCGCGGCGCCGAAGAAGGACAGGTCGGCGTCGCCGCGCTCGGACTTGGCGGCGGCCGCGTAGACCATCTGGCGGGCGGTCTCCAGCTTCATGGCCATGTCGGCCAGCATGAACTGGACCCCCTGGAAGTCGGCGATGGCCTTGCCGAACTGCTTGCGCTCCTTGACGTAGGCGACCGCGTGGTCCAGGGCGCCCTGGGCGATGCCGACGGCCTGCGCGCCGATGGTGACGCGGGTGTGGTCCAGGGTGCGCAGCGCGATCTTCAGGCCCTCGCCGGGCTCGCCGACGATCCGGTCGCCCGGGATGCGGACGTTGTCGAAGAACAGCTCGCGGGTGGGGGAGCCCTTGATGCCGAGCTTGCGCTCGGGCTCGCCCAGGGTGAAGCCCTCGTCGTCGGCGTGCAGCACGAACGCGGTGATGTTGCGCCCGCGCGGGCCCTCGGGGTCGGTGACCGCCATGACCGTGTAGTACTTGCTGACGCCCGCGTTGGTGATCCACGACTTCTGGCCGTTGAGGAGCCAGTCGTCGCCGTCGCGCACGGCCTGGGTGCGCATGCCGGCGGTGTCGGAGCCGGCCTCGCGCTCGGACAGGCCGTAGGAGAACATCGCCTCGCCGGAGGCGACCTCGGGCAGGTAGCGGCGCTTGACGTCCTCGGAGGCGCCCAGGATGACCGGCATCGTGCCGAGCTTGTTGACCGCCGGGATCAGGGAGGAGGAGGCGCAGACACGGGCGACCTCCTCGATGACGATGCAGGTGGCCAGCGCGTCGGCGCCCACGCCGTCGTACTCCTCCGCGATGTGCGGGGCGTGGAAGTCGGTGGCGACCAGGGCCTCCAGGGCGTCCTGGGGGAAGGCGCTCTTCTCGTCGACCTCGGCCGCGTGCGGGGCGATCTTGTCCTCGGCGACGGCGCGTACGGCGGCGCGCAGCTCCTCGTGCTCCTCGGTGGTCTTGAACAGGTCGAAGTCGCTCATCTGCGTTCCTCCGCGGGAGGTGCGCCCTCCCCCGATCGCTGGCACTGGGTGCCTTTGGTTGGCATTCAGTGTCAGAATAGGGGGTGGACGGTGCGAAGTACACCGTCGGGAGTCGGATACCTTTCGGGGGGCGTGCCAGGGGAGGGGAACGATGGTCCGTGAGCGATCGGTCGCCAGGGGGGCGTCCGCGCGCGTGCCCACCCGCGACGTGGTGCTGGCCGCCGTCCGCCTGTTCACCGAGAACGGCTTCGAGGCCACCACGATGGACGACATCGCGGCCGCCGGAGGGGTGAGCCGGCGCAGCCTGTTCCGCCGGTTCGGCACCAAGGAGGACATCCTCTTCGCCGAGCACGACGAGCTGTTCGCCGAGGTCTCCCGGCACCTGGAGACCGCCTCCGGCGAGCCCCTGGACGTGGTGTTCGCCGCAGCCCGCCTGGTGCTGCGCGACTACCTGCACGACCCCGAGGTCACCGTCCCCCGCTACCGCCTGGTCCGCGTCCACCCCCGGCTGCGCGACCGCGAGGTGGCGATGACCGCGCGCTACCAGTCCGCGTTCAGCCGCTACCTGGCCGCCCACGAGGGCGAGGGCGGCCCCGAGGAGCGGTCGCTGGCCGCCGGGGTGGCCGCCGCCGCCCTCATCTCCGCGCACAACCACGTGCTCCGCGGCTGGCTGCGCGACCCCGGACAGGACACCCGCGGGGTCTGGGAGCGCTACGACGCCGCCATGGAGTTCGTCCGCCGCGCCGCCGGTCCGATGCTGCACCCGGGGCGGGCCCCCGGGCGCGACCGGGTCATGGTCGCCGTCTACCCCGCCGACCTGGGCCGGGAGGAGCTGGTGCGCCGCCTGAGCGCCGCCGTGGACGAGGCCGGGCCCCGGGGCTGACCGGTGGTCCGGCCGCGCCGGGGGACGCGTAGGCTGGAACGGTTGGACAGCGGGAGAGAACCAAGAGGCGAGCGCGCATGAGTGTGGACACGGCGGGTGCTACCCGGCACGGGGCTGAGGTCGCCGAAGAGGCCCGCCGACGGCGGACGTTCGCGGTCATCTCGCACCCGGACGCGGGCAAGTCGACGCTGACCGAGGCGCTGGCGCTGCACTCGTCGGCGATCACGTCGGCCGGCGCGGTCCACGGCAAGGGCGACCGCAAGGGCGTGACCTCGGACTGGATGGAGATGGAGCAGGACCGCGGTATCTCCATCACCTCGGCGGCGCTGCGCATCGACTACGAGGGCCGGGTGCTGAACCTGCTCGACACCCCCGGCCACGCGGACTTCTCCGAGGACACCTACCGGGTGCTGTCGGCGGTGGACTGCGCGGTCATGCTGTTGGACTCGGCCAAGGGCCTGGAGCCGCAGACGCTGAAGCTGTTCGACGTGTGCCGGGCGCGCCGGATGCCGGTCATCACGTTCGTGAACAAGTGGGACCGCCCCGGGCGCGAGCCGCTGGAGCTGCTGGACGAGATCGAGCAGCGGATCGGGCTGCGCCCGACCCCGCTGAACTGGCCGGTGGGCATCGCCGGCGACTTCCGGGGGCTGATCGACCGGGACACGGGGGAGTACACCAAGATGACCCGCACCCCGGGCGGTGCGACCAAGGCCATCGAGGAGACCGTGGACGCCGACCGGGCCGCCGAGCTGGAGGGCGAGGCCTGGGTGCAGGCCCAGGAGGAGCTGGAGCTGCTGGAGGCGCTGGGCGCCGACTTCGACAGCGAGTCGTTCCTGGCGGGGAAGTCGTCCCCGGTGCTGTTCGGCGCCGCCCTCACCAACTTCGGCGTCGGCCGGCTGCTGGAGGCCGTGGTGGGCCTGGCCCCCGCCCCGGCGGCCAAGGACGACGTGAACGAGCGGCCGCGCCCGGTGGAGGCCCCGTTCTCCGGCCAGGTCTTCAAGATGCAGGCCAACATGGACAAGAACCACCGGGACCGGATGGCGTTCGTCCGGGTCAGCTCGGGGCGGTTCGACCGGGGCATGGTCCTCACGCACGCCGCCACCGGCCGCCCCTTCGCGACCAAGTACACGCAGGCGGTGTTCGGCGCGGACCGCTCCACCATCGACACGGCCTTCCCGGGCGATGTGATCGCGCTGGTCAACGCGCAGGCGCTGAAGGTGGGCGACACCCTCTACGACGGCCCCAAGGTGGAGTTCCCGCCCATTCCGAGCTTCGCCCCCGAGCACTTCGTGGTGGCCCGGGCCGTGGACGCCGGCAAGTACAAGCAGTTCCAGAAGGGGATCGCCCAGCTCGACGCCGAGGGCGTGGTGCAGGTGCTGACCTCGGACGTGCGCGGCGAGCAGGCCCCCGTGCTGGCGGCGGTCGGCCCGCTCCAGTTCGACGTGGTCAAGCACCGGATGGAGCAGGAGTTCCGCAGCCCCGTCGAGGTCTCGCCGCTGGAGTACTCGGTGGCCCGGCGCACGGACGAGGAGTCGGCGCCGACCCTGCACGGCCTTTCCGGGGCCGAGGTGCTGCGCCGCCGTTCCGACGGTGAACTGCTGGTGCTGGTGCACAACAAGTGGCGGCTGCGGGTCATCGAGCGCGACCACCCGTCGTTGTTCATGGAACCGCTGCTGGCCGGCGGCGTCGTCGAGGACGAGTAGCACTCCGCGGGCACCGGGGCGGGGGCGCGGAAAAGGCGCTCCCGCTTCTCCGCGGCCGGCGCCGTTATCACACCGCCGACACACCCGTGGAACACGGGGCCGGATGGCGCGCCCGGGGCGGGCGGGTGTGAACTCCCGTTCCACGGGCACACTCTTTGCCCATCCGGGAAGCCCCCGTGCGTATTCCGGGGAACGGTGCGGACTGCGGCGCCCGCGGCAGAGGCCAAGATCACCGCACCTGGGGTACCCCGCGTCAACCCCTGTGATCAGGGCGAAGGTACCCTGATAGATGGCCGCTAGGGCGCGTTCGGACAACTGATCGCACCCCGTCGTGTCCGGGTATGTCCATATCTGTGAAGGACACTCGGAAGATGGGGTCCGTGAGGTGATCGGGGTGCTCAGGGGACCGGCACAGGAGGTGTCGAGGCGTCGGGGGAGAACCCTCCGGGGTCCTGCGATGTCTCAGGGCGATCACGGAGTAAACGACATCTGGCAAAGATTGTAAATCTTCACCGTGCGGTAATTCCGCTCACGTCTGGGTATGTGTTGCATGTCACCTGTCCGTGAATCGGTGAAACTTATATGATTTTGCTTAATCGTCGTTTAACAAAACAGAACAATAACGAGTGAACAAGAACGTGGCGGCGGACCGCCCCGCGTCTGACGCACCTCACGTATCCCCCGCCTGGAAAGGTTGACCTCGGGCATGAGCGAAGACGACAAAGAGCGCACGGTGGAGCTCCACTACGAGGGCGGCGTGCTGAAGCTGCCGGTGTTCACCGGCACCGAGGGTGAGCAGACCATCGAGCTGAAGACCCTGCTGGGCTCGACGGGTATGACCACCCTGGACCCGGGGTTCGGCAACACCGCTTCGTGCAGCTCCAAGATCACCTATATCGACGGGGGCGCCGGGATCCTCCGCTACCGCGGATACCCGATCCAGGACCTCGCCGTGGGCAGCACCTTCCTCGAGGTGGCCTACCTGGTGATCTACGGCGAGCTGCCGGAGCCCGGCCAGCTCAAGGAGTTCTCCGACAAGCTTCGCGAGAACGCCGACATCCCGGCCGAGATGGGCGCGTTCCTGGACGCGATGCCCGGCAACGGCCACCCGATGGCCCTGCTCGCCAGCGCCGTCAACACGCTGTCCGCGTACTACGCCGACAGCGTCGACCCGTCCGACGAGGCCCAGGTGGAGCTCGCCACGATCCGGCTGTTGGCCAAGCTGCCGACGATCGCGGCCCGCATCTACCGCAACTCCATCGGCGCCGAGCCGATCGGCCCGGACGACTCCCTCGACTACGTCGAGAACTTCATCCGGATGACCTTCGGGGACAACGCCGCCAGCGGCGAGCTGGGCGACCTGTTCGGCAAGGCCGTGGACCTGCTCCTCATCCTGCACGCCGACCACGAGCTCAACTGTTCGACCGCCACCGTGCGCACCGTCGGCTCCTCGCAGGCCGACATCTTCGCCAGCATCGCCGCGGGCATCAACGCCCTGTCCGGCCCGTCCCACGGCGGCGCCAACCAGGCCGTGCTGGAGATGCTCGACGAGATCCGCGACTCGGGCGTCACCATCGAGGAGTTCCTCGAGCGCGTCAAGGCCCGCGAGGTCCGCCTCATGGGCTTCGGCCACCGGGTCTACAAGAACTTCGACCCGCGCAGCAAGGAGATCAAGGGCCTCGCGACCCAGATCCTGGACCGCGACGAGAACCCCGACGAGCTGTTCGCGCTGGCCCTCAAGCTCGAGGCCGCCGCGCTCGCCGACTCCTACTTCACCGAGCGCAAGCTCTACCCGAACGTCGACTTCTACACCGGCGTCATCTACCGGGCCATGGGCTTCCCGACCAACATGTTCACCGTGCTGTTCGCGATCGGCCGGCTCCCCGGCTGGATCGCGCACTACCGCGAGCAGCTGCACGACCCGGCCTTCCGGATCGCGCGCCCGCGCCAGCACTACATCGGCTCCGCCGAGCGCCGCTACCCGGGCCTGGGCTAGTCCCCGACCGGAGCGTACGCGACGCCCGCCCCGCCTCCCGGCAGGGCGGGCGTCCTTTTTGTCCGGTTATTCCACCTATCCATACCGGTACAGAACCGTCCCTTTCCGCGTATTTTGCGGATGCCCTGCCGTCGGCGTGCGACCTTGAGGGGAGTCGCAGGATGCGCCCTCTCCGACGGGAGCGCACAAGGGAGGTGAGGCGGCCATGATGCGGAACATGCCGACCGGGGAGGTCCTCGGCGCCATGAGCAGGAACTGGTGGATGGTGGTCCTCCGAGGGGTCGCCGCGGTGCTCTTCGGACTGATCGCGCTGATCTGGCCCGGGGTGACCACCGTCACCCTGGCGATCGTGTTCGGTGCCTACGCCCTCGTCGACGCGATCATGCTCGGATACGCGGCCTACCGGGCCGCCCCGGGGACGCGCGCCCCGCTCGTCGCCCAGGCGGTGCTCAGCGCCATCGTGGGTCTGATCGCGCTGATCTGGCCGGTCGCCGCGGTCATCGCGCTGGTGTTCGTGATCGGCGCGTGGGCCATCGTCACCGGCGTCTCCGAGATCGTCACCGCCGTCCGCCTGCGCGCCCGCATCAGCTCCGAGTGGCTGCTGATCTTCGCCGGCGCGCTCTCGGTCGTGTTCGGCCTGCTGCTGTGGTTCTGGCCGCTGGCCGGCGCCCAGGCGATCGTGTTCGTGGTCGGCGTCTACGCGCTGATCTTCGGCGTCGTCATGATCGTCGCCGGGGTCCGGCTGCGCGGCGCCGCCGACACCATCGCCGACGCGGACGCCATGGCCTCCGCCGACATGTCGGAGATGCCCGAGGACCCGGTGAGCGCCTTCGACGAGGGGTACTCCGAGGGCTACCGCGAGGGGTACCGGGGCGACCCGAACGCGCCCGAGCGGCCGACCGGGGAGGACACCGGCGACACCGGCGCGGTGCGCCGCAGCAGCGGCCGCCACCGGGCCCCCGAGGAGGGCGGCGACCCGGGCTCCCAGCCCTAGGACTCGCTGACGAGGAGAAGGCCGCCGCGGTCGACCTGGCTTCCGGGGACGACCGAGGCGGCCTTCTCCTGTTGCCAGGCCGCGAAGTGCGGCGAGGCGCGGTGCGCGGCCAGGGCCGCCTCGTCGGCGAACACCTCGTACACCCGGAACAGGTCGGGGTCCTCGGAGTCGGCCGTCACGTCGAAGCGCAGGCAGCCCGGCTCCTCGCGGACCGACACCGCGGCGTGCCGGGAGATCCCGGAGACGAACGCGTCGCGGCGCCCGGGCAGGACCCGCACCGAGACGACCAGGGACAACGGGCGGTCGGACACGGCGGCTCCTGTCGCGGCGGGGACGGGCGCCCGAGCCTAGCGCCCCGGCCCTTGCGCGCGGCGGTCGGGGTGCGGCTACGATGGCGGCGTGCACTTCCTCCAGATCTACGGCTAGAGGCCCGGCGTCACCGACGCCCCGGCGCCCCCGCCCCGTGAGCGGGCCGGGCGCCCCCTCGCCCTACCCGTAGCAGCTCCTCGACATCTGGAGGGACCCGCGATGACCCGTCGCGCCCACATCGCCATGGTCGGAGTCCCGGCCGTCAGCCACACCCTGCCCAGCCTGGAGATCCTTCGCGAACTGGTCCGCAGGGGCCACCGCGTCACGGTCGCCAACGACACGCTCATGGCCGACCTGATCACCCCCACCGGGGCCGAGCTCGTCCCGTTCACCACCACCCTGCCCACCGGGGACGAGGAGTGGCCGGACGACCCGGTCGAGGGCATGGACGTGTTCCTCGACGACGCGATCAACGTCCTGCCCGTCATCCGGGACGCCTACGACGCGGACCGGCCCGACGTGTTCCTGTACGACATCGGCGGGTACGCCGCCCGGGTGCTGGGGATCCGGTGGGGGATCCCCAGCGTGCAGCTCTCCCCGACCTACGTCGCCTGGGCCGACCACTCGGCCACGGTGATGACCTGGCTGGCCGACCAGCCCGGAGCCGCCGAGCACTTCGCCAAGTTCGACGCCTGGCTGGCCGAGAACGGGATCACCGGGATGGACCACACCTCCTTCGCCGGGAGCCCGGACCGGGCGCTGGCGCTCATCCCGCGCGAGATGCAGCCGTTCGCCGACACCGTCGCCGACACGGTCACCTTCGTCGGGCCCTGCCTGGGCGACCGCGCGGACCAGGGGGAGTGGAAGCGGCCCGCCGACGCGGAGAAGGTCGTCCTGGTGTCCCTGGGAACGGCCTACACCAACCGGCCCGGGTTCTACCGCACCTGTGTCGAGGCGTTCGCCGGGCTGCCGGGCTGGCACGTGGTGCTCCAGATCGGCAGGTACACCGACCCGGCCGACCTGGGCGAGGTGCCCGCGAACGTGGAGGTGCACCGGTGGGTGCCGCAGCTGTCCGTGCTGCGGCAGGCCGACGCGTTCGTCACCCACGCGGGTATGGGGGGCTCCAGCGAGGGGCTGTACCACGGCGTTCCGATGATCGCCGTGCCCCAGGCCGTCGACCAGTTCGACAACGCCGACCGCCTCCAGGAGCTCGGGGTGGCCCGGCGGCTCGACGGCAAGGCCGACGACCCGGCCGCCCTGCGGTCGGCGCTGCTGGAGCTGACCTCCGACCCCGGGACGGCCGCCCGCCTGGCGGAGATCTCCGCCAGGCTGCGGACCGAGGGCACGGCGTACGCGGCCGACCTCATCGAGGCCGAGATCCCCTAGCCGTGTCCTTTTGAACCTCCGCTGCGCCGCGGCCCGCCCGTCGAGTGGCGGAAGGTCCTCGACGGACGGCCCGCGGCCACAGGACCCCTCGAGAACCGCTCCTCCGGGACCTCCGGAACCCCGCCGGGCGCCCCATGAACGCCCAGCGGCACAGGAGGGCGTTCGAAGCAGGCCCCGGCCTCTCCGGATCCCTCTTCTCGGGCGCGTCCCGGCCGTGCGCCGGGGCGCGCCCCTCCCGTACCCCCGACCCCGCGGAAGGAAGCACGCGTGGACCACCTCGTCGTCGTCACCGGAGGGCCAGGCTCCGGTAAGACCACCCTCATCGACCACCTGGCCGGACTCGGGTACGCCCGCACCGGGGAGGCGGGCCGCGCGGTCATCCGCGACCAGCGCGAGATCGACGGCCCCGGCCTGGCCTGGCGCGACGACTCCCTGTTCGCGGAGCTGATGCTGGCCTGGGAGATCCGCTCGCACCGGGAGGCCGCGGCGCTGCCCGGACCGGTGTTCTGCGACCGCGGGGTGCCCGACCTGGTCGGCTACCTCCTGCTGCGCGGGCTTCCGGTGCCGGCGCACGTGGACACCGCCGCGCGCCGCTTCCGGTACCGGCGCACCGTCTTCCTCGCACCGCCCTGGCCGGAGATCTTCACCGGGGACGCCGAGCGCCACCAGTCGTGGGAGGAGGCCCTGCGCACCGACCGCGCCATGCGGGAGGCCTACCCGCGGTACGGCTACGACCTGGTGGAGCTGCCCCGGGTCCCGGTGGCCGAGCGGGGCCGGTTCGTGCTGGCGGCGCTGGCGGGCGATGAGCGGGATTCAGACCACTGGGGGTGAGTATTCCGCGCATGCCCTTTTGTGTCCGGAGTGGGGGAGGACCTTGGAAGGTGACGGAGCGGCCCCTGTTCGCCGACGTGGCGCGGGTGACCGTTCACGGCCGTAAATCCGGTCCTCCCTTGTGATCGACAGGGCCCGCCGCCAGACTCTTCTAGGTAAAGGGAGCATTGACCGTGCGCGTCCACCCGGTGGGCGCGGGGCGGACGGACGCGGGGAGTGGTACGGAAGGTGGCGAGCGCGTCGGAGGCGAATACGCCGCCCATGAGCCGGGAGGGCATCGAGCACGCGCTCAACCGGGTGCGCGGGGAGCTGAAGCGGATCACGCTCAACCTGGCCGACCTGGAGGACCACGTCGGCCACCGGATGCTCAAGGGCGCGGACCTGCGCGGCCTCACCCGGGAGCGCTGGGAGCACGCCGAGCGCCACGTCCACCGCCTGTGGACGACCTACGACGCCTTCCGCCGCACGGTGGAGGAGGCCACCGGACACCACGGGCAGGGCGGCGGACGCCCCTCCGACCAGGTCCGGCTGACCTTCCTGCTCACCGGGCCCTGCCTGGAGCTGCCGCTGGAGAAGGCCCCGCTGCACGAGCGCGGGCTGCTGGACACCGACACCGAGCACATCACCCTGGCCGAGGCCGTCGCCCGGATGACCGCCGACTACGAGGAGGTCACCGAGGTCGTCTCGGCCGCCGAGACCGCCTGGAACTCCCTGCACCCCCGCCTGGCCGACCTCGACTCCCTGTGGCGGGAGGTCGGCACCCTGAGCGACATGATCGAGGAGGCCGGCGACGAGAGGGACGACGAGTCCCTGCGCTCGGAGCTGGCCGGGATCGGCGACACCGTCCGCCGCGACCCCCTCTCCCTGCTGGGCGCCGACCGCCGGGTCGACACCTCGGGCATGGAGCGCCTGCGCAAGCGCCTGGAGGCGGCGCGCGGCGAGCTGCGCGACGCCCTGCGCATGCGCGACTCCTACCGTGAGAGCACCGCCCGCCTCGTCTCGGCCGTCGACGACCTGGAGGCCGCCCTGGCCTCCCTGCGCGAGCGGCGCGCCCACGTGGCCGGCCGTATCCGCGAACCGCGGGCGATCGACGTCCCCGACCCGGTGCCCGCGCTGCGCGCCCGGATCGACGCTATGGACGCCCTGCGCTCCCGGGGTCGCTGGCGCGAGCTGGGCGTGCTGCTCGGCGAGACGCAGGCGGCCGTCCACGCCGCCTCCGACGACGCCCGCGAGCGCGAGGAGAACCTGGAGGGCCTGCTGGAGCGGAGGGACGAGCTGCGCGGGCGCCTGGAGTCCTACCGCGCCCGTTCGGTCCGGCTGGGCCTGGCCGAGGACCCGGAGGTCGCCGGACTCCACGATCGCGCGCACCGGGAGCTGTGGACGGCGCCCGGCGACCTGCGGGCCGCCACGGTCGCCCTGGCCGCCTATCGCAGGGCGCTGGAGGAGCCCGGGGTGACCGAAACCACCCAGGACAGAACCACGCCGGGTCCAGACGCGTCAGACGGCGAGAGCGATGGTGGTGTGAGCAGATGACGAAGTGCACGAAGCCCGGGTGCGGCGGAGCGATCGAGGACGGCTTCTGCGTCGTGTGCGGTCTGGAGCCCGCGCCCGGCGCCGTGCCCCCGGCGCCCGGCCCCCGGCAGAACCCCTCCTTCACGGCCCCCGCGCCCCGGGGCACCGGGCCGCAGCCCGGGTACGCGCGGCAGCCGGCCCCGCAGCCCCCGCCGTACCCCCACCCGGCACGGCCCCACCCCTCGGGCCCGCAGGCGTCCTTCGGGGCGCCGGCGTCCGGCGGTCCGCCGCCCACGGGACCGCAGTACTCCTTCGCCGCGCCGAGCGCTCCGGGGACGCCGTCCGGCATCCCGCCGGGCACTCCCTCCGGCACGCCCCCGGGCACCCCGCCCGGCACGTCCTCCTCCGGCGGCACCGGCCTCGACCAGTGGCTGGGCTCCTCCGAGGGCGACGACATCAGCGACCCCATCCACTCCCACCCCATCTCCGGCAACATCCGCCTCTCCGGCCGATCCGGCCCCGGCAGCATCACCGGTTCGGTCGGCGGCGGCACGGGCCCCGGGTCCGGGCGCACCCGGCGCTCCACCCGGGGCATGCTCGGCGCGGGCATGGTCCTCGTCCCCCCGGTGCCCTACCGGGACCCGGCCGAGGCGATCATGGAGAACCCCGTCGTCTCGGAGAAGAACCGGTTCTGCGGCAACTGCGGGGAGAAGGTCGGCCGCACCCGCGGCGACCAGCAGGGGCGCACCGAGGGGTTCTGCCGCAAGTGCGGCACCCAGTACTCCTTCACCCCCAAGCTGGGCCCGGGGGACAAGGTCGGCGGCCAGTACGAGGTGCTGGGCTGCCTCGCCCACGGCGGCCTGGGCTGGATCTACCTGGCCCGCGACCGCAACGTCAACGACCGCTGGGTGGTGCTCAAGGGCCTGCTCAACGCCGGCGACGCCGAGGCGCACAAGGCCGCGGCGGCCGAGCGGGCCTTCCTCTCCGAGGTCGAGCACCCCAACATCGTCAAGATCATCAACTTCTCCCAGCACCCCGACGCGCGCACGGGCATCCCCGCCGGGCACATCGTGATGGAGTACGTCGGCGGCAAGTCGCTGCGCGAACTCCTGATGGAGCGCCGCGAGCAGGACCCCGACGCCGTACTGCCGGTCGACCAGGTCATCGCCTACGGCCTGGAGGTCCTGCGGGCGCTCGGCTACCTGCACTCCAAAGGCCTGCTGTACTGCGACTTCAAACCCGACAACGTCATCCAGAGCGAGGAGCAGATCAAGCTCATCGACCTGGGCGGCGTGCGCCGCATGGACGACACCGTCAGCCCCGTCTACACCACCCCCGGCTACCGGGTCCCCGAGGACGAGCTGCGCGGCCCCGGCCCGACCGTCAGCGCCGACCTGTACTCGGTGGGGCGGGCGCTGGCCGTGCTGAGCTTCCGGTTCAGCTTCATGCGCGAGTTCCCGCACGAGCTGCCGCCGCGCGGTTCCGTACCGCTGCTGGAGCGCCACGAGTCCTACGACCGGCTGCTGCGCCGGGCCACCCACCCGGAGATGGAGCGCCGCTTCCACGACGCCTCCGACATGGCCGACCAGCTCACCGGCGTGCTGCGCGAGGTGCTCTCCGACCTCGAGGGCGCGCCCCACCCGGCGCCCTCGACCCTGTTCGGCGGCGAGAACTTCACCATCGGCTCCGACGTGGGCCGCGCCGACCGGATGCTCGTCCCGCCCTCGCCCACCGAGGCGGCGACGCTGCTGCCCGCGCCGCTGATCGACCCCACCGACCCGGCCTCCCAGCACCTGCGGGGCTTCCAGGCCCTGCCGCCGGAGGACCTGGTCGCGGCGCTGCGGTCCATGCCCGAGCCCACCCCCGAGACCCTGCTGATGCTGTCCCGGACGCTCATCACACTGGGCAGGCACGGGCAGGCCATGGACGTCCTGCACCAGTTCAGCGAGCGCATCCCGGGCGACTGGCGCACCATGTGGTACCTGGCGGTCGCCGAGCTGAGCACCGGCCACTTCCAGGGCGCCCGCGACCACTTCGACGAGCTGTACGGCCACCTGCCCGGGGAGATCGCCCCCAAGCTCGGACTGGCCCTGGCCTGCGAGCGCACCGGCGAGCACGCGATCGCCGCACGCCACTACCAGAACGTGTGGAACACCGACCACTCCTTCGTCAGCGCCGCGTTCGGCCTGGCCCGCATCCGGCTGGCCCAGGGCGACCGGAACGGGGCCATCGCGGTCCTGGACACGGTGCCGGAACTGTCCAGCCTGTACGTGCACGCCCAGACGGCGCTCATCTCGGTGCTGGTGGCCCGCCACCCCGGCCGGGAGGCGGACGACCTGGTGCGCGCCGGACAGCGCCTGGAGCGGCTGGGCCTGGACGGCGAGTCCACCGACCGACTGGCCGCGCGGGCCCTGGAGTCCGCGCTGGACTGGCTGGAGGCCGGCGGCCGGGCCGACGGGACGGCGCTGCTGGGCGGCCCGCTCACCGAGGACGGTGTGCGCGCCAACCTGGAACGGCGCTACCGGGACCTGGCGCACCGGTCCACCTCGGTCACGGAGCGGTACGAGCTGATCGACAAGGCCAACTCCCTACGACCCGTGACGCTGCTGTGAGGATCGAAGGAACAGCGATGACGAAGGTGCGGACCTGCCCGGGGTGCGCCGACAGGGTGTCCGCCGGCGACGCCTTCTGCGAGCGTTGCGGCCACCCCCTGCCCGAGGACGTGCGGCAGGCCCCGGCGGAGAACCCGGACACGGTACAGACAGGTCCGAACCCGGCCGCGCCCGGGCTGGTCCCGGCGGACGGCGGACCCACAGCGCCACAGGTGAGCCTGTACGGCGCCGAGCGCTACGAGGGCCGGGGGGAGGGGCACTCGGAGCCGACCCCGTCCGGGCCGAGCCCCTCCGGGGCCACGCCGTCGGGCCGGACCGCCCGCGAGGAGCCCCATCCGCAGGGCGTCTACCGCACCGTCAACCCGGCCGACGTCACGGTCGCGGGGGTCATCCCCTCGGACGCGACGCCCTCCGGGAGCACCCGGCCCGCCGGCGCGGCCCCTCCGGGCCCCACAGCGCCCCAGGGGCCGCGGCCCGCGGGCCCCCCGCCCGCGGCCCACGGCGGTCCCCCCTCGGGGCCCTCGGGGCCACCGGTGCCGGGCGCGCCGCCCGCGGAGACGACCCCGCGGGGGCCCGGCCGCTCCCTCACCGACAGCCTCGCCGTGGACGACGACTGGGACGCCATCGACTCGCTGGCCACTCAGCCCGTCCGCCGCGACCCGCAGCCGCGCAGGCCGGCCCCCGAGCCGGTCGTCCCCGACTGGCCCCCGCCCGGCGGCTCCGGGGCCGTCCGGCCCGCGGGCCCCGACCTGTGCGTGTGGTGCTCCGGCCGGGTCGTGGACGGCTACTGCGAACGGTGCGGGTTCCTCCAGCCCACCGGCCGCGACCACGTCGAGGTGCGCGCCCGCGCCGCCGTCGGCGTCAGCGACCGCGGGCTCAGACACCGGCGCAACGAGGACGCCATGGCCATCCGGGTCGTCCCCGACGACTCCCCGCACGCCGCCGGCGTGGTGTGCGCGGTGGTCTGCGACGGCGTCTCCAGCTCGCCCCGCTCCGACGAGGCCTCCCGGATCACCGCCGAGACCGGCGCGACCGTCCTGGCCGAGCAGGTGCGGCGCGGCGTCGACGCCCGCGAGGCCACCGGCGTGGCCATGACCAGGGCGGCCGAGGCCGTCGCCGCCATCGCCGACTCCCCGAGCTCGGCGCCGGCCTGCACCTTCGTCTCCGCCGTGGTGGACCCCGCCGCGGGCACCGTCACCATCGGCTGGGTCGGCGACAGCCGCGCCTACTGGCTCTCCGGCGGCCCCTCCTCCAGCGGTTCGGCCCTGCTGACCCGGGACGACTCCTGGAGCGAGGCGATGGTGCAGATGGGCGCGCTGTCCCGGGAGGAGGCGATGCGCTCGGCCAACGCGCACGCCCTCATCGCGTGGATGGGCGCCGACTCCGGCGAGATCGACGCGCACATCTCCACCGTCACCCCCACCGGCCCCGGGACCGTCCTGCTGTGCAGCGACGGCCTGTGGAACTACTACCCCGAGGCGCAGGCCCTGACCGAAGCGGTGCCCGGGGCGGGGACCCGTCCGCTGGACGCGGCCCGCACCTACGTCCGGCTCGCCCTCGAAGGGGGCGGCAAGGACAACATCACCGTCGTCGTCATTCCCGTACCCACAGGGGGCTCCCGTGCCGAACAGGGCTGAACCCACCGCCGAGCCGGAGTTCCGGGTCGAGGTCGACCAGAACCGGTTCCTGCCCCTGGGCGGGCGGGAGGTGCACGCGGTCGTCGGCATCACCTCCACCGGGCCGGTGCTCGTCGGAGCGGACGTCCGGGCGACGGAGCTGATCATCGTCGACACCTCCGGCTCCATGTACGGGGAGAAGATCAACGCCGCCAAGCAGGCCGCCCGCGCCGCCGTCGAGACGCTCCGCGACGGGGTGCGCTTCGCGGTGATCGCCGGGCACCGGCAGGCCGAGATGATCTACCCCGCCGGGAACACCCTGGCCACCGTCGACCCCTCCACCCGGGCCGAGGCGCTGGAGGCCGTCGGCCGCCTGCGCGCCGACGGGGGCACCCGGATGGGCGCCTGGCTCACCCGGGCGGCCGAGCTGTTCGCCACCGTCGACGGCGGGGTCAAGCACGCCATCCTGCTCACCGACGGCCAGAACAACGAGGTCTCGCAGGACTTCGAGCGGACCCTGAGCCGGATCGCGGGGAGCTTCGTCTGCGACTGCCGCGGCGTGGGCACCGACTGGAAGGTCGAGGAGCTCCGCAGGATCGACGCCGCCCTGCTCGGCGGCGGCCCCGGGATCATCGCCGACCCCGCCGACATGGCCGCCGACTTCCGGGCGATGGCGCGGGCCTCCATGGGCAAGGCCGTCGCCGACGTGGCGCTGCGCCTGTGGACGCCCCAGCATGCCGTGGTGCGCTACGTCAAACAGGTCGCCCCCACCGTCCAGGACCTCAGCGACCGCGGCGTGGAGCGGGCGGCACAGGCCAAGGACTACCCCACCGGTTCCTGGGGTACGGAGAACCGCGACTACCACATCTGCGTGGAGGTCCCCCCGGGCGATCCCGGGCGCCAGTTGCGCGCCGGGTGGGTGCGCGTGGTCCTCCCCGGTCTCGACGGCGCCCAGGACAGGGTCCTGGCCTCGGGGAACATCCTCGCGGAGTGGACGACGGACGAGGACAGGGCCACCGAGATCAACCCCCGGGTGGCCCACTACACGGGCCAGGTGGAGCTGGCCCAGGCCATTCAGGACGGGCTGGAGGCCCGGCGATCAGGGGACGAGGACACCGCGACGACGCGGCTGGGCCGAGCCGTCGCGCTCGCGAACGAGACGGGCGACGAGGAGACCGCCAGACTCCTCGGAAAGGTGGTCGACGTCCTGGACCCGGTCACCGGAACCGTTCGGCTCCGCCCCACCGTCGAGAAGATCGACGAGATGACACTGGACACCAACTCGACCCGGACCGTTCGGACCCGGCCCCGCCCCTCGGGGCCGGACGACGGTGCCCCCGGACCCGGGTAGGAGGGACCCATGCCGAGTTGCCCATCCGGGCACCACTCCACGGCGACCGACTTCTGCGACATCTGCGGGCTGCGCCTCCAGGCGTACGAGCCCGCGCCACCCGCCTGGTCGCAGGGCCCGTCGGCGCACACGCCGCCGACGGCCCACGTGCCCCGGCCGAACCGGCCGCCGCAGGCCCCGCCGCCGCGGCGGTCCTCCGGCGCGCCCCGGGGCGGGCCCTGCCCGGAGTGCTCGACCCCCAGGACCGGGAGGTTCTGCGAGGAGTGCGGATACGACTTCGCCTCCCACCAGCGCCGGGACCCCGGCGGAGGGGCCCCGGGGATCCGGGTGGGCTGGCGGGCCACCGTCACGGCCGACCCCGCCTATTACCAGTACATGGTGAACCAGGGCATGCTCGACCCCGCCCGCATCGCCTTCCCTGCCGCCGTCCAGCCGCGCAGGGTGGACCTGACCGGGGGGCGGGTGCACATCGGGCGGGCCAGCGCCACCCGCGGCTTCACCCCGGAGATCGACCTGGGCGGTCCCGGCGGGGACCCCGCGATCTCCCACATCCACGCGATCCTGATCGCCCGCCCCGGCGGCACCTGGGTCCTGGTCGACCCGGGTTCCACCAACGGGACCACGATCAACGGGACCGACAACCCCGTCGCCCCCAACGTGGAGGTCCCCCTGAACGACAACGACCGGATCTATGTCGGCGCATGGACCGTCATCATCCTCCAGAAGGGGTGAGCCCCCGTTGATTCCCTCCCCCACCGCCCCGTCGGAGCCGACCCGTTCCGGCGGCCCCCCGGAACCCGGAGCCCCCGCGGGCGGGACCGCCCGCGCCAGGGCCGCCCGCACCGGGACCTACGCCCGTGACGGGTGGTCCCGCTTCCGGCGGTGGCTGGCCACCACCCCCGCCCGGGTGTGGCTGCTGACCCTGGTGAGCGCCGCCGCGATCATCGGCCTGTTCGCGTCCGCCTCCCACACGCTCGGCCAGGCCCGCGCCGGCCTGGACGTGCTCGGCCGCGGCGCCGGCCCGCAGGCCATGGCCACCACCGACCTGTACCTGTCGTTGGCCGACATGGACGCCCGTATCGCCGACGTGCTGCTCATGGGCACCGACCACGGCCTCGGCTCCGGGCGCGAGGACGCCCTCGAACAGTACGAGGCCAGCCGGGAGCAGGCCAACGAGTCGCTGCTCCAGGCCGCGTCGCTCACCGAGGGCGACACCGTGGAGGAGCGCAACGTCCAGGAGGTCCTGGACGGACTGGGCGCCTACGAGCGGCTCGTCACCCAGGCCCTGCTGCGCAACGACGAGGCCGAGGCCGCCCCCGGCGAGGTGAACGCCGAGGCGCTGGAGTCGTACCGGGCGGCCACCCGGCTGATGCACACCGAGCTGCTGCCCAAGGCGTTCAACCTCGGGCTGGACTCCTCGGCGATCGTGCGCGCCAACCACGAGGACGGGCAGGCCGCGGTCACCCTGGGCCTGCTGTGGGTCGGCGGCGTCGGCGTGGCGGTGCTGCTGTCCCTGCTCGGCCTCCAGGTGTACCTGCGGCTGAAGTTCCGCCGCCGGTTCAACCTGCCGCTGATCGCCGCCTCCGTGCTCACCGTGGTCCTCACCGCGGGGGTGATCCAGGCCCTGGTCGGCAGCGGCGGGCACCAGAGGGACGCCAAGGAGGAGGGCCTGGACGCGGCGATGTCGCTGGCCCGGGGCGGGGCGATCGCCACGGACATGCAGGCCGACCAGAGCCGCTACCTGCTGGACCCGGAGCAGGCCGACAACTACCAGCAGGTGTACCTGGAGCGGTCCCAGCAGGTGCTGTCCCGGCCGGTGAACAACCTGGCCGACTACTACACGGCCGTCGACGAGGTGGCCGCCTCCTACCCCGAACTGCCCGGATCGGACGGCTCCGACCCCGACGACCCCGGCACCCTGGGATACCTGGGCCAACGGGCGCACGACGCCCTGCTGCCCGGCCAGCAGGACCGGCTGGCCGACGTGCTGGGCGCCTACAACGAGATCCAGACACAGGACCGGCTCATGCGGGAGGCGGTGCGCAACGACGACCTCGGGGAGGCCATCGGCATCCGGATGGGTGTCGCGGACTCGGAGAACGGCACCTTCGCGGCCTACGAGGAGGCGCTGGACGGCCTCACCGAGGTGCACCGGGAGGAGTTCGCCCGGGGCATCCGACAGGGCGACGCGGCGCTGGCCCCCTGGGCGTGGCTGCTGCCGGCCGGATCCCTGGCGCTGCTCCTGCTCGTCGCCCTGGGCGTGCGCCCCCGGCTGGCCGAGTACCGCTGACCCTCCGAGAGACAAGGACAAGGCCGATGAGGTTTCGACACCGCCGCGTCGCCGCCGCGGCCGCACTGGCCGCCACGGCGGTGCTCGGGCTGCCCGCCTGCTCCGCGGTGCTGGGCGGGGAGGAGTCGCTGGTCGACGCGGACTCGCTGGTCGTGGGCGTCAAGTACGACCAGCCCGGGCTGGGTCTGGAGACCGCGGAGGGCAGCGGCGAGTACGAGGGCTTCGACGTCGACGTGGCCCTGTACATCGCCGACCAGTTCGGGATCCCCCGGGAGAACGTCGAGTTCGTGGGGCTCAACTCCGCCGAACGCGAGGAGAAGCTGGAGAGCGGCGAGGTGGACATGGTCGTGGCGACCTACTCCATCACCCCGGCGCGCAGGAACCAGGTGACCTTCGGCGGCCCCTACTACGTGGCCAAACAGGACGTGCTGGTGAGAGCCGACGCCACCGGCATCCAGGGGGTGCGCGACCTGGAGGGCATGTCCGTCTGCCAGAGCGAGGGCTCCAACTCGGTGGACCGCATCACCGAGGGCCTGGGCGTGTCGGTGGAGAGGAGGGAGGAGGACACCTACAGCGACTGCATCGAGGAGCTGAGGACGGGGAACGTGGACGCGGTCTCCACCGACAACCTGATCCTGGCCGGGTTCTTCGCCCAGACCCCCGACGCCTTCCGGTTCGTCAACAACCCGTTCACCGATGAGAAGTACGGTGTGGGGCTGCCGTACGGCGACATCGAGGCCTGCGAGGCTGTGAACAAGGCGATCAGCCGGATGTACCAGGAGGGCGACGCCGCCGAGATGCTGGACCGCTGGTTCGGGGAGACCGACCTGGAGATGGTGTACAGCGTTCCCCAGTTCGAGGGCTGCGACTGATCCGCGGGACTCCGGCGGGAGCGGCGGTGCCGCTCCCGCGGGTGTGTCGGGGCACGCCGCGGGCGGTCCGCCGGTGGTGGCCCACTCGGGGGTTATGGCAGATACTGACCCTTATGTAAGGCATTGGGGGCTCAGGATAGGAGTTGTCCGTTGACCATCGTCGAGTTCCTCAACGCGCGTTTGGACGAGGACGAGCGCGCGTCGAAGGCCGTACCCGTGGGAGCACGCGGCCGGGACCGGGCGTTGGCCGAAGTCGCCGCCAAGCGCAAGATCGTGCAGGGGTACACGCGCGCGCACCACGCCAGCATGCGCAGCCTCCAGCCGACCATGGCCGGGGCTCCCCCCGTCCCCGCGCGGCAGGGCGAGGACCCCTGGTCCGAGCTGCTGGCCTGGCGGCTGGCCGTGAAGTACCTGGCCGCCGTCTACCGGGGGCACCCGCAGTACGACGCCTCCTGGGAGGACTGACCGGGGGCCCGGGAGGAGCGGCGGACGGAACGGGGGACGCTCACGGCGCGGCCAGGCCCGGCAGCGCCTCCACCGTCTCCACCAGGTCGGCGCCCGTCGCGTCCGGAGCGCCGAAGACCGCGGGGAACCGCCTTTCCAGGTGCGCCGACCAGCCCGTGACCAGCCCCGCGCGGGCCGCCCCCGCCACGTCCCAGCCGTGCGCCGTCACCAGCGCCAGCCGCCCCGGCAACACGCCCAGGGAGCGCGCCGCCGCCCGGTAGGCCTCCGGGGAGGGCTTCCAGGCCCGGCCCGGGCCGCCGCCCATGACCCCCTCCACCAGCCCCTCCAGGCCGGCCCGCTCCACCAGCTCCAGGGACGTGGCCGGCCCCGTGTTGCCGAAGACCACCGCCCGCAGGCCCGCGTCGCGCACCGCGGCCAGGGCGGCGGCCGCCTCCCGGCGCGGCTCCAGCTCCGACAGCCCGTCCACGATCGCGTCCTCCGCGGCAGGGGCGATCTGGTGGCCCGTGACGTCGCGCAGTGCGGTGCGCACCACGTCCTCGAAGGACCGCCCGCCGCCCACCAGCGCCAGCGCGAACACGTCCCGCGCCAGGTGGTCGGACCAGCGGGCCATCAGGACCCGGGGGATGCCCGCCTCGCGGAACCGCCACTCCAGCGGGGCCAGCGGGAACAGGGTGTCGAGGACGTCGAAGGCGACCACGGCCGGGCGCGCGGCCCGGCCCGGGGGGACAGGGGACATCGGTGCGGCTCCAGGGGGGAGGAGGGACGTGCCGACCGGAGTCCTACCCCGATCCGGGGCCCCGCCGCGCCGCCCGGCCGGGAGCGGCCGCCGCCCGCGTCGGCGGCGGCAGCGGAGGAGGCGGGCGGCGCGGCGGGCGGAGCCGGATGAAGCCCGGGGTCAGAGGCGGTCCAGGAGGGGGATCTGCTCCACCGCCCACGGGCTGAGCAGCCACGGGGTGCGTTCGGCCACCATCACCAGGTCCTCCCAGCGCGCCCAGGAGAACTCGGCCACCTCGGCCGGGTCCGGGGACGGGGCGTCGTCGGTCAGCGCCCAGAACACCGGGCAGAACTCGTTCTCGACGATCCCCTCCGCCGACACCGCCCGGTAGCGGAAGTCCGGCAGCGCCGGGCGCACCTCGGACAGGGACAGCCCCAGCTCCTGGCCCACCCGGCGGCGCACCGCGGCCTCCAGGTCCTCGCCCGGCGCCGGGTGGCCGCAGCAGCTGTTCGTCCACACCCCCGGCCAGGTGGTCTTGCCCAGGGCGCGGCGGGTCAGCAGGATCCGGCCCGAACCATCCCTGACATAGCAGGAGAACGCCAGGTGCAGCGGGGTGTCGGTGGTGTGCACCGCGGCCTTGTCCGCCGTCCCCACCGGTTCGAGGCCCTCGTCGAGCAGCACGACGAGCTCGCGCTCGCCGGTCGTCGGTCTGGTCACTGGTCTCTCCCAACCCGCGGGGCACCCGCGTCGTCTCGTCCTTCCATGGTCGCCCGTCCCGGACACCGTTTCGTGCGCATAAGGTTCCTCTGGGCGAAGAGTCGCGCCCGGCAGGACGTCCATGTGGAGTGAGCGGATGACGGAGACGAACACGGTGGCCGCAGAAGGGGCAGGGAGCATCGACCCCGAGCGGATGCGGGTGTGCCTGGACGTGATCGCCCGGGTCGGAGAGCTGCCCAGCGACCACCCCGACTCCCTCGCCCTCCAGAGGGCCAGCGCCAAGCTGTTCAAGACGGTGAAGGAGACCCGCCGCAGGGAGCGCCGCGAGGCCCGCAGGGCCCACGACGACGCCGTGCTGGCCGCCACCGCCACCGCCGCCCCCGACCGCATCGACGACGAGACCAACGGGCGGGCCCTCAGCAGCGGCGCCACCGGCGAGCTCGCCGGGGTACTGCGCAAGGCGCGCGGGTGCTACATCTGCAAGGAGAAGTACCGCGAGGTCGACGCGTTCTACCACCAGCTGTGCCCGGCCTGCGCCGCCTTCAACAGGGAGCGCCGCCACGCCCGCACCGACCTGACCGGGCGGCGGGCCCTGCTCACCGGCGGCCGCGCCAAGATCGGCATGTACATCGCGCTGCGGCTGCTGCGCGACGGGGCGCACACCACCGTCACCACCCGGTTCCCCAACGACGCCGTCCGCCGGTTCGCCGCGATGCCCGACAGCGACCGGTGGCTGCACCGGCTGGACATCGTCGGCATCGACCTGCGCGACCCGGCCCAGGTGCTGCGCCTGGCCGACGAGGTGGCCGCCCGGGGGCCGCTCGACATCCTCATCAACAACGCCGCCCAGACGGTGCGCCGCTCCCCGGCGTCCTACGGGCCGCTCATCGAGGCCGAGTCCCACCCCCTGACCGGCGACCACCTGCCGCGCCCGCTCGTGCTGGGCGGCGTGGGGCGGCAGGCCCTGGAGTCCTCCGACGCCCTCGACGGCAACGCGCTCACGCCCGAGATGCTCACCTCGCTTGCGCTCACCACCGGGTCGGCGTCGCTGGAGCGGGTCCGCGCGGGCACCGCCGTCGACGCCGGGGGCCTGCTGCCCGACCTGGCCGCCGACAACAGCTGGACCGACCGGATCGGCGACATCGAGCCCGTCGAGATGCTCGAGGTCCAGCTGTGCAACGTGACCGCGCCGTTCCTGCTGGTGGACCGGCTGCGCCCGGCGCTGGCCGCCTCGACCGCGCGGCGCACCTACATCGTCAACGTGTCCGCCATGGAGGGGGTGTTCGGCCGTGGCTACAAGGGCCCCGGCCACCCGCACACCAACATGGCCAAGGCCGCGCTCAACATGCTCACCCGCACCAGCGCCCAGGAGATGCTGGAGACCGACGGCATCCTGATGACCAGCGTCGACACCGGGTGGATCACCGACGAGCGGCCCCACCCCGACAAGGAGCGGATGGCCGAGGCCGGGTTCCACGCCCCCCTGGACCTGGAGGACGGGGCCGCGCGCGTGTACGACCCCATCGTCCGGGGCGAGCGCGGCGAGGACGTGCACGGCTGCTTCCTCAAGGACTACGCCCCCGCCGCCTGGTGACCGTGACCGTGCCGCCGGGACCCGAGCGGAGTCGGGGGCCGGGCCCGTACCGGCGGGGGATCACGTCGTGGCGTGCCCCGGGCCGGGTGGGTCCTGGCCGGGCGGCCCGGGGGTAGAGCCCGGTCCGCCCGGACCGAGTCCAATCGGACCGGGACCGTTCCTCGGGATCGCCCCGGCCGAGGCGACGGGGCCTGAAGGGAGCCGGGACGGGCCGGACCGGGGACCGGTCCGGCCGGTGGTCACGGCTGTAGCACGAGGCGGACCGGCGAGCCGACCCGCTTCTCCAGCTGCTCCACCGCCGCCGGGGCCTCCTCCAGGGGGAAGGTGCCGCTGATCGACGTGGAGAAGTCCAGGCGGCCCGCCCGGACCAGCTGGACGAGCTGGATCACGTGCTCGGGCTCCGAGCCGTAGTGGCCCAGGATCTGCTGCTTGAGGTAGCTGAACCGGGTGCCGTCCTTGACCTCCAGGGGTTTGTCGGTGAGCCCCACCAGGACCAGGCGGCCGTGCTCGCCCAGCACCTGGAGCGCCTGCTCGCGCACCACCGGCACCCCGGCGAAGTCGAACGCCACCGCCAGCCCGTGGCCGTCGGTGAGCTCGCCGATCCTGGTCAGGAAGTCCGGGGCGGTGGAGTCCAGGGCCGCGTCGGCGCCGAAGTCCAGGGCCCGCTGCCGGGCCTGGGGGTCCGGGTCGGCGGCGATGATCGGCGCCGCGCCCACCAGGCGCAGCAGCTTCACCGCGTGGGCGCCCAGACCGCCCACACCCCACACGGCGACCGCCTCGGCCGGGCCGACGTCACCGGTGGTGGTGACCGCGGCCCAGGGGGTGGACACCGCGTCCGGGATGATCGCCGCCTGCTCGAAGGGCAGGTCGTCCGGGAGGGGGACGAGGGTCTCCTCGTCGGCGAGCGCGTACTCCGCCCAGCCGCCGTCGTAGTCCACGCCCCGGGTGAGCACCCGGCCGTGGTGGTCGAGCTGGCCAGCCTGGAGCGCCACCCGCTCGCCCACCTCGGTGTCGGCCACCTCCGGGCCGAGCTCCTCGACCACCCCCGCCACCTCGTGGCCCAGGGTGACCTCGTCGCCCTCCAGGTACAGCGGTCTGAGCGTGCCGTCGATGAGGTGCACGTCGGACAGGCACACCCCGGCGGCCTTCACCCGCACCAGGACCTGTCCGCGCCCGGGCACCGGCCGGGGGACCTCCTTGACCTCCAGGGTGTTGGTCCGAACGTTGAGCCGGGCAGCGCGCATCGTCGCCATGCAGAGCCTCGCAGGAGTAGTGGTCGTCGGTCTCCCCGGTTCCTTTACCCCGAGCCGGGGGCGTGCCACCACGATCCTGCGCGACGGGTCGAGCCGGATCCAGGGGTGGCCGTGTGGCGGGTCAGGGTTTCGTCAAAGGCCGGGCCCCGCCCGCGTCCGGGCCCGCGCTCACTGCGCGTGCCCGTTGCGGAAGGCCCAGGCGACCAGCTCGGTCCGGTTGCGGGTGCCCAGCTTGGCCTGGATGCTCGCCAGGTGGGTCTTGACGGTGCTCACCGTGACGTGCAGCAGCGCGGCGATCTCGGTGTTGGTCCGGCCCAGCGCCACCGTCCGGGCGATCTCCAGCTCGCGCGGGGTGAGCCCGCCGTCGTCGCGCGCCCGCACCGGGCGGCCCCCGGTGGCGAAGTGCCGGATCAGCCGGACGGTGATCTCCGGCGAGATCAGCGCGTCGCCCCGCACCGCGGCGCGCACCGCCTCCACCAGCAGCCCGGCGCCGGCGTCCTTGAGCAGGAAGCCGACGGCGCCCGAGGAGAGCGCCTCGTTGACGTACTCGTCCAGGTCGAACGTGGTCACCACGACCACCTTGACCGGGTCGGCCGCCAGCCGCCGGGTGGCCTCCAGGCCGTCGATCCCCGGCATGCGGATGTCCATGAGGACCACGTCGGGAAGCCTCTCCCGGGCGAGCCGGACCGCCTCCAGGCCGTCCCCGGTCTCGCCGACCACCTCGATGTCGCCCTCGGCCTCCAACATGTAGCGGAACCCCGTCCGCACCATCTGCTGGTCGTCGGCCAGCAGGACCCTGATCGCCATCCGGCACCCCCGTTCCACCTTCACTGTGCCCGGTCCGGGGCCGCCCCGGAGGTTATCCACAGGGCTTCTCGGGGAGGCGGACGTGCACCTCCCAGCCGTCGGCGCCGGGGCCCGCGGTCAGCTCGCCGCCCAGCAGCCGTGCCCGCTCCGCCATGCCGACCAGCCCGAACCCGCCCGCGCCGCCCGAGCCGCGGCCGTCGTCGCGCACCGCCATGCGCACGCCGTCGCCCGCCTCGACCTCGACCGACACCCGGGAGGCGCCGCGCGCGTGGCGCCGGGCGTTGGTGACGGCCTCCTGGGCGATCCGCACCAGCGCGGTGCCCACCTCGGGCGCCAGCCCGGCCAGGGAGCCCTCCACGCGCACCGCCACCTCCAGGCCGCCCGCGCCGCCGGCGAGGCGGTCCAGGCCCTCCCGCGCGTCCGGCACCGGCGGCGCCTCGTCGGGCTCGCGCAGCCGTGACACCAGGGAGCGCATCGCCTCCAGGGCGCGCGCCCCGGCCGCCTCGATCTCCGGCAGCGCCCGCACCGCGGCCTCCGGCCTGGTGTCGGCGATCCGGCGCAGAGCCTGCGCCTGGACGACGATCCCGGTGACCTCGTGGGCCACCACGTCGTGCAGGTCGCGGGCGACCGCCAGCCGCTCCTGGGCCCGCGCCCGCTCCACGTGGTACTCCCGCTGGTACCGGCGCCACCGCAGGTACAGCCCCGGCGCCAGGCCCACCGCGACCAGCAGCAGGGCCGGGGTGAGGGTGTCGCCGGCCCCCTCCCGGAGCCGGTCGGAGGCGGCGGCCAGGAAGGCGGCGGCCGACACCGCCGCGATCCACCGCGCGTCGCAGCGCAGCGCCGTGACGGCCAGGGCCAGGAGGAGGGCGCACGCCTCGGAGATCGCGACGGGGTAGCCGAACATCCCCTTGGGCAGCGGCCACAGCGCCAGCGAGGAGGCCGCCACCACCAGGGGCGCGGCCAGCGCCGCCGCCCCGGTGGCGGCCGCTCCGGCCCGCGGCCGCAGGGCGAGCAGCACCAGCCCGCCGGCGGCCGCGCCCGAGGCCGCGGGCAGCCAGTCCCACGGCCCGTGCGGCGGCCCCGGCCACGGGGTCGCGGCCAGCCCGCTGCGCACGGTCAGCAGGTCCGCGACGACGGCCAGCGCGAGCACGGCGCCCGCGCCGCCCCAGAGGATCCTCTCCCCCAGGGGTCCGCCGAGCACCTCGACGATCCTGTTCAGCCCCATGCCCTTCAGCCTAGGCCGCGACCCCTTCCCGGCCCTCGGTCGAAAGGACGAGGCGGGGGACCGCTCTTTCAGCCGATGTGGCCGACGGGGCCCGCCCGCCACCCTTGGAAAGGTCGGCGCACCCCGCGCCGACGCACACTACCGACACCGTGCGGGCACCGCACCGCACAGCCCCGCAAGGGGTCGTTCGCGCGGCACGGACACCCGTACCGCGCAGTCCCGCGCAGCGTGGGCGCCTGCGCCCCGGCCCGTGGAACGGCCGCGTGTGGCGGATGTCCGTACGTGCGGGCTCGCGTGGCCTTACGGCCGGCGGGGGTGTGGTGGGACGGGGAGACGACGAAGGGGAGCCCGATGGCGGGAGAGCGGATGACGGAGACGGTGGGCACCGGGGAGGTGCGGCCGCCCGCGGAGGCGGGGCGGCCCGCGGCGGAGGGACCGCCCGCCGCGCCGCGGCGGGTCGAGTTCCTCGACGTGGCGCGGGCGCTGGCGATGATCGGCGTGGTCCTGATGAACGTGACCGTCGTCGTCTTCTCCGCCGAGAGGGCGGGCGAACGGGCACCGGACACCGTCGCCTCGGCCGTGGACACGGCGCTGACCCTGCTCATGTCGGGCAAGGCCCGGTCCATGCTCATGGTGCTGCTCGGCGTCGGCGCGGTGCTCGCCTGGAAGGCGGCGGACGGGCGGGGGGAGCGGCCGTTCGCGCTGATGCTGCGCCGCTACGTCTCGCTGGGCCTGCTGTTCGGCCTGCCGCACCTGCTGGTGTTCTCCGGCGACATCCTCACCCACTACTCCGTCACCGCCCTGGTGCTGGCGCCGCTGATGCCGGTGCTGCTGGCCGGCGGGCGGAGCCGGCCGCTGGTCGCCGCGGCGGTCGCCTTCGCGGTCGCGCCGTTCGTCGAGAACCTCGTACCGCTATCGGGCGAATGGGCGCTGCTGCTGCTCCTGGTCCCGCAGACCCTCGGCTTCTTCTGCGTCGGGATCTGGCTGGCCCGCCGGCCCGAGCTGGACCCCGAGCGCGCGGGGGAGCCCTCCCGGCTGCCCGCGGCCATGGTGTGGACCGGCCTGGCCGGACAGGTCCTGGGCATGGCCCTGATGTTCGGCTCCGACCTGCTGTTCCCCATGGAGTTCGGCGCCGACGGGGTGCCGGTGCTCGGACCGGACGGGATGCCGCTGGTGCACCCGGCCTCGCACATGTTCACCTCGGCCGCCGGCACCCTGATGGGCCTGGGCGGCGCCCTGTTCTACCTGGGGCTGGTGTGGTGGCTGATGCGCAGGCGGCGCGGTACGGCGCGCGCCCTGGGCGCGCTGGCCCCGCTGGGGCGCATGACGCTCACCGTCTACCTGGGCAGTACGGCGGTCTTCCTGCTCGCGATGGGCCCCTGGGAGACGCAGATCCCCATGCTCGCCCAGTACGTGCTGGCCGCCGGGTACTTCGCGGCCATGCTGGTGTTCGCCCGCCTGTGGTCGGCCCGGTTCCGCTACGGGCCGCTGGAGTGGGTGTGGCGCATGATCACCCATCTGCGCGTCCTGCCGCTGCGCCGCCGACCACGTCCGCGGCCCGTGCAGGCCGGGTAGCGCCCCGGGCGACGCCCGGCCGGTGCGCAACGCCTCGCTCCGGCCTCCGTGCGGCACCGCCCCGCCGGGCCGGCGGGGCGGCCGGGAGGGGCCGACCCGCCGCCGGGGCGGGGTCAGCCGCCGGCGACCGAGGGGAGGATGCGGACGTCGGTGCCCTCGGGCACCGGGGTGTCCAGGCCGTCGAGGGCCCGGCACTCCTCGGCGTCCACGAACACGTTGACGTACCGGCGCAGGCGCCCCTGCTCGTCGCGGATGCGCCGGTCCAGGCCGGGGTGCTCCGACACCAGCCGGTCCAGCACGTCGCGCAGCACCGCCGCCGGGCCGACGTCCACGGGCAGGTGGGCGGCGCCCCCGGCATCCGCCCGCAGCAGTCCGGGAAGGTGGACCGTCACGCTCATCTCACACCTCCGTCGCCCGCACGCACAGGACGTCGGGCAGGTGCGCGGCCACCCGGTGCCAGGGGCCGCCGTCGTCGGCCGCGTACACGTCCCCGCCCCGGGTGCCGAAGTAGAAGCCCGGGGAGTCGGCCCCGTCGGTGCAGGCGGCGTCGCGCAGCACGATGCCGAAGTACGGCTCCTCCGGGAGCCCCTCGGTGGCCGGGACCCACCGCCCGCCGCCGTCGTCGGTCCGGTACACGCCCAGCCGGTTCTCCGGCGGCAGGTGCACCTCCTGGCTGACCACCGGGAAGTTCAGCGCCGTCCCGGGCAGGTGGGGGTGCGCCACCACCGCGAACCCGAAGTCCGTGGGCAGCCCCTCCTCCACCGGGCGCCAGCCCTCCCGGGCGGGGTGCTCGGACCGGTAGACCCCGTGGTGGTTCTGGGCGTACATCGAACCGTCGGGGGCCAGCGCCACCTTGTGCACGCACTGCCCGTACTCGGGTTCGTCCTCGGGCAGGAAGACCGCGGAGATGCCCCGGTTGGCGGGCGCCCAGCTCGCCCCGCCGTCCCCGGTCTGGTAGACGCCGCCGGTGGACATGGCCACGGTCATCGCCTCGGGCGAGCGCTCGCCCCGGCCCAGTACCCCGGGCAGGATCGTGTGCACCGCGCCGCCGCCCGCGCCGGGGAACCAGTCGGCCCGGTGCGGGTGGTCCCACAGGGCGCGGACCAGCTCGAAGCTCTCCCCGCCGTCGGCGGACCGGAACAGGGCGTGCGGCTCCACCCCGGCGTGGACGACACCGGGCGTCTCGCCGAACGCGAACTGCCAGACCCGGGTGAGCGAGGCGTCGGTGTCCTCGGGAAAGACCAGCGGAGCCGTCTCGGGCTCCCGCCAGTGCTCCCCGGCGTCATCGCTGTACCAGACGCTCGGGCCGAAGTGCGAGCTCTCCGCGCCGGCCAGGATGCGCCCGCTGTGCGGGTCGATCCCGACCGCGTACACGGCGCTCATACTCGCGTAGTCGGCGCTGTCGAGCCGGTGCGGGCCGCGCACCTCCCAGGTGCGCCGATCCTCGCCGGTGGCGGTGAAGAGACCTTTGCGCGTGCCGATGACCAGCAAATACGTCATGTTCGGCTCCGTATCGTGAAGCAGGTCACAACACTCTCGCACGTCCTCACGACAAACGGGGGCACCGCCGGTAGCGGGTCGGGTTCCGGTCTTCTATGAGCCTTCAATAGTTAGGAACCCGAACGATTTACCGTGGGTGCAGAATTGGTGCCGCCGGGAAATGCGGCCCCCGGGAGGCCATAACCTCCACACGGCCGGAAACCATATGGGCGAGGGGATTCGTCAATCGGAGGTACTGCGGTTGTCAGACCAGGGGCGCTCTGCAATAAAATTCCGCCCCAACCGGCGTCACCGTACGGGACGGGGCCTGAGCCCGTGCGGATGCGTTCCAAAACCCCCATCAGGTCCAGACGACTTCCCGCTCTCCCGGCCCTCAGGGGGCGTTTCGGGACTACCGTCCCAATGGTCCCACGCCCCAGGTAGAACCGGGTCCACTCGATAGGGTCCGCCTCATGCACCACCCCCCCGACACACTTCACGCCCGCAAACGCCGCAAGGCCAGAGCCATGATCGTGTCCGCCGCCTTCCAGCTCTTCGCCGAGCACGGTTTCGACAACGTCACGGTCGCCGCCATCGCCGAGCGCGCGGAGGTGGGCCGTACGACCTTCTTCCGCTACTTCGGCGACAAGCAGCAGGTGCTGTTCGCCGACGAGGGAGCCGAGGTCGAGCGTCTGTGCGCCTACGTGCGCGACAAGGCCCCCAGACCCCTGGGCGCCGATCTGGGCGCCGCCGTCGAGCTGCTGAGGGAGGCCGGTGTCGCGGCCCGCCCGCACGCCGCGCTCTCCCCGGCGCACTCGGTCGTCCTGGTGCGGCTGCTCCGGGAGAGCACCGACCTGCGGTCCCGCTACCTGCTCACCCGCCAGCAGCGGGCGATCCGGCTCGCCGGGGCACTGGTGGAGGTCGGTGCCCCGGAGAACGTCGCCGTCCTGGCCTCGCACATCTCGATGGCCTGCGAACTGACGGCCATGCGCCTGGCCCCGGGCCCGGATGTCTTCCCGGACCGCATGGACGAGGCCTACACACTGCTGGGCTCGCTGAGCGGCAGAGCCGACTGAGGCGGAGGGGACTCAGACGTCGTATTCGCGCACCAGGCGTGCGAGCCTGCGGCCGAAGACCACCGCGACGGCCAGTCCGACCGCACCGATGAGGGCATAGGGGGCGCGCAGGGCGCCCTCGTGTCCCGTCAGCGGGGTGAGGGCGGAGACCATCACCCCGCCCGCCGCCATGCCCAGGGCGCTGACACCCCAGCTCACCGTGCGCATGGCGGCGTTGACCCTGCCCAACAGCCGGTCGGGTGTGATGCGCTGGCGGATGGAGGTCATCGCCACCGCGTAGCCGAGCACGAGCCCGCCGGCCAGCAGGTACCCGACGGCGACCACGGGGAGGGCCGGCAGCGCCGCGATCACGCAGTAGACGATGCCGGTGGCGGCCAGGCAGGCGACCGGCAGCGTGCCGTGCGGGAGCGCCGCCCGCAGCCGGGCCACCGACTGGCCGCCGACGATCCCGCCGACCGCGGCGAACGCCATGAGCAGGCCGAACCCGACCGGTCCCAGACCGAGCACGTCCCGCACGAACAGCACCTGGGTGGACAGTGCGGTGGCGTAACACCCGTTGACGAACAGGGCGATCCCCGCGACCAGCCGCAGCAGCGGCTGCTCCCGGATCGCCCTCACCCCCTCGGCCAGGTCCGCGCCGACGCCCCGCAGCCCGCGCCGCTCCGGGCCGGGCCCGGCCGTACCGGTGCGTCCGGCCGCGTCCACACCGCGCACCCGGAGCAGGGCCAGCACCGACACCACCAGCGCGGCGGCGTTGAGCACGAACGGCGCGAACAGCCCGAGGGAGACGAGCAGGCCGCCGACGGGCCGCCCGCCGAACTCCTGGACGACCAGGGCCCCGGTGCGCAGGTGCCCGTTGGCGCGCTCCAGCCGGTCCCGGGGGACCACCGAGGCGACGACGGTCTCCGCCGCGGTGTCGTAGCAGACCTCCAGCGCCCCGAAGCAGAACGCGAACGCCACCAGCAGCGGCACCGACGCCGCCCCGGAGAAGACCACGGCGGCCAGCGCCGCCCACAGGGCCAGCCGGACGGTCCCGGCCCCGGCCATCACGGGGATGCGGGGCAGCCGGTCGATGAGCACCCCGGCGGGCAGCGCCAGCAGCAGCCAGGGCAGCCGCCCGGCGGTGGCCACGGCGGCGACCAGTACGGGGTCGGAGGTGAGGGAGGAGGCCAGCCACGGCATCGCGATCATGGCGACGCCGTCGCTCAGGTTCGCGGCCAGCGCGGCCGACCAGAACGCCCAGAAGCGCCCGCCGAGCGAGCGCTCGGCGGGCTTCGGCCGCGGAGCGGGGGAGTGGTCGTCGGGCACGGGAGGATCACCGGACCTTTCCGGCCCGGCTGCGGCGGGGGTTCCGCGGGGGTGCGGACCGGGCCTCGCGGCCACCCTAAGTCCCCGTCCCGCACACCCCGTGACCGGTACCGGTCCGCCGGGCGGCGGACAGTGCGGCCGCGACACCCTCGTCGAAGCGCAGCACGCGGGACACCCGTCCGTCGCGGACCTCGAAGAGGGTGGCGGTGACGACCGGGGCGGTCCCCGGCACATGGTCGGGGCGGCCGGGCCAGGTGGCGTTCTGGGCGACCACCGTGTGCCGCCCGTCCACGGGGAACACCGCGGTCGGCTCCAGCCGGATGCCGGAGGAGCGCACCCAGTCCAGGAGGGCGGCGATGCCCCGGGCCGTGCCCCGGGGGCCGCCGACCTCCACGTCCTCGGAGGTGACGGCGCGGACCGCGTCGGGGTCGCGGGCGTCGACCGCCCGGTGCCAGCGGCCGAGGGGTTCGGGCAGCGGTTCCATGTGCGCCTCCAGATGTATGCGGTTCGCATATTCCTTCGCTAGTGTATGCGAAACGCATACAAAGGGGGAGGGGACGATGTCCGGGCACGAGGACGGCCCCGGGCGGCTGCTCTTCCGGTTCGTGCGCCACTGGGCGCGCGGCTGGAACGGCACCGACGGGGACGACGCGAACGGCCGCGACGTGATGGTGGTCGAGGCGGTGGCCGACCTGGGCGACCGGGCGACCGTGAACGCGGTGGCCGGGGAGCTGGGTATGGACCAGTCGGGGGCGAGCCGCATGGTGGCGGGGGCCGTCGAGCGCGGCCACCTCCGCAAGGACACCGCCCCAGACGACCGCCGGGCGCGCGTCCTGGTGGTGACGGAGCAGGGGCGGGAACTGGTCCGCTCCGCCCGCCGCTGGCAGGAGTCGGTCTTCGCCGAGCTGGCCGAGGGCTGGCCGGAGGAGGACGTGCGGACCTTCCGGCGGCTGATGGCCTCGCTCATGGAGCGAGACCACCGCCGACGGGACGCGGACCGACCGTGACGGCCCGCCCGGCGCCCGCACGCGGAGGCCCCGTGCCGGCCGGCGCCGCCGTCGCACGGGGGCTACCGGCACCCCGCCGGGCACGGCACTGAGAAGATCGTGCGCGATCCGAGGGTGCACCCAATCCTGGAAGGGGCCGACGAGGTCATGAACCCGATCACCGCGCGCGTACCGGAGGGGGCCGCCTGATGTCCACCGACGGAGAGAAGGTGCTGGTCCGCGTGGAGGGCCGCCTGGGGCGGCTCACCCTGAACCGGCCGCGCGCCATCAACGCCCTGGACCACGACATGGTCACCGCGCTGCGGGAGGCGCTGTCCGCCTGGGAGCACGACGACGCGGTCGCCGCGGTGCTCATCGACGGGGCGGGCGAGCGGGGCCTGTGCGCGGGCGGCGACATCCGCGCCATGGCCGCCAGCGCCCGGGACCGCGACGGGGCGGCCGCCGCGTTCTGGCGGGACGAGTACCTGCTCAATGAGTACATCTCCCGCTACCCCAAGCCCTACGTCGCGTTCATGGACGGCGTGGTCATGGGCGGAGGCGTCGGCGTTTCCGCCCACGGATCGGTCCGTATCGTCACCGAGCGCTCGACCGTGGGCATGCCCGAGGCCACCATCGGGTTCGTGCCCGACGTGGGCGGCACCCACCTGCTGTCCCGGGCGCCCGGGGAGACCGGCACCCATCTGGCGCTCACCGCCGGATCGGTGGGCGCGGGCGACGCCATCGCCCTGGGGCTGGCCGACCACTACGTGCCCTCCGCGCGGCTGGCCGACCTGGCCGGGGCCCTGGCCCGCGCGGCCGGGGCCGGGGACGTGGCCGAGGCGGTGGGCCGGTACGCGGGGACCGCTCCCGCCCCGACCCTGACCGGCGAGCGCTGGATCGACGCCTGCTACTCCGTCGGCACCGCGGAGGAGATCGTGGAGCGGCTGCGCGGCCACGGCGACCCGGCGGCGGCCGCGGCCGCCGACACGATCCTGTCCAAGTCGCCGACCTCGGTGAAGGTCACCCTGGAGGCGCTGCGCCGGGCGCGGGACCTGCCCGGCCTGGCGGAGGTCCTGGAGCAGGAGTACCGGGTCTCCTGCGCGGCCCTGGACTCGCCCGACTTCGTCGAGGGGGTCCGTGCGCAGATCATCGACAAGGACCGCCACCCCAAGTGGGTGCCCGACACCCTGGCCGGGGTCGACGCCCGGGACGTGGCCCGGCACTTCCGCCCGGCCCCCGACGGCCCGCTGGGCCTGGCCGGTCCCGGCGCGCCCGCCGCGGGAGGCGGCCGCTGACCGGGGCCGGACCCGCCCGGGGGCGCCGACCGGCGTCGGCGCCCCCGGGCCGCGGCCCTCAGAAGGCCGTGAGGGTGACCTCCAGCCGCTGCGCGCCGTGGTCCTGGACGTAGGAGGCGAAGTCCGCCACGTCGTCGAACGCGAACCCGTAGGCCTTGCCGTCCACGGTGTTCTCGTGGAAGACCGCCGCGTACCGGTTGGTGACCTCGTCCAGGTAGAAGCCGGAGGGGTCGTCGGTGGGCTGGGCCGACTCGGTGAGCAGGGTGGACCGGTTGAGCGCCGCCCCCAGGATCGCGGCGACCGGGCCGCTGATCCCGTCGTTGGGGGCGGCCAGCGCGCCGTCGCAGAACAGCACGTCCCGGGTGGAGGGCCGGTCGAAGGCGCGCACCCCGCCGTCGAACGCGAACCGCCCGCCCTGCACCCGGCCGGTGAAGGTCCCGGCGTTGGTGGTGACGGTCAGGTCGTTGCCCGCGTAGTGCGACCACACGCGGTCGATGTAGGGGTCGAAGTAGTCGGCCGGGAAGAGGCCGGCGTCCAGCGCGTGGCCGGGGGCGATGACCCGCAGGTCGTCGTAGACCAGGGACGAGAACACGGGGTCGGCCGCCAGGGTCCGGAAGACCGCCTCGCGTCCGCCGGGGCGGAAGAACCCGGTGCTCTGGTCGGCGTCGCCGATCAGCCGGATGCCGATGGGCACGCTGAACTGGTCGACCATGCTGGTGTTGCAGAACATCCCGGCGTCGTTGTGGGTGAACTCGACGGTGTCGTGCAGCACGTCGAACCCGGGGGAGCCCTCCACCCATCCGGCGGGCAGCTGCGGGGCCGGGGCGCCGTTGCCGTCGGTGACGATGCGGATGTGCAGGGGGCCGCCCAGGGAGAGGTAGATCCGCCCGGACATGTACGGCAGGGTCAGCCCGGCCAGGTCGGCGAACGGGATCGAGTAGTCGGTGTACCCGTCCGGGCCGTTGTCGTCCAGGCTCACGGGGTGGGAGACGCCGTCGGCGTCCACCCGGCTGTGCCGCCCGGTGGTGAGGTCGGTGCCGATCACGTAGACGAGGATCTCGTCGTCGGAGAACCGCCCGGTCTCGTTCCGGAAGCCCACCGGGAGCGCTCCCGGATTGGCCGCTTCGGAAGAGGCGGTGAGGTCGGCCGTGGCCTCCCGGGGGGTGCAGCCGAGCGTGCCCAGGAGCGGGACGGTGGCGGCGGCCCCGAGGCCGCCGAGGAACAGTCTGCGGTCGATCATGGTGAGTCTCCCCAGAGGTAGCGGGTGTGGAGGACCGGGAACTAAACGACCATTAGGCAACGCACCGGTCAACCCCGGTAACCGAAGGTGTTCGTCTGGGGGCGGCGTTGTCCGTGGTGAGGGAGTGATGATGTGACTCATGTCACTTTTAAGGGTGGCCTGTGACATTCGCCGGTCCCGGCCGATGACATCCGCCACTGGTCCGCCCGAACGCGGACGCCCTAGGGTGTAGGCGATCCGGAGGGCCGGGACCAGGAGGAGCCGTGGCGGACATCGACCTTGGCGAGTACACCCGGAACGGGGAGGGGTCGCCCCGCCTGCGCGCCTACCTCGCCGTTCCCGCGGGCGAGGGCCCCTGGCCCGGCGTCGTCATCACCCACGAGGCCTGGGGCGTCGACGAGCAGATGCGCGCCCACGCCGACCGGCTGGCCCGCCTCGGCTACCTCACCGTCGTCCCGGACCTGTACAGCGAGGGCGGCATGGCCCGCTGCGTGGTCAGGGTGCTCCTGGCCATGCGCTCCGGGCGCGGGCGGGCCATCGCCGACATCGCCGCCGCCAAGCGGTGGCTCCTGGACCGGGACGACTGCACCGGCCGGGTCGGCGTGGTCGGGTTCTGCATGGGCGGCGGGTTCGCCCTGGCCACAGTCGCCGACTTCGACGCCTCCGCCGTCAACTACGGGTTCATCCCCCGGAACCTGGAGGGCGCCCTGGACCGGGCCTGCCCCGTCGTCGGCAGCTTCGGCGCGCGGGACGGCGGCCTGCGCGGAGCCGCCGGCGAGCTGCGCGCCGCCCTGGACGCCGCGGGGGTCGCCAACGACGTCAAGGAGTACCCGGAGGCGGGGCACTCCTTCCTCAACGAGGCGCCCAACGGGCCGAAGGCCCTGCGCCCGGTGTTCCGGGCGATGCGCACCGGGCCGCACCCGGAGTCGGCGGCCGACGCCTGGGAGCGGATCGACGCCTTCCTCACCGAGCACCTGGCGCTTCCCGCGGACTCCTGAGGCTCCGGTCCCGGGGGGCCGCCCGGTCAGCCGACCTCCTCCGCCCGGGAGGGGAGCGGGACGGTCCGCCCCCGCGCGAAAGCGGCCTTGTACGAGTCCTCGCCCAGCGCACCGGCCGCGCGCCGGGCGATCCGGTCCACGTCCCCCCGCTCGGCCTCCGGCAGGGGCGCGCCCAGCGACTCCCGGGCGGCCGCCGCGGTGCCCAGCAGGGACGCCGCCCGTTCCGCGTCCCCGCCGAGGGCCAGTGCCCCGGCCGTCCCCTCCAGGGCGAGGGCGACCGCCCGCGGGTCGCCGACGCGCAGCGCCGAGGCCAGACCCCGCCGGTGCAGGTCCAGCGCCTGCGCGGCGTCCCCGCGCTGCTCGGCGCAGAACCCCAGCTCGGCCAGGACGAACGCCGCTCCGGGTTCCGCTCCGAGCCGCAGGTTCCACGCCAGCCAGGGGCGCAGGTGCCCCTCGGCCCCGTCCGGATCCCCGCGGCGCCGCGCGGCCATGCCCAGGCCGATGGCGGCGAACTCCTGTCCCGCCTGGTCGCCGTGCTCCACGGCGACCCGCAGGGAGCGCCCGTGGAAGTCGTCCGCCCGGTCGAAGTCCCGCTCCAGCAGGGCGACGCGGCCCAGCCCGGCCAGGTGGCGCGCGAGCTCGCTCCACAGCATCAGGCCCTCCGCGACGCCGACCGCCTCCCGGCGCAGGGCCGCGGTCCGCTCCAGGTCGCCCCTGATCTCGGCGTGGGCGGCGAGGGCGTCCAGGGCCTGGAGCCTCCCCCAGCCGTCGCCGAGCCCGTCGAACAGGGCCAGGCTCCGTTCGCCGTCACCGAGCAGCCCGGGCAGGTCGCCGCGGAAGTGCGCGATGTTCGCCCGGGTCGCGAGCGCGGCCGCCTCCACCCACGTGTCGCCGAGGGCGCGGGCGTCGCGCAGCGCGCGGCCCACCAGCTCCTCGGCGACGCCCAGGTCGCCGAACCCCATGTGGGCGGAGCCCAGGAACCAGACGGCCCGGGCCAGGGCCGCCCGCCCGGGCGGGTCGTCGGGCACCGCCGCGGCCGGGAGGGAGGGGGCGGGCCCGGAGGCGGCGGACCCGTTCACGTACAGCTCCAGGGCGGCCCGGGAGAAGGCCGCCCGGACCTCCCGCATCGACGGGGACCCGGTCCGCGTACCCGGGGTCCGCGCCCCGACCGCGGCGAACCTCTGCAGCGCCTCCCCGAACCGGCCGCGCAGGAACAGGTGCCAGGTGCCCGCCAGCGCCAGCCGCAGGGCCGTCTCCGTGTCCCCGAGCTCCAGGGAGTGGTGCAGCGCGGCGCGCAGGTTGGCGGTCTCCGCGTCCAACAGGAGCAGCCGGCGGCCCTGCTCCCGCCCGGTCAGGTACGGGTCCGCCTGTTCCGCCAGGGCGGTGTAGTAGGCGGCGTGCGCGCGTCGGGCCGCGTCCCGTTCACCCGCCTCCACCAGCCGTTCGGCGGCGTAGGCGCCCACCGCCTCCACCAGCCGTTCGGCGGCGTAGGCGCCCACCGCCTCCACCAGCCGTTCGGCGGCGTAGGCGCCCACCGTCTCCAGCAGCCGGAAGCGCGGGCGGTCCGGGTCGGGTACGGCCACCACCAACGACCGCTCCACCAGGCGTTCCAGCAGGTCGAAGACATCCTCGGCGGCCACCCCGGGGCCGGCGCACACCGCTTCCGCCGCCTCCAGGGTGCACCCCTCGGCGTGCACCGACAGACGGCGCAGCACGGCCCGTTCGGCCTCCGAGGCCAGATCCCAGCTCCAGTCGATCACCGCCCGCAGGGTGCGCTGCCGGGCCGGGGCGTCCCGCCGCCGCCCGGCCAGCAGCCGGAACCGGTCGTCGATCCGCTCCAGCAGGCCGTGAGCGCCCAGGGTCCGGATGCGCGCCGCGGCCAGCTCCAGGGCCAGGGGGATGCCGTCCAGCCTGCGGCAGAGCGTCACCACGGCGGCCGCGTTGTCGTCCGTCAGCCGGAACCCGGGGGCGGCCGCGGCGGCGCGTTCCGCGAACAGCCGGACCGCGTCCGACTCCAGCGCCGCGTCGGGGCCGTCGTCGGTGCCGGGCAGGTCCAGGGGGTCCACCGACTCCAGCACCTCCCCGTCCACCGCGAGGGGCTCCCGTGTGGTGGCGAGGATCCGCAGCCCGGGCGCCGCCCGCAGCAGCGCGGTGACCGTGCCGGCGGCGGACTCCACCACGTGCTCGCAGTTGTCCAGCAACAGCAGGGCCCGCCGGGCGGAGAGGGCGTCGCACAGCCGCGCCACCGGGTCGGTCTCGGAGGTGCCGCGGCCGCGCAGCCCCAGTACGGCGCCCACCTCCTCGGCCACCGCCTCCGGTCCGGCGCCGGACTCCCGCTCCGGGCGCAGCCCGGCCAGCTCCACCAGCCACACCCCGTCGGGGTGGTCCGCGGAGCGCGCCGCGGCCACCGCCAGGGCGAGCCGGGTCTTGCCCACCCCGCCCGGCCCGGTGAGGGTGACCAGGCGGTGTCGGTCCACCAGCCCGGTGACACGGCCGAGCTCCGCCGCCCGGCCCACCAGGGCGGTCGGCGGCACCGGCAGGTCGCCGCCCCTGCCCGGGGGGTGCGCGGCGGCGGGCTCGGCCAGCCCGGGGTCCTGGTCCAGGATCCTCAGGTGCAGCTCCGCCACCTCCGGACCCGGGTCCGCCCCCAGTTCCTCGGCCAGCCGTTCCCGCAGGTCGGCGTAGGAGGACAGGGCCTCGGCCGGGCGCCCGGAGCGGTACAGGGCGAGCATGTGGAGGGCTCGCAGCCGTTCGCGCAGCGGGTGTTCCCGCACCCGTTCGGCGAGCCCCTCCGCCACCGGCGCGTGCTCGCCCGCCTCCAGCCGGGCCCGGGCCAGGTCCTCCACGGCGGTGAGCCGGAGCTCCTCCCAGCGCACGGCCGCCGCGTCGGCCGAACCGGTGTCGGGAAGGTCCGCGAACGCCGGCCCCCGCCACAGGTCCAGGGCCTCCGACAGCAGCGCCGCGCGCGCTCGGGGGTCGGCGGTCGCGCGGGCCCGCTCGACCAGCGCCGAGAACCGCCCGGCGTCCACCCCGTCGGCGGCCACCTCCAGCACGTACCCGGGCGGGCGCCGGGCCACCAGGCCCCGGCCGCCGGGTTCGGCCCGCTCCAGGGCCCGGCGCAGCTGCGACACCTTGGTCTGGAGGGTGTTCGTCGGGTTGGCCGGCGGGTCGTCGCCCCACAGGTGGTGGGCGAGGCGGTCGGCGGAGACCACCCTCCCCGGTTCCATCAGCAGCGCGGTCAGCAGGGTCCGCACCTTCACCTCGGGAACGCGGACGGGGGTCCCCTCATCGGTCCACACGGCCAGCGGCCCCAACACCCCGAAACGCATGGGATCAACCTAGCCGGGCGGCCGCGCACGGCCCGCCTCCGGTCCACCGTCGGAGAACCGTCGGAGAACCGTGCGCGCCGACCGGTGGAGTGGTCCCACAGCGGGCGGACGAGGCGTCCGCCGAACCGGTGAGGGGGCTTGCCGATGGACGACGGACCGCCGCGCGTCGCGATCGTCTTCGACGGCGCCGGAGGGGAGGAGGGCCGGGCGGCCGCGGTCCGGATCGCCGACCGGGCCGTCCACCGGGGCGACCTGGAGGCCGACCTCCTCGATCTGGCCGAGGCCGCGCTGCCCGAGGCGGCGGACCCGTGCGCCGGGCCCGTGCCCTGCGCCGTCGGGGACCTCGCCCCCTGGCTGGCCGACGCCGACGCCTTCGCCGTCGTCACCGCCGGGGACGACCTGCCCGCAGGGCTGCGCGACGCCGTGGGCTGGTGCGCGGACACCTGGCGGGACAAGCCGATCGCCCTCGTCGTAGCGGGCGACCGCACCGACGCCGTCCGCGCCGGCGCCCTCCTCCGCTCCCTCCAGGTCGGGCCGGTGGTGATGACCGCCTCCCTGCACGGAGGGACCGCCACCGACCGGTGGTGCGAGGACACCGCCGACCGGCTGCTCGACCACCTCCTCCGGCGGGTGCTCCGGCCCCGCCGGCCCCGAACCCCGTGAAAGGCACGAACATGTCAGCGAACTCCACCGCCCCCGCCGCGAGGCCGGGGTGGCGGGCCTGGGCGGGCCTGGCCGTCCTCAGCCTGCCCACCACCCTCCGGGCCCTCGACGTCACCGTCTTGTACCTCGCGCTGCCGCACCTGAGCACCGACCTGGGGGCCACCGCCACCGAGCGGCTGTGGATCATCGACGTCTACGGCTTCATGGTCGCCGGCCTGCTGGTCCTCATGGGCACCCTCGGCGACCGGATCGGCCGCAGACGCCTGCTCCTCTTGGGCGCCACCGCGTTCGGGGCCGCCTCCGTGCTGGCCGCCTACTCCACGACACCGGAGATGCTCATCGCCGCCCGGGTGCTGCTGGGCATCGCCGGAGCCACCCTGATGCCCTCCACGCTCGCACTGATCAGCACGATGTTCACCGATCCGCGGCAGCGGGGGCCGGCCTTCGGCGTGTGGGCCACGAGCTTCTCCGCGGGCGTCGCCCTCGGGCCGATCCTGGGCGGCCTCATGCTGGAGTTCTTCTGGTGGGGGTCGGTGTTCCTGCTCGCCGTCCCCGTGATGGCGCTGCTGCTCGCCACCGCCCCGTTCCTGCTCCCGGAGTACCGCGACCCCGAGCCCGGCCGCCTGGACCTGCCCGGCGTCCTGCTCTCGATGGCCGCAGTCCTGTCCGTGGTCTTCGGCCTCAAGCGGCTGGCCGGGTACGGCCCGGAGCCGGAGGCCCTGGCGGCGATCGCCGCCGGCGTCGTGCTCGGCCTGCTGTTCGTCCGCCGGCAGCGCCGGTCGAGCGACCCCCTCCTGGACCTGCGCCTGTTCTCCGGGGCCGCCTTCTCCAGCGCTCTGGCCGTGATGCTCCTGGGCCTGCTGCTCATCGGCGGCGTCTACCTGTTCGTCACGCAGTACCTTCAGTCCGTCGCCGGGCTGTCCCCGCTGGTGGCCGGCCTGTGGCTGCTCCCGTCGGCGGCCGGGCTGGTCGTCGCCTCCACCCTGGCCCCCGTCCTCGCCCGGCGGGTGCGCCCCGCCTACGTTTTGGCCGGTTCGCTGGCCCTGGCCACCCTCGGGTTCCTGCTGCTCACCAGAGTGGGGCCCGAGGACGGGCTCGTCACGGTGGTGGTCGGGTTCACCCTGGTCTACGCCGGGATCAGCCCCATCATGGCGCTGGGCACGGACCTCATCGTGGGCTCGGCCCCGCCGGAGAAGGCCGGGGCCTCCGCCGCCATCAGCGAGACCGCGATGGAGGTGGGCGTGGCCCTGGGCATCGCGGCCTTCGGCAGCGTGGGCACGGCGGTCTACCGGCTGTCGATGGCCGGGGCGATGCCCGCGGGTGTCTCCGCGGACGCCGCGGCCGACGCGTCCGACGGACTGGAGGGCGCGGGGCGGGCCGCCGCCGACCTGCCCGCCCCGGTGGCGCGGGACCTCCTGGACACCGCGGCCGCCGCCTTCACGTCCTCCCTCACCACCGTGGCCTGGATCAGCGCCGCGCTCGCCGTCGGGATCGCGGTCCTGGCGGCGGTGGCCCTGCGCCGGGTCCCGCCCACGGGGGCAGCCGAGGCGGAGGAGGGCGCCCCGGCCGGGGAGCCCTCGACAGGAGAGCCCGTCGCCGGCTGACCCCGGTGCCGTCCGGGCCGGTGCCGTCCGGGCCGGTGCCGCCCGGGGCGGCACCGGCCCTCCGGTGTCCACGGCACCCGTGACAGGTGTCATGGGCGGGTCCTGACGGACGGACCGGGTCCGGGGCGCCCCCGCGAGACAGGCTGGAGGGGACCGGCCGATAGCAGGGGGGAACCGATGATCGCCGTACGGGAACTGGTCAAGCACTACGGGGGGACCGTCGCCGTGGACGGACTGACCTTCACGGTGGAGCCCGGCAGGGTGACCGGGTTCCTGGGGCCCAACGGGGCGGGCAAGAGCACCACCCTGCGGATGGTCCTGGGACTGGACGCCCCGACCTCCGGCAGCGCCACCGTCGGCGGGATGCCCTACCGCGACCTGCCCTCGCCCACCCGGCGGGTCGGCGCGCTGCTCGACCCCGGCGCGGTGGAGCCCGGGCGCACCGCCCGCGGCCACCTGCTCTGGCAGGCCCGCGGCGCGGGCATCGGCCGGGCCCGGGTGGACGAGGTGCTGGGCCTGGTCGGCCTGGCGGACCGGGGCGGGCACCGCATCCGGCACCTGTCCCTGGGGATGCGCCAACGGCTGGGCATCGCGGGGGCGCTGCTCGGCGACCCAGGCGTGCTCATCCTGGACGAGCCCCTCAACGGGCTCGACCCGGAGGGCATCGTGTGGGTGCGCCGCCTGCTGCGCGGTTTCGCCGACGAGGGCCGCACCGTGCTGGTGTCCAGCCACCTGATGAACGAGATGGAGGCCACCGCCGACCACGTGCTGGTGATCTCCCGGGGCCGGCTGGTCGCCGACGTCGGCATCGCCGAACTGGCGGCCGGTGCGCGCGAGCGCGTCGAGGTGGCCACCCCGGACCCGGGCGGCCTGTCCGCCCTGCTGGCCCGCGCGGGCGCCGCGTCGGCGCCCGCCGGGGACGGCCGGCTGGAGGTCACCGGCATGGACGCCGCCCGGGTGGGCGAGCTGGCCGCCGCGCACGGGGTCGTGCTGCACGCGCTGGTACCGGTGAGGGCCCGCCTGGAGGACGCCTTCATCCGCCTCACCGGAGAGAACGGGCGGGCCGCCGACGGGGCGGCCGGCGAAGGGGAGGCCGAAGGGGAGTGGGTGCGATGACGAAGACGACGAAGCGGTCAGCGCGGCGTGCGGGGACCGGCGCGGCCGTGGCCGCGGAGTGGACGAAGCTGACCGGGTCGGCGCGCGACCGGCGCGCCGCCGCGGCCGCCGTCGGGCTGGCGCTCGCGGTCGCCGCCGTGTTCTGCCTGACCCTGGAGCCGACCACCGGCGTGCCCCTGGCCGACCAGCCCGCCTTCGACGTGCTGACCGCCTCCCTGCTGGGGGCGGACGCCGCCGCGCTGGTGCTGACCGTGCTGGCGGCCGCCGCGGTGGGCGGCGAGTACGCCACCGGCATGATCCGCACGACCTTCACCGTCACCCCGGACCGGGGCCGGGTGCTCCTCGCCCGCGCCGTCACCGTGGCCGCGGCCGCCGGGGCCGTGGCCCTGGTCGCGGCGGCCGGGGCGGCCCTGGTCTCGCTGCTGGTCCTGTCCGGCGCCGGACTGCCCGTCTGGGACGCCGCCGACCCGGCGGTGTGGCGGGCGGTCGCGGGAGCCGCGCTGATGGCGCCGTTCCACGCGCTGGTGGCCACCGCCGGGGCGCTGTGGACCCGTTCCACGGCGGGCGGGGTGGTCGCCGCCCTGGCGCTGCTGGTGGCCCCGACCCTGGCCGGATGGATCCCCGGCGGGAGCCTTCTGCTGCCGGTGCTGCCGGGGGAGGCCCTGCACTCCCTGGCCGGGATCGCCGGCCCCGACGGTCCCCACCCGGCGGCCGCCGCGCTCGTCCTGGTCGCCTGGAGCGCCCTGGTCCTGTTCGCCGCGGACCGGGCCGTCCGCCGCCAGGACGTCTGAGGCGGGCCCGCGAGGTGGGACGATACGCCGGGGCCGGGCACCGCCCGGCCCCGGCGTCCGGTCGTGTCGGACACGGTGCATAGCATCGCGGGCATGAGCAAGCACACTCTCCCCGACATGCTCGACGACGCCGCCCTGATGTCCTTCGAGCACCAGCTGTACTTCCAGGAGTTCATCGGCGAGCACAGCTGGAACGTGGACCTCCAGGAGGGCCGGTTCGAGTTCTCCGGCGAGCGCCCCCTGGTCTGCGACCGCTTCCACCTGCTGGGCAGCGCTGCACCCGGGCCGGGCTCCTGGATGTGGGGCTGGGCCAACCCCTCCGGCTTCCGTCCGGACCTGACCGCGCTGAGCGCCGCCGTCCGCGACTTCGGCCGGGAGCACGACGTCCCCGAGCTGGCCGCCGCCGAGGTGCCCTTCGACGCCCTGCCCGGCGCCCCCCGGGAGGTGCCCCTGGTGGTCGGCCAGCTGACCGACGCGGCCAAGCTCCTCACCGGCCGCTGGTTCTCCTACAACGGCGAGGTGGGCGGCGGCACCCGGGTGGCGTTCATCATCGAACACCCCGAGCTGCGGCTGCCCGAGCCCGAACCCACCAGGGTCATGAGGGTCATCCAGCAGGGGCTGATGGATCTGCGGCTGACCGACCACAAGCGGGCCCTGTACACGTACGGCCGCCTGCGGGGCCTGTCCCCGAGGTTCACCGACGAGGAGCGGGGCACGCTGCTCCTGTCCCTGCCCGGGCTGGAGGCCCGTGTCACCTTCGACCACCTCGGCCGGGTCGGCAACATCAACGCCTCGCTGTCCAAGCCCGACGCCTGAACCCCGTCAGAGCCAGCCGTGCTCCTCGGCGACCCTGGCCGCCTCGGCGCGGGTCCGGGTCCCGGTCTTGCCGATGGCCGACGACAGGTGGTTGCGCAGGGTCCCCTGGCTCATCCCCAGGGAACGGGCCAGCGCCGCCACGTCGTCTCCGCCGTTCAGCACCGCGGCCAGCACCTCGCGCTCGCGCGGCGTCAGCGGGCTGGTGCCGTGGGTCAGCGAGGCCACGGCCAGGTCGGGGTCGACCACCCGCAGCCCGCGGTGCACCCGGCGGACGGCGTCCACCAGGTCCTCGGGTGAGGCGTCCTTGACCACGAACCCGCCCGCCCCCGCCCGCAGCGCCCGGGTCAGGTAGCCGGGGCGGCCGAACGTGGTGCACATCAGCACCCGGCAGTCCGGCAGGGCACGGGTCAGCTCGGCGCACACCTCGATGCCGTCGCCCCCGGGCATCCGCACGTCCAGCAGGGCGACGTCGGGCCGGACCTCGCGGGCCAGCTCCAGCGCCCGCGCGCCGGTCTCCGCACGGGCCACCACCTCGATGTCGGGCTCCAGGTCGAGCACGGTGGCCAGGGCCCCGCGCACCATCGCCTGGTCGTCGGCGACCAGCACCCGGATCACGGGCGTCCTCCGCTCTCTTCGACGGGAACCTCGGCGCGGAGGGTGAGCCCGCCGCCGGGCGTGGGGGAGAGGGTGAGCGTACCGCCGCGCTCGGCCAGCCTGCGCTCCAGCCCGGCCAGCCCGTTGCCGGGGACGACCCGGCCGGCGCGCCCGTCGTCGCGGACCTCCACCCAGCCGGGGCCGGTGGAGATCTCCACCCGGCCGGCGCCCGCGTGGCGGACCACGTTGGTGACGGCCTCGCGCACCGCGTACCCGAGCGCCTCGTCGCCGCCGGAGGGGACCTCCCCGGGGACGCGCAGCTCGACGTCGGCGGCGGCCAGCGCGGCCCCGGCGCGCAGCAGTTCCCCGGCCAGGGTGACCCGCCGCGTCCCGGCGACGGCCTCGCGGACCTCCGCCAGCGAGCGCCGGCCCAGGTCCTCCAGCTCGCGCAGTTCGGCCGCGGCCCGTGCGGTGTCCCCGGTGGCCTCCAGGATGCGGCGGCCCGCGCCGGCCTTGACCACGATCGTGGTGAGGCTGTGGCCGAGCAGGTCGTGCAGGTCGCGGGAGAACCGCTCACGCTCGCGCAGGACCGCGAGCTGGGCCGCCTGGTCGCGGCCGCGCCGCAGTTCGGCGTTGGCCTCCACCAGGCGGACGGCCAGTGCCACGGCCACCGACACCGAGGCGATGACCACGAGGCCGCCCAGCTGCCCCTCGGTCCGGCCGGTGGCCAGCGCGGCGGTGCCGACCCCGGCCAGCACCAGGGCGGTCGCGCCCAGGGACAGGGCCAGGGGCAGGGCGGTCGCGCAGGCGGCCAGCGCGAACATCGTGATCCAGGAGTGCTGGGGTCCCACCGCGGCGACCAGGGCACAGCCGAGCAGGAGGAGCAGGGCGCAGGCGGCCGTCCGCGCGGTGCGGTCGAGCAGCGGCGCGGCCGCGGGCAGGGACGCGCACCCCAGCAGGTACACGCCCAGGGCCGCGACGGTGGCGCCCTGGGACAGGGCGGAGTCGGCCGCGGCCCGCTCCCACTCCCGCCACAGCAGCGCGGTGAACAGGGCGGTCAGACCGTACGAGAGCAGCGCGGTGCGCGCCGTCCCCTGCTCCTGCCCCATGCCGAGCATCCTACGGGCCCGGGCCCGGTCAGTCCCGTCCCGCGGGCACGACGACGACCTTGCCGACGACGGTGCCGGACTCGGCCAGCGCGATCGCGCGGTCGATCTCCTCCAGCGGGACCCGGGCGGCGACCGGCGGGGCGACGGCCCCCTCGGCCAGCAGGGCGAACACCGCGCCCAGGTCCTCGGCCAGCAGGCGGCGGTAGCGCTCGGGGGAGCGGTGCCCCTGCCAGAGGTTGAAGAAGTGCGCGCTGCGCCGGTTGGGGAGCGCGTTCCACAGCAGCAGCCGGCCGAACAGGGCCAGCACGGGCATCCGCGCGTTGCCCTGCTCGTCGCGGGTGGCGGCGGTGCCGTAGGACACCAGGGTCCCGCCGGGGGCCAGCAGCCGGAAGGAGTCGGTGATGGCGGGCCCGCCCACGTGGTCGAACACGGCGTCCGCGCCGTCGGGGGCCAGCTCCCGGATGCGCGCGTACATGTCCGGGTCCCGGCGGTCGACGGGCAGCGCGCCCAGGGCGCGGACCGCCTCCAGGTGCCGGGCCGAGGCGGTGCCGACGACGGTGGCCCCGGCGCGGCGGGCCATCTGGACGAGCAGCGAGCCGACCCCGCCGTTGGCGCCCAGCACGACCACGGTGTCGCCCCGCCGCACCCGGGCGAGCCGGTGCAGCATGCGGTACGCGGTGACCCCGTTGACCACGGCGGCCTCGGCGTCGGCCGGGTCCACCCCGTCGGGGACGGGGACCAGGTCGGCGGCGGGCAGGGCGACCCGGTCGGCCCAGCCGCCGGTCTTGGTGAGGGCGGCCACCCGGCGCCCGACCAGGGCGGGGTCGGCGCCCGGGCCGACCTCCTCCACCCGGCCGACCAGGTCGTAGCCGGGCACGAACGGGAAGGGCGGCTGGTCGTAGTACTTGCCGCGGCGCATCTGCTGCTCGGCGAAGGAGACGCCGGTGGCCTCCACCCGGACCAGGGCGCCGCCGTGTGCGGGGGGCTCCAGGGTGCGGCGGCGCAGGGTGATCTCCTCGGCCGAGCCGGGGCCGTGCAGGACGGCTTCGAGGGCGGTGCGGGCGGTGTGTCCGGTGGCGGTCATCGGTGGCTCCTTCTTCGAGGTTCGTTTGTGAGTGCTCACTCACTTGTCAGGGCCGAAAAGAGCCCGACCGGGGTCGGGCAGCAGTGCGGTCCGGCCGGGTTCGGCCGTGAGTGCGGAGAGGCGTCCGTGGCGTCTCGGGCCGCTTCGGTTCCGCTTATGTATGTGAGTACACACTCACAAGCGGAGGATGTCAAGGAGGGCGGCGGAAAAAAGGGGGGCGGGGCGGCCGGGACGGCCGCCCCGGGACGGGGTCAGCGTGCCGAGCGGTAGGGGGCGGCGTCCACCAGCGTCACCCCGATCACCGCCCCGCGCGGGGAGGTGAAGGTCCGCCGCTCGCCGCGCACGGCCCCCAGCAGGGCCTCCCCCAGCGGCGACTGCGGCGAGTACACCGTCACCGCGTCCGCCACCGAGGCGTCCCGGACACCGAGCAGGAACTCCTCGGTGTCCTCCTCGTCGTCGTAGCGGATCGTCAGCACCTTGCCGGGCGCGGCCACCCCGTCGTCGGGCGCCGCCTCCTCGACCACGGCCTCGCGCAGCAGCCGCTCGATCGTCTGCACCCGGGCCAGGCGCACGGCCGGGTCGTGAATGTAGCGGGGCGCGGGGATGATGCCCCCCGCGCCCCCGTCGTCCGATCCGGAACCCGTTCCGATGTCGTCCTCGGGGAGTGTGCTCAGCACCCGCAGCTCCTCCTTGAGCCGCTCGTACGCCTCCCGGGTCATCCAGGTGTCGGTGGTCTTGTGCATGGGACGTTCCTTGTCTTCACGAACAAGCGCCACGGACGCTGTCCGTGGCGCGGATGGGAGTACGCGAGGGTCGGGGGCGCTGTCCCTCGACTTGAGTGTGTCCAGCGGCGGCGGGCGACCCGTTATCGTGGGAGGACAATCACGGTGCGGGTTCTTGTCGTGCTCCGACAACGGGGGAGGCGGTGCGGTGATCAACCTCGACCGGCTCGTCAACGTCCTGGGCGGCTACGGCGCCCACCTGGTGGGCGACGGCCGCCTGCGCCGCCGCGAGCTGCGCAGCGTCGCCATGCACGACCCCACCGACGACGCGCCGCCCCTGGGCGACGCCTTCCTCGCGGTGGGGATCGACGCCTCCGCCACCGCCCTGCGGCTGGCCGAGCAGGCCCGCGCCGTCGTCGTCATCGTCCGCTCCGCCACCGGGCCCGGCGCCGAGATCCGCGCCGAGCTGCACGAACGCGGCATCGCCATGGTCGTGGTCGAGCCCGCCGTGTCCTGGAGCCAGATCTCGGGCATCGTCTACGGGCTGGTGCTGGAGGGACGCGAGACGGAGTCCGGGCGCGGGCCCAGCGACCTCTTCGCCCTGGCCGACACCGTCGCCGCGGAGGTCGGATCGCCCGTCGTCATCGAGGACCGGGCCTGGCGGGTGGTCGCCTACTCCGCCGAGCAGGCCGACACCGACCGGGCCCGCCGCGACACCGTCATCGCCCGGCGCGCCCCCGCCGGGATCCGCGACCGCCTGGAGTCCGACGGGACCGCCGCCCGGCTGGCCGCCGCCGACGGGCCGCTGTACGTGCCGGCCCTGCCGGAGTTCGGGATGGGCGGGCGCACCGCCGTGCCGATCCGGGTGGGCCGCGAGCTCCTCGGCTCGCTGTGGGCGGCCGGGGACACGCCCCTGGACGCGGAGCGGGCCCGGGCGCTCAGCGAGGGCGCCCGCACGGTGGGCCTGCACATGCTGCGCGCCCGGGTGAGCAGCGACCTGGAGCGCCAGGTGGAGTCGGAGTCGGTCATCGACCTGCTGGAGGGGTCGGAGGACCCGGAGCGGGCCGTCGACCGGATCGGCCTGCCCGCCGAGGGGCTGCGGGTCATCGCGCTGCACGCCCGGGCCGCACCGCCCGACGACGCCGTCCTGCACCTGTTCGAGCAGGTCACCACCGGGTTCGGCTGGTCGCGCCCGGGGCGCAGCACCCTGCTGGGGACCACCGTCTACACGGTGCTGCCCTGCGCCGGGGAGATCGCCCCGGCCCTGGAGTGGGTCCGTGCCACGGTGCGCGGCCTGCCCGCCCGCCCCGGCGTGTCCGCCGGAGTGGGCGGCGCGGCCCGCGCGGGGGACCTGCCCGCCAGCCGCCAGGAGGCCGACGAGTGCCTGATCCTGGCGGGGGACGGCGCCGCCCCGGTGGTCTACGACGACGCCTGGGACGAGGTCCTGCTCCGCCGCCTGCGGCTGTCCGCCGAGGCCGGGCGGCTGCCCGGCCGCAACCCGGTGGCGGTGCTGGCCCGCCACGACGCGGACCAGGGGACCGAGTACACGCGGACGCTGCGGGCCTGGCTGTACGCGCACGGCGACCCGGCCGTCGCCGCCGAGATGCTGGGCGTGCACCCCAACACGGTCCGCTACCGGCTGCGGCGCCTTCGCGGTGTGGCCGACCTGCGCCTGCACGAGCCCCAGGCGCGCGTCGCGCTCACCGTCGCCCTCGCCGCCCTGCCCGCCGATCCCCGACCGGTCCCCGGCCGCGCGCGCATCGGCGACAAGGGGTGACATAGGGGGACGATCCGTCGCCCGTTCCGCGGAACCCCTTGTCACGGGCCCCGCGGCCGGTTTGAATCGTGGGATCCCCACCTCAACGGGGGTGAGCCGGGCCGGGCCGCGCCGTGGCCCGGCACCGCCTCGCGCGCAGGGGAGGTCGCACATGTCCCGGACGTGGAACGCCTGGCCGTGGGACGCCGATCCCGACGCCGTGCGCAGGGACGTCGCGCGCGCCCACGAGGACTTCACCGGCTCCGGCCTGCTGCACGGCACCGTGCGCACGGTCGTCGGCGAATCCTGGAGGCGCAGCGCCCGCCTGGGCATCGACCCGGACGGCATCTCCCCGCGCATCGAGCTGTCCGGGCCCGCCCTGGCCGACTACCGCGAGGCCCACCCGCTGGCCGCCACCCTGCCGCTGCTGCGAAGGCTGCTGCTGGACACCGCTCCGGGACCGCAGATCGTCGCCGTCGGCGACGCCGCGGGCCGGCTGCTGTGGGTGGAGGGCGACCACCGGCTGCGCAGCAGGGCCGAGGAGATGCGCTTCGTCGAGGGCGCCAACTGGCACGAACGGTCGGCCGGCACCAACGCCCCCGGCGTCGCGCTCGCCCTGGACCACGAGGTCCAGGTGTTCGCCAGCGAGCACTTCGCCCGCAGCGTCCAGCCGTGGAGCTGCTCGGCGGCGCCCCTGCACGACCCCGACACCGGGGTGCTGCTGGGAGTCCTCGACATCACCGGCGAGGACCAGGTGGCCTCGCCCCAGGCGCTCGCCCTGGTGCGGGCCGCGGCCACCGCGGCCGAGATGGAGCTGAGGGCCCTGCGCATCTCCGGGGCGCTGCCCGGCCCGCGCCCGTCCCCGGACACCCCGGCGCGGCCGCCCGACCACCTCCTGCTGGAGGTCCTGGGCCGCGACGGCGCCCGGCTCACCGTGGACGGGCGCGCCACGGAGCTGAGCGCCCGCCACTCCGAGATCCTCCTGCTGCTGTCGTCCGCCCCGCGCGGGCTGAGCGGCGCGGCCCTGGGCGCCCGGCTGCACGAGCGCGACGGCGCCCCGGTGACGGTCCGCGCCGAGATGTCCCGGCTGCGCCGCCTGATCGGCCACGGCCTGCTGGCCTCGCGCCCCTACCGGCTGCTGCGCCCGCTGCCCACCGACGCCGACGCCGTGCGCGAGCGGCTGTCCCGCGGCGACCGGACCGGAGCCCTGCACGCCTACCGGGGGCCGGTGCTGCCCGGCTCGGAGGCGCCGGGCGTGGTCGAGATCCGCGAGGTCCTGGACGCCGAGCTGATCGGCGCGCTCGACGGGGAGAGGGACCCCCGCGCCCTGCTGGCCTGGGCCGAACACCCGGAGTGGCGCGACGACCCCCGCGTGCTGGGCGCGGTGCTGCGCTCCCTGGACCCCGGATCGCCCGGCCACGCCGCACTGCGCGGACGGCTGCGCCGCCTGGGCGCCTGAGCACGCCCCGCCGCGGCGCGACTGCAACGTGCTCGCAACGTAGGTGTGACTAGCGTCACGACCGCTGAACCCCGTTGACGGCCGCCGGGCCCCCGCCCGGCGCAGAAGGAGGCTCACCATGGTCGTGTACGCTCCCCCCGGACAGCCCGGCAGCGTCGTGGAGTACGCCCCCCGCTACGAGAACTGGATCGGCGGCGAGTGGGTCAAGCCCGTCAAGGGCCGCTACTTCGAGAACCCCGCCCCCGCCACCGGCCAGGTCTTCACCGAGGTGGCGCGCGGCACCGCCGAGGACATCGAGCTCGCCCTCGACGCCGCCCACGGGGCCGCCCCCGCCTGGGGCCGCACCTCCGCGGCCGAGCGCGCCGTGGTCCTCAACAGGATCGCCGACCGCATCGAGGAGAACCTGGAGCGCCTCGCCGTCGCCGAATCCTGGGAGAACGGCAAGCCGGTCCGCGAGTGCCTGGCCGCGGACCTGCCGCTGGCCGTCGACCACTTCCGCTACTTCGCCGGGGCCGTGCGCGCCCAGGAGGGCCACACCTCCCAGATCGACGGGGACACCGTCGCCTACCACTTCCAGGAACCGCTGGGCGTGGTCGGCCAGATCATCCCGTGGAACTTCCCGCTGCTCATGGCCACCTGGAAGCTGGCGCCCGCGCTGGCCGCGGGCAACGCCGTCGTGCTCAAGCCCGCCGAGCAGACCCCGGCGTCGATCCTGCTCCTGGCCGAGCTCATCGGCGACCTGCTGCCGCCCGGCGTGCTCAACATCGTCAACGGGTTCGGCGTGGAGGCGGGCAAGCCGCTGGCGAGCAGCCCGCGGGTGCGCAAGGTCGCCTTCACCGGCGAGACCACCACCGGGCGCCTGATCATGCAGTACGCCTCGGAGAACCTCATCCCGGTCACCCTGGAGCTGGGCGGCAAGAGCCCCAACATCTTCTTCGAGGACGTGGCCGCGGCCCGCGACTCCTACTACGACAAGGCCCAGGAGGGCTTCACGCTCTTCGCGCTCAACCAGGGCGAGGTGTGCACCTGCCCCTCCCGGGCGCTGATCCAGTCGTCCATCTACGACTCCTTCCTGGGCGACGCCCTGGAGCGGGTCGGCCGCATCAAGCAGGGCGACCCGCTGGACACCGAGACCATGGTCGGCGCCCAGGCCAGCAACGACCAGCTGGAGAAGATCCTGTCCTACATCGACATCGGCCGGCAGGAGGGCGCCAAGGTCCTCGCCGGGGGCGAGCGCGTCGACCCGGGCGGGTCCCTGTCCGGCGGGTACTACGTGGCCCCGACCGTGTTCGAGGGCGACAACACCATGCGCGTCTTCCAGGAGGAGATCTTCGGGCCGGTGGTGTCGGTGACCCGGTTCGAGGGCTACGCCGACGCGATCAAGACCGCCAACGACACCCTGTACGGCCTCGGCGCGGGCGTGTGGTCCCGCGACGGCAACACCGCCTACCGGGCGGGCCGCGACATCCAGGCGGGCCGGGTGTGGGTGAACAACTACCACGCCTACCCGGCGCACGCCGCGTTCGGCGGCTACAAGCAGTCCGGGATCGGGCGCGAGAACCACAAGATGATGCTCGACCACTACCAGCAGACCAAGAACCTGCTGGTCAGCTACTCCGACGAGGCGCTGGGGTTCTTCTGATGGACGCCGGGGCCGACGTGGAGCGGGTGGCCGTCACCGACGCGGCCGCCGCCCTGCTCCGCGAGCTGCGGGCCGAGCACGGGCCGCTGATGTTCCACCAGTCCGGCGGGTGCTGCGACGGCAGCTCGCCCATGTGCTACCCGGCCGGGGAGTTCCGCACCGGGGCCTCGGACGTGCACCTGGGCGACCTGGACCCGGGGACGCCCGAGCCGGTGCCGGTGTGGATGTCCCGCTCCCAGTTCGAACTGTGGAGCCACACCCACCTGACCATCGACGTCGTCCCTGGGCGCGGGGCGGGGTTCTCGCTGGAGGCGCCGACCGGGAACCGGTTCCTCATCCGCTCCCGGCTGATGACCGACACGGAGGCCGAGCGCCTCCCGTGACCGACCACGGCGCCGCCCGGACCGCCGTCCGGGACGGCCCGTTCCCCGAGGGGAGGGAGCGGCGGGCCCGGGGGACCACCCCCGGGCCCGTCCGCGTACGGTCCTTACTCCGCCGACCGGGCGGCGTCCTCCTCGCGCTTGCGCGCCAAGCGCTCGCCGAGTTCGTCGTGGACCAGCAGGTCCTCGCGGATGCGCCCGGTACGGTAGCCCACCCGGGCGGCGATGTGCCCGGCCACCGGGATCGTGACGATCTGGAACAGGCCCACCAGCAGCAGGGTCCCGACGTTGAACACGTTGGTCTCCTCCACCGGCACCAGGCGCAGCCCGATCCCCACCAGCACCAGCAGCATCCCCAGCACCTGCGGCTTGGCCGCGGTGTGCATCCGGGACAGCAGGTCGGGGAAGCGGATCAGGCCCACCGCGGCCACGACCGACAGCAGGGCCCCCGCCAACAGGCACAGGATCGCGATCCAGTCGAGGACCGTGACGAGTTCCTCGCTCACGGGCGCCCTCCTTCCTCGTCGGCCGACGGGGCACCCGGGACCGGGTGGACGACGTCGGTCGGGGTGGACACGTGCTCCTCCGGGCGGCGGGCGACGAACTTCGCGATGCTGATCGTCGCCACGAAGCCCACCAGCGACAGCACCATCAGGGTCGGCAGGACCGTGGGGTCGCGGTGGAACGCGGCGTAGGCGCCCAGGCCGACCAGCGCCGAGGCGAGCAGCACGTCCACCGAGAGCGCCCGGTCCAGGATGCTCGGGCCCAGCAGCAGGCGCACCATGCTCAGCAGGGACGCGAGGGCGAGCAGGACGGCGATGACGGTCCACAGGGTGTTCATGCGCTCTCCTTCCCGGAGGGCGACGCCGCCTCCAGGGCCTGGATGTCCTCACGGGTGCCGAGGGCCCGGACGAGGAGCCGTTCCAGGACCATGACGTCCCGGATCCCCGTCTCCACGCCCTCCTCGTCGGCCGCGCCCAGCACGTGGACGTACAGGATCCACTCGTCGCGCGAGACCTCGACGATGACCGTGCCCGGGATGATCGAACTGGCGATGGCGGTGCACACCAGCATCAGGTCCGACTGCGTGCGCATCGGCACGGCCACCACCGAGCTGCGCACCTCACCGGGTGAGAACACCTGGCGGGTCACCTGGAGGCTCGCCGTGAACATCTTCCCCACGACGTGCAGGACCAGGTGCGCCAGGGGGAGCGGGCGGAAGCGGAACCCCGGGACGATCGGCGGCAGCGGGAACACCAGCATGATCGCCACCGACACCAGGAAGCCCAGCACGAACAGGCCCAGCGACTCCCAGCGCCACTGGAACCCGTTGAACAGCAGCAGCCAGACCAGGGTCATGCCCAGCGCCACGGGGACCTGGACCTTGCCCAGGCGCCGCCGCAGCGCCATCGCCCCGACCTTCTTCGCGGTGCGCCGGTCCATCAGCGGTCACCTCCCAGGACGGCCTCGATGTAGGGGGTGCGGGCCAGCAGCTCCGTGGCCGCCTCCGCGGAGTAGGTGATCAGCGGGCCCGCGAACACCGTCAGGGCCAGGCCGAACACCACCAGGGCGATCGTGGCGCCGACCATGGTCTTGGGCAGGGCCACCGAGGTCACCAGGGGGGTGGACACCGTGGTCGTGCCGCCGATGCGGGAGGACGGGCCCACGGCCTCGCCCGGGCCCAGGGCCGCGGTCGAGGAGTCGTCGGCCTCGGTGTCCTCCAGCACGGTCCCGGGGTCGGCGACCTTGCCCTCGGAGGGCGCACGCCAGAACGCGTAGTTCCACACCCGGGCGATCACGTACAGGGTCAGCAGGCTGGTCAGCACCGACGCGCCCACCAGCAGGTAGGCCAGCGGGGTGCCCGCCTGCACACCGGCCTGGAGCAGGCCGATCTTGCCCAGGAAGCCCGACAGCGGCGGGATGCCGCCCAGGTTCATCGCCGGGACGAAGAACAGCACGGCCAGCAGCGGCGCGATCCGGATCAGGCCGCCCAGGTCGTCCAGGTTCGTGGACCCCCCTCGGCGCTCGATCAGACCGGTGATCAGGAACAGCGTGGTCTGCACCGTGATGTGGTGGGCGATGTAGAACACCGCGCCGGCCAGGCCCAGCTGGCTGCCCAGCCCCACCCCGAACACCATGTACCCGATATGGCTGATCAGCGTGAACGACAGCAGACGCTTGATGTCCGTCTGCGCCACGGCGCCCAGGATGCCCATGATCATGGTCGCCAGCGCCACCCACATGAGCAGGTTGTTCAGGTCCTCGCCCGGGAAGAAGAGCGTGTGCGCGCGGATGATGGCGTACACGCCGACCTTGGTGAGCAGGCCCGCGAACACCGCGGTGACCGGGGCCGGGGCCGTCGGGTAGGAGTCGGGGAGCCAGGCGGCCAGCGGGAACACCGCGGCCTTGATGCCGAACGCGAAGAGCAGCATCACCTGGAGCACGATCTTGAGGTGCCCGTCCAGCTCCGGCAGCCGCTCGGCGAGCTGGGCCATGTTGACGGTGCCGGTCGCGCCGAAGGTCAGCGCGATCGCGATGAGGAACAGCACCGACGACAGCAGGGACACCACCACGTAGATGGCGCCCGCCCGGATGCGCGACTGCGTCCCGCCCAGGGTCAGCAGCACGTAGCTGGCGGTCAGCAGGATCTCGAAGCCGACGTACAGGTTGAACAGGTCTCCGGCGAGGAAGGCGTTGGAGACGCCGGCGACCAGGATCAGGTACGTGGGCTGGTACACCGACAGCGGCGCCACCTCGGCCCGGCTGGCCATTCCCTGACCGATGGAGTACACCAGCACGGCCAGGGTGATCGCCGACGACACCGTCACCATGAGCGCGGACAGCCGGTCCGCCACCAGGGTGATGCCGATCGGCGCGTCCCAGCCGCCCACCTGCACGACCTGAGGGCCCAGGGCGTCCGCGCCGAGCATCAGGACGAACCCGACGAACAGCACGAACGTCAGCGCGATGATGCTCAGCCACTGCTGGACCTTGGGCCAGCGGCTGCCCATGGCCAGCTTGGCGCCGGCCGCGAACAGCGGCACCACCACCGGGAGCGGGATGAGGTAGTGGATGAGACCCGCGAAGTAGTCCCAGCTCATGCTCAGTCACTCCCCTGCAGGTCGCTGTCCTCGGCGCGGGCCAGGCGCTCGCGCTCGGCCCGCATGGTCTGGGCGGCCTGGCGGCGCTGGGCCCGCACGCGGCGGCGCAGCTCGCGCCACAGCTCGCGTTCGGCGGCCCGGTCGGCCCGGCGGTGCTCGCGCAGCCGCCTGCGGCCCAGGCGGATGCGTCCGCGCAGCTCCTGCACCTGGGCGGTCATGGTCTCCGCCCGGTCGCTGAGCCGGCGCATGGTCTCCTGGGACTGCTCATCGATCCCGCTCTCCTCGACCTCGACCTCGTAGCGGGCCAGCTCGGCCTGGGCGCGGGCGATCTCGGCCTTGATGCGGGCCTGCTCGGCCAGCTCCTGGGCGTCGGCCGCGGCGATGGTCGCCTGGAGCTCCGCCCGCTGGCGCCGGATGTCGGCCTTGAGGCGGCGGCGCTCGCGCACGAAGCGCCGGCGCAGCGCGCGGCGGCCCTCGCCCTGGACGATCCGGAGGTCCTCGGCGTCGTCCTGGACCTCGTCGTTGCCCTCCAGCTGCCAGCTCCGGTAGGCCATGGCGAGCAGGAACGCCGTCACCCCCAGGGTGATGACGATGGCCGTCAGGATCATCGCCTGCGGCAGCGGGTCGGTCATCTCGTGCGGTTCGCTGAACCACAGCACCGGGGGCCCGCCCATGGTCCCGGCCATGGCCAGGATCATCAGGTTGACGCCGTTGCTGAGCACGATGAAGCCGAGCAGCACCCGGCTGAGGCTGCGCTCCAGCAGGAGCACCACCCCGACCGCGACGAGCACGCCGATCAGCAGGACGAGGGTGAGGCTGGGCGAATCGTTCACGAGGTGACCTCCTCGACGGGCTCGGGGGCGCCGGGCCGGGCGGTCGCCCGGGCCCGGGCCGCGTCCCGCTCGATCTGCTCGTCGATGCGGGCGCCGAGACTGCGCAGGATGTCCAGGATCAGGCCGATGACCAGCAGGTACACCCCGATGTCGAAGAAGAGGGACACGGTGATGTGCGGCTCGCCCAGGATCCACAGGTTCACGTAGAAGTCCCCGCCTGCGAGGACCTCGTCGCCGAAGATCGCGCCGCCGATCGCGACGCCCGTGGAGATGGCCAGGCCCAGGCCGATCAGCACGCCGGGCTGCACCCACGCGGTGTTGTACAGCTCGTACCGGCCGCCCGCCAGGTACCGGACGATGAACGCCAGGCCGGCGACGATGCCGCCCGCGAAGCCGCCGCCGATCGCACCGTGCCCGGTCAGCAGCAGGTACACGGAGATCACCATGACCACCGGGAACAGGAAGCGCGAGACCACCTCGAAGATGACCGACCGGCGCTCGGTGGGCAGCGCGTCCGCGCCCGGGAGCCAGGTGTGGTTCCACTGGGGCTTGACGTGCAGGCTCGCCGGGGCCATCCGCAGCCCGCCCAGGTCGATCCGGGTCCGGCCCTCGGCGGGCTCCTGGCCCGCGGACGTGACCGACACGGCCATCACCCCGCCGGGCGCCTTGCGCGGCTGGGTGCGGCGGACGAACATCAGGCTGGCCACACCGGCGGCCGCGGCGACGAGCACGGAGATCTCGCCCATGGTGTCCCAGGCGCGGACGTCCACCAGCAGAACGGAGATGATGTTGTAGCCGCCGGCCTCCTTGGCGGCCTCCGGGTACAGCTCGGAGATCGACGTCTCCTGGCGGCCCGCCAGGGCGAACCAGGTCATGGCGGCGACCAGGGTGCCGGTGGAGACGCCGATGGCCAGGTTCCACGCCCGGCGGCCCTTGAGCGCGGGCGCCGAGAAGTGGCTGGGGAAGCGGCGCAGCACCAGGACGAAGACCACCAGGCTGACGGTCTCGACCAGGAACTGGGTGAGCGCGAGGTCCGGGGCGCCCAGCAGGTAGAACATGGCCGCCATGCCGTAACCCCCGGTGCCGACGAGGATCACCGCGAACAGGCGCCGCCGCATGAACAGGGTCAGCAGGGCGGTGGCGGCGATGATCACGGCCGGGATGACCTGGATCGGCGTGTCCCACAGGCGGACCGGCGGGTAGTCGCCGTCCCAGATGGGCTCGGTGATGACCCAGTACCCGGCCGCGACGACCAGGCTGACCAGGATGGTGCCGAGGTAGACCGGCAGCGAACCGCGCTGGGTGCTACCGGTGACCTGGAGGGCCAGGTTCTCCAGCCCGGCGAGCATCCGCCGGTAGACCCGGTCGGGGTCGACCACCGAGGCGCGGGTGCCGATCCAGACGACCGCGCTGCGGACCCGGAACAGCAGGAAGCCGCCGGCGAGGCAGACCGCGGACAGCAGCAGCGGCAGCTCGAAGCCGTGCCACAGGGCCAGGTGCGTCTCGTAGGCGCCGGGCGCGAGCGGAACGGAGTCGGCGTACAGCGCGAGCAGCGGGTCGATCCAGTGCGAGAGCGGTCCGCCGAGCAGGCTCAGGCCCGCCATCAGCGCCGCGGGGGCCAGGAACAGCGGCCCGGGGCCGTGCACCGGGGTGGGCGCCACGTCCGGCTTGTCGAAGAACGCGCCCCACAGGAAGCGCAGGGTGTAGGCGACCGTGAGCGTGGAGCCGACGACCATGCCGACGAGCACGACGGTGTCGGCGACGCCGCCCTCGTAGGCGCCGAAGGCCAGCTCCTTGGCGGCGAAGCCCAGCATGGGCGGCAGCCCGGCCATGGAGGCCAGGGCCAGCACCGACGTCCAGAAGGTGCCCGGCATGGACTTGCGCAGGCCCGACAGCTCGCGCAGGTCGCGGGTCCCGGTGCCGTGGTCGATGATGCCGACCACGAGGAACAGGGGGGCCTTGAACAGCGAGTGCGCGATGAGCATGGAGATGCCGGCCAGGGCGGCGGCCCGGGTGCCGGTGCCCAGCAGGGCGATGAGGAAGCCGAGCTGGCTGATGGTGCCGTAGGCCAGGACCAGCTTGAGGTCGTACTGGCGCAGCGCCTTCCAGCCGCCCAGGACCATGGTGAGCACGCCGAAGCCCAGGGCCATCGAGGTCCACACGGCGGAGTCGGGGAACGCCGGGGTGAGGCGGGCGACCAGGTAGACGCCCGCCTTGACCATCGCCGCCGCGTGCAGGTAGCCGGAGACCGGCGTGGGCGCGCGCATGGCGGCGGGGAGCCACAGGCTGAAGGGGAACAGGGCGGACTTGGACATCGCGCCGACCATGATCAGGCCCAGGGCCACCTCGACGAGGACGCCCTCGGGGGGAGCGGCGACGATCTCGGAGATGACGTAGGTCCCGGCGGTCTCGCCGAGCACGATCATGCCGACGAGCATGGTGAGCCCGCCGAAGGTCGTGACGGTCAGGGCCGTCATGGCCGAGCGGCGGCTCTCCTTCAGCTCCGTGCTGTGCCCGATGAGCAGGTAGGAGAAGACCGTGGTCAGCTCCCAGTACACGAACAGCTGGATGAGGTCGTCGGCCAGGACGAGGCCGAGCATGGCCCCGGCGAAGGCGACGAACACGCCCGCGAACCTGCCCAGGCCGGGCTCGGAGTCGCTGAAGTAGCGCGCGCAGTAGATCAGGATCAGGGTGCCCACACCGGCGGCGATGAGGGTCATCACCAGGCCGAGGACGTCCATGTGCAGGCCCAGCCGCAGGGAGAACGCGGGGGCCCATTCGACGGATCCGGAGAGCGCCCCGCCGCCGAGGATGGTGGGGAGCTGGAAGAGGGCCCAGACGGTGGCGGCACCGGGCACGACGGCCAGAGCGAGGAACGCGTTACGGCCCCACAGTCGGACCAGTAAGGGCGCGATCGCCGCTGCGATGAAATGCGCGATCAGCACTGTTGTCAATGCGCCCCTCCCGGATTGGTCCGGGCCCGCCCGGCGTTTCGGGCGGACGTCCGCTGCCCCCAGCAGCAGACCGATTCGCCCACAACCGGATGCGTGGACGGGGTGTCACTACGGTGTGAGGGGGCAAGGATCTACGTAACTTGTGTGCACAGGCTATTTAATAGCTAGACTACACAAACGTCAAACCACCGCGCGGACCGGACCGGCCCCGCGGTGCCCGTCCAGCCTGCGAGGAACGTTTCGTGTCCGACGAGACCCTTGAGCCCGGCGCCGAGCGGCTCTGTGCCTCCGACAGCGGCGCCGCGGCCGAGCGCACCCGCGAGTCCGAAGGTGTCGGTCCCGAGCGCCATGTCGGGCTCGAGGAGTTCCAGCGCGCCTGGACGGAGCTGATCAACGCGGCGATCCACGCCCGTTCCCGCAGCGGACACGGGCCCCGGGGAGCCGACGACCTCACCCTCACCCAGGCCCTCCTCATGGAAGCCGTCCGCGGGCTGGACAACCCCAGCGTAGGTGCGGTGGCCCAGGTGGTGGGGGTCTCCTCCCCCTCCGCCACTCGCATGATCCAACAGCTCGAACGCAAGGGCATGATGGCGCGCCGCAGGTCGGAGCGGGACGAACGGAGCACGGTGGTGGCCATCACCGAGGAGGGTGAGAAAGTGCTCGCCCACCGCCGCCGCAACATGGAGGCCAAACAGAGGCGCGTGTTCGAGGCGATCCGGCCCTCCCTGCGCCCCGTCGTCCTGGAGCTGCTACGCGATCTGCGCGAGGCCGTGGACGACGCCTGAGGGGCGGCCCGGGATATCCGGGCGTTCCTTTCCGGCCTCTCCTTCCGTTCCCATTCACCTGCCCTTACGGTCTGCCGTCGGCAGATCTGCCACAGGCCGAAACAGTGGCGGCCGTTGCGGCCCGCCGCGCAGTGTGGAGACACGGCCGGTGCGGGCGAGGGATCCGCGCCAGTGGCCGGGAAGGGAAGGGGCCACTCCATGCCGATGACCCGAACCAGGGCCGCGCACGAGGGCGAGGGCGGGGCGTTCGACGACCAGCTGTCCGCCCGCCTGCTGCGCAGCCGCATCGTGCTGCTGGGCACCCAGGTCGACGAGACCAGCGCCAACCGGGTCTGCGCGCAGATCCTGCTGCTCGCCGACGAGGACCCGCACAAGGACATCACCCTGGCCATCAACAGCCCCGGCGGCGTCGTCTCCGCCGGACTGGCCATCTACGACACCATGAACTTCGTGCCCAACGACGTGTCCACCCTGGTCATGGGGTTCGCGGCGAGCATGGGGCAGTTCCTGGCCTGCACCGGGACCCACGGCAAGCGGTACAGCCTGCCGCACGCCCGCATCATGATGCACCAGCCCTCCGGCGGGCTCGGCGGCACCGCCGCCGACATCGCGATCCAGGCCGAGAACCTGGCGCACACCAAGCAGACGATGATCCGGCTCATCGCCGAGCACACCGGGCAGAGCGAGGAGACCATCTCCCGCGACCAGCACCGGGACGCCTGGTTCACCGCGCAGGAGGCCAAGGAGTACGGGTTCGTCGACCACGTGGTCACGTCCCTGTCGGAGATCAACGGCACCGGCATCCGGCTGGGCGCGGGCGCCCCCGGGTTCGTCCGGAGCGAAGCGGAGGCCGTGCGATGAGCGGGCGCTACACGGTTCCCATGGTCGTCGAGCGCACGCCCCGGGGCGAGCGGTCCTTCGACGTGTTCAGCCGGCTGCTGTCGGAGCGGATCATCTTCCTGGGCACGCCCATCGACGACGACGTCGCCAACGTGGTGATGGCGCAGATGCTGCACCTGGACCACGAGTCCGCGGACACCGACATCCAGCTCTACATCAACTCGCCGGGCGGCTCCAACACCGCCCTCACGGCCATCTACGACACCATGCGGTTCGTCCGCGCCGACGTCGCCACGGTGTGCATGGGGCAGGCCGCGTCGGCCGCCGCGGTGCTGCTCGCCGCGGGGGCGCCCGGCAAGCGCCGGGCCCTGGAGCACGCGCGGGTGCTGCTGCACCAGCCCTCGGGGGAGGGCCAGGGGGTGGCCGCCGACCTGGAGATCCAGGCGGCGGAGATCCTGCGGGTCCGCTCCCAGGTGGAGGAGATCCTGGCCCGGCACACCGGGCAGACGCAGGAGCGGCTGCGGGCCGACACGGACCGGGACAAGATCTTCACCGCCCACCAGGCGAAGGAGTACGGGCTGGTGGACGCGGTCATCAGCACCCGGGAGGCGGTCCCGGCGTGAGCCGGGCCGGTCGGGGCCGCGCCGCGGCCCCGACCGGGCGGCGCGGGGTCAGGCGGCCAGGGACACCGACAGCACGGAGACGGAGGCCGTCGCCCGGGGCGCGGCGGCCGGGGCGTAGGAACCGGTCCGGCCGCCGAGCGGCCGCGGTATCGCCATGACCGTCTCGCGGTGGAGTTCGGCCAGCACGTCGGTGAGGGACAGCCCCAGGGAGCGGTAGACCGCGGCCAGGACCTCCGAGGACGCCTCCTTGCGACCGCGTTCGATCTCGGACAGGTACGGGAGCGAGACCTGGGCGTCCTCGGCCACCTCGCGCAGGGTCCGGCCCTGCTCGACACGGGTCCGGCGCAGCAGGCCGCCGATGAGGTCGCGCATCAGGGGCTCGGGCTCGGGGGCCCGGTCGGCGCCCCTGCGGGCCTCGTCCAGGGAGCGCAGGACATCGGTCATCGGGGCCTCCGGTCTCGTGCTCGGGATGCGCACTGGTCCTCCCCGCAGCCTACGCCCGCCGCCGCGGGCGGGGGAGGGACGTCCCCCGCCTTCTGCGGACGGCAGAACGGCGCTCCGGGGTCGGACCGTCACGGACGCGGTCTTCTCCGGCCGCCGCCGGGGTCGTTAGCCTGGTGCGGCCCGGTCGGCGGGCGCGGGAAGAGGGGGTCGGATGGGCGCGGACGACGGTGGCCGGCGGGAGCCGTCCGAACCCGGGTACGCCGGCGGTCTCGGCACCCGGCTGCGGGGGTGGATCGCCCTGTCCGTGTACGGCCTCGCCTGGGGCGCGGTCGCGCTCTTCCTGCTCGCGGGCTCGCTGGCGGGCGGCCTGGACATGGGCCCCGGCGAGGTGTCGGGCTTCGTACTGCTGTGCCTGGCGCTGGGGCCGCTGCTGCTGTGGGCCGTGGTCAAGCCGCTGTGCGCGCTGGGCCGCGGGCTGTCCGCGCGGGTCGGCGGGCACCGGGTGCTGTGGGCTCTGTTCCTGAGCGTGCTCGCGACGGCCGCCCTGGCCTGGGGCATCGGCGCCGGCCGGGGGACGGACGCCGTCGTGGGGGCCGCGGTGCTCGGAACGCTCACGCTGGCACCGTTCACCGTCGTCTACGCCGCCCTGCGCCCGGCCGGCCCGGTGCGCCGCTCCCCGGTGGGCAAGTGGCTGTTGGCGGCCCTGCTCGCGTTCACCGGCCTGGGAGACCTGTGGGGCAGGGGCGGGATCGAGCCCACGCACCGGCGGTCCGATCTCGACGGGAACGGGAACCTCCGCGACGCCCGGTTCGACCCCGACCGGCCGCCGCCGCGCTGGGGCTGATTCCTCCTTGGGGAAGAAGGATTACCGCCAACCAGGCATAAAAGGTTCTTTTCCTTCGGGCTTGTGACGGATTCGTCGCTCTGAGAGAGGGAACGGTGGGGGTGTCCGACCCTTGGGAGGGACATTGGAGATCACCGGAATCATCAGTGCGATCGTCGTGGGTCTGATCATCGGAGCCCTCGGCAGACTCGTCGTCCCGGGCAAGCAGCACCTGCCCATCTGGCTGACGCTGATCCTGGGCATCGTGGCGGCCTTCATCGGCGGTTGGATCGCCAGCTTCTTCACGACCATGTGGCTCATCGTCCTGATCGTCCAGATCCTGGTCGCGGCCGGGATCATCTACCTCGCAGACGGGATGTACGCCAAGAACGCCAGGGGGGCCGCCCCCTAGCCGGAGGGCGACCCCGATCTTTTCCGCTCGGGCCGCCGGGGCTACCCGGCGGCCCTCGGCACGTCCACCGTCCGGCCCTCGCGCAGGGCGGTCTCGGCGGCCTCCAGGACCGCGACCACCTCGCGGCCGAACCGCACGTCCAGAGGATCGCCGGGAGCCCCCTCCACCTGGGCGGCCAGCCGGTCGACCGCCACCTGGAAGGCCTCCACCGCGGACCTGTCACCATTCGGCACCTCGGCCCGGCCCGCCTCGCCGAACAGGACCACCTCGAAGCCCTGCGCCTTCTCCGGGGCGTCCAGGGTGACCGAGAACGTGCCCACGGCACCGCTCCGGTGGCGGGTGAGCAGGTGGACGGTGTCATTGGGGCCGGCCATCGCGGCCACGGCCTCCACCGGCCCCAGCACCGGCAGCACCACCGACAGCACGTGCGGGCCCACGTCCCACAGGCCGCCCTTCTCCCTGCGCCACGGGGAGGCGCCGTAGGGGTTCCCCGGACGGAAGATCGACGCGAACAGCGTCGCCCGCACCCCCTGCCAGCCGCCCCGCTCCGCGGATTCGCGCACGAAGGCGTCGATCCCGTCGGAGAAGCGGTTGGTGAAGAACACCACCGAGGCCAGCCCGCGCGCCTCGACCTCGGCGACGACCGCGTCGGCGGCCTCCGTGGTGAGCGCCAGCGGCTTGTCCAGCAGCAGGTGCTTTCCGGCGCGGGCCGCCCGCAGCGCCAGGTCCGCCTGCACGTCCGGCGGCAGCGCCACGGCCACGGCGTCCACGTCCTCCAGCAGCGCGTCGAGGTCGGCGTAGGCCCGCGCGCCGTACCGGGCGGCGACCTTCTCCGCCTTCTCCGGGGCCCGGCCCCAGACCCCCACCAGCTCCGCCCCCGGGTGGGCGGCCAGCGCCGCCGCCTGTGTCTCGGCCGCCCAGTGGCCGGTGCCCAGCAGCCCGAACCTCAGACCCATGTGTCGCTCCTTCGTCCGTCTCGTGGCCGTCCGCCCATTCTTCCTGGAAGCGCTCCCATGGCGCGGGGCGGGGTCCAGGCCGCCGGATCGGCGGATAATGAGGGGTCGGATACCCCCTCACCCCGGAGGACGAGCGGATGAACCCCGGCCAGCAGCCTCCCCTGCCCACCGGCTTCCACCCCCTGCGACCCGGGGACCCACTGGTCGTGGGCCCGTTCCACCTGGTCGGCCTGCTCGGCGAGGGCGGTATGGGCACCGTCTACGGGGCCCTGGGCGGTGACGGGGAGCACGTGGCGCTGAAGGTGGTGCGCGACCGGCACGCCGCCGACCCCGTCTACCGGGAGCAGTTCGCCCGGGAGGCCGCGGTGCTGGCCCGGGTGTCGGCCGAGTGCGCGCCCCGGTTCCTGGGCGCCGACCCGGGGGCCGAGCGGCCGTGGATGGCCACCGAGTTCGTCACCGGGCGCACCCTCACCGACCACCTGGCGCAGCTCGGACCGCTGTCCGGGGAACGGCTGCTCGCCTTCGCCGCCGGTACCGCGGAGGCGCTGGCCGCGGTGCACGCCGCCGGGATCACGCACCGGGACGTCAAGCCCGCCAACGTCATCCTTTCGCCGGACGGGCCGAAGCTGCTCGACTTCGGCATCGCCCGCCTCACCGAGGACCCCTCCCCGGAGGAGGGGGTGTTCGGCAGCCCCGGCTGGATCGCGCCCGAGCGCCTGGCCGGGGAGGTCGGGACCCCCAAGGCGGACGTGTTCGCCTGGGGCGGCCTGGTGGTCCACGCGGCGACCGGGCACGGCCCGTTCGGACGGGGCGACACGGCGACGCTGCTCGCCCGGACCCGCCGCGGGGAGGTGGACGCGGAGGGGGTGCCGGACGAGCTGCTGCCGCTGGTCCTGCGGGCGCTGTCCCCCGACCCGGACGCGCGGCCGACGGCGTTCGAGGCCTTCGAGGAACTGCTGGCGCTCGGCCGGACCGCGCCGGAACAGGACCCGCGGACCCGGCTGCGCGTCCTGCTCGCCGCGTCCTGGACCGGGTTCGAGGCCGTGCGCGGGCTCGGCCGGTGGGCCGCGGTGGCCGGGGCGCTGGGCGCGGCCACCGGATCGGCGGCGGCCGGGGCAGGGGCGACCGGAGCGGCGGGCGGCGGCGCCGCGGCCGGAACGGCCGCCGGGGCCGGGGGCACGGCGACCGGCGGGGCCACGACGGCGACCGCCACGGCGAGCGCCGCGGCCGGCGGGGTGACCGGTATCGGCAAGACGGTGGCGGCCGGAGCCGCCATCACGGTGCTCGTCGGGGCCGGCGCCTGGGTCGCGGGCCAGTGGTACGCGGACCGCGAGGAGGAGGGGCCGGTGGTCGAGGCCGCGGCCTCCGAGCCCGAGCCGAGCGGGGAGCCGGTCCAGGAGGTGGCCTACCGGGGGATGACCCTGGAGCTCCCCGAGGACTGGGGGGTGGAGCGCCGGACGTACTCCTTCGAGTACGTCCCCACCGGGGAGACCATCGAAGCGGAGAACGTGAGCCTGCGGACCCCCGAGGCCGACGCCGACTGCACGGCGGACGAGCAGGGGGAGACGTTCCACTGCCCGTCGGTCCGGCTCCTGGGACCCGAGGCCGTCACCTACCGGCAGGGGCAGGCCCCCGTGGACGGGTCGATGCCCTTCATGGGCGGCGGCCTCGACACCTGCCCGGCGGGGGCGGAGCTGCGCGGGGAGGGGGAGATCGAGGAGGTGACCGACGGCCTGGCGCCGGTGGGGGAGCGGACGGCGCACTACCGGGTGTGGGCGGTCCCCTGCTTCCCGGAGGGCGCGGGCACGGCGGAGGAGGACCTCCGCTGGTTCGAGCAGCGTTACTGGCTGCTGCCGGAGTCGGAGATCCTCATCGTGGACGACTACACGCACGAGGGGCTGGAGGAGATCCTGGCCGGGGCCGACCTCCCCGCCTGAGCCGGCCGGGACCGGGGCCCGTTCCCCGGTCGCCCCCCGAGCCGTCGGGAACCGGTGAGCGCCGACGGGTCCGGAGGGACCCGGTTCAGGCGAGGCGGCGGGCGCCGGGGGAGGGGACGGTGGCGAAGAACGCCGGCTCGGCGAAGCCGCGCTCCTTGTAGGCGCCGCGGACCGCCTCGGCGCAGGCGTCGGCGCGCCCGGCCCCGACCAGGGCGATCACGCAGCCGCCGAACCCGCCGCCGGTGATGCGCGCGCCCAGCGCGCCCCCGGCCAGGGCGGCGTCCACGGCGGTGTCCACCTCCGGGACGCTCACCTCGTAGTCGTCGCGCAGGGAGGCGTGCGAGGCGGTCAGCAGCGGTCCGACCGCGGCCACCGCACCTGCCCGCAGCAGGTCCACGGCCTCCAGCACCCGGGCGTTCTCGGTGACCACGTGGCGCACCCGGCGCCGGGTGCGGTCGTCGGGCAGGGCGGCCAGCGCGCCGGGCAGGTCGGTGACGTCGCGCAGCGCGCGGACCCCCAGCAGCCGGGCGGCCTCCTCGCAGCTGCGGCGGCGGTCGGCGTAGGCGCCGTCCACCAGCCGGTGCGGGGCGCGGGTGTCCACCACCAGCAGGGTCAGCCCGTGTGAGGCCGGGTCGAAGGGCACGTGCTCGGCGGCCAGGGTTCGGGTGTCCAGGAACAGGGCGTGTCCCCCGCGGGCCAGCATCGACGCCGACTGGTCCATGATCCCGCAGGGCATGCCGACGAAGCCGTTCTCGGCCCGCTGGGCCAGCCGGGCCGTCTCCTCCGGGGCAGGGGGCGCGTCCCCGGCGGCGGCGAGCAGGGTCGCGCACACCAGGGCGGCGGAGGAGGACAGGCCCGCCCCGGAGGGGACGTCCCCGTCCACGTACAGGTCCAGGCCGCCCATGGGGCGCCCCGTGTCCGCCAGCGCCCACAGCGCGCCCGCCGGGTACGCGGCCCAGCCCGCCACGGTCCCCGGTTCCGGGAGGGCGTCGGCCTCGAAGACCTCCGGGGCCTGCGCGGACCGGAACCGCAGCCGCCCGTCGGCGCGGGGCGCCGCCGCGACCGTCACCGCGTGGGGGAGGGCGACGGGCAGCACGAACCCGTCGTTGTAGTCGGTGTGCTCGCCGATGACGTTGATGCGCCCCGGCGCCCGCCACACCCCGGCCGGGCCGTACCCGAACGCCGCGCGGAACCCCCGCGCCGCGGCGCTCACGCCGGCTCCCGGGCGGTGTCGCGGCGGCCGGGGACCGGGCGGCCGGGCGCGGAACCGGGTGGCGGGGCGGCCGCCGCGCTTTCCTCGGGCCCGGAGCCCGCGGTGGGGGTCGGTCTCACGGCGCGGCCTCCCTGAGGCGGCGGGCGACGGTCTCGGGCGCGACGTCGTTGACGAACACCCCCATGCCGGATTCGGTCCCCGCCAGGTACTTGAGCCTGTCGGGCGCGCGGCGCACGGAGAACACCTCCAGGCGCAGCCGGGACAGGTCGCGGCCGGTGCGCACGGGGGCCTGGTGCCAGGCCGAGATGTAGGGCAGCGGCAGGCCGAACAGGCGGTCCAGCCGGCGCAGCACGTCCAGGTACAGCGGTCCGAAGCCGTCGCGTTCGGCGTCGGTGAGGGAGGGCAGGTCGGGCACCGGGCGGTGCGGGTAGAAGTGGACCTCCACCGGCCAGCGGGCGGCCGCCGGGACGAACGCCGTCCAGTGCTCGCCGCGGGCGACCACCCGCAGCCCCGCCTCCTGTTCGGCGTGCAGGACGTCGGCGAACAGGTCGCGGCCGGTGCGTTCGCGGTGGGCCCGTGCCGAGTCCAGGATCCGCCGCGTGCGCGGCGTGACGAAGGGGAGCGCGTAGATCTGCCCGTGCGGGTGGGGCAGGGTCACCCCGATCTCCGCGCCCCGGTTCTCGAAGCAGTACACCTGCTCCGTGCCGGGCAGGGCGGACAGCGCGCGGGTGCGCTGCGTCCACGCCTCCAGGACGGTGCGCACCCGGCGGGGCGTGAGGTCGGCGAAGGAGGCGTTGTGGTCGGGGCCGAACACCACCACCTCGCAGCGCCCGGTGCCCGGACGCCGGGACCGCTCCACCTCGCCGACGTCGTCGAGGACGCGGCCGCCGTCCGCGGCCAGGGAGGGGAAGCGGTTCTCGAACACCACCACGTCGTAGTCGCCGGCGGGGACCTCGGTGGCGCGGTCGGCCGTGGACGGGCACAGCGGGCAGGCGTCGGCGGCCGGCATGTGGGTGCGGCCCTGGCGGTGGGAGGCGATGACCACCCACTCGCGCAGCAGCGGGTCGAAGCGCAGCTCCGAGGCCGTGGAGAGGGGCGGCAGGTCGCGCCGGTCGGGCTCGGGGACGCGGGGCGGGGCGCCGTCCTCGTCGAAGTACACGATCTCGCGCCCGTCGGCCAGCCTGGCCGGGGTGACGCGGACGCCGTCGGCGGCGGTCCGGCTCATGCCGGGTCCTCCTTCTCCGTCTGCGGGGCGCGGACCCCGGCGAGGACGAGGCGGCCCACGCGCTCGCCGAGCACCTCGCGGGCCCGCGGGTCGAGCCCGTCGTCGGTGACGAGCACGTCGCAGCGGTCCAGGGGCACGATGGTGCTGATGCCAACGGTGCCCCACTTGCTGTGGTCGGCGGCCACCACGAGGGTCCCCGCCGCCTCCACCAGGGCCCGGTCGGTCTCGGCCTCCAGGAGGTTGGGCGTGGTGAACCCGGCGCGCTCCTGCATGCCGTGCACGCCCAGGACGAGCAGGTCCAGGTTCAGCCCCTGGATGGAGGCGAGCGCCAGCGGGCCGACCAGCGCGTCGGAGGGGGTGCGGAAGCCGCCGGTGAGGGCGACCGTCCGGTCCGGGCGCGCGGCCCGGTGGAACACCTCGGCCACCGGCAGGGAGTTGGTGACGACGGTCAGCCCCGGGGTGTCGACCAGGTGCTCGGCGACCAGCGCGGTGGTGGTGCCGCCGGACAGCCCGACCGCCGCGTGCGGGGGTACGAGCCCGGCGACGGCGCGGGCGATCGCGCGCTTCTCGTCCCCCTGGAGGGCGGACTTGGCGGCGAACCCGGGCTCCTCGGTGCGGGCCCGGGCGACGGCTCCGCCGTGCACCTTGCGCAGGGCGCCCCGCGCCTCCAGGGCGTCCAGGTCGCGGCGGACGGTCATGTCCGACACCGCGAGGCTCTCGACCAGGTCCGCGACCCGGACCGCGCCGGTGCTCCGGATCCGTTCGAGGATCAGCTCCTGCCGTTGGGCGGCCAGCATCGCTTCTCCTCGGCCGGTGGAAAATGTTCGATCCCGTTGGGAACTGTGGACCATGGGCCGTCGAAGTGTCAACAACGGGGGAGAGAACGCTCCACGGCCCCGCTTTGTGTCGGAAGGCGTTGGATCGTGTCGGCCGGTGTATTGACAGCCGGCGAACCCGGAACCGAGCATGTGGGGGCCGCCCCAGCGACCCCCGGAGGACCGCCCGTGCCGCAGCAGCCGGGAGCGCCGACCGCCCCCGCCATCGCCCCCGACGTCCCGACCGTCCGACTGGCCGCGGCGGGGACCGCGCTGGTGCTGGGCGTGCCCGACACGGGCCTGCCGTACGTTCTGCACTGGGGCGCCGACCTGCCCGACACCGCCGGGCTGGCCGCGCTGTCCGGCCCGGCCGTCCCGCACAACACCGTCGACGCCGCCTTCCCGCTGTCGCTGGTCCCCGGCCAGGGGGAGGGCTGGTCCGGGCACCCCGGGCTGTCCGGGCACCGCGAGGGCCGGGCCTCACACCCCCGCTGGCTGGTCCGCGAGGTCGTCGTGGACCCGCTGCCGGACTCCCCGGCCGGCACCGGCGGGGTGCTGGTGTTCACCGCCGAGGCGCCGGCCGCGGGACTCGGGCTGCGCGGCGAACTGCGGATGGAGGCCGACGGGCTGCTCCGGGTGCGGCTGGAGGCGACCAACACCGGCGATGACGTGTGGACCCCGGCCGCCCTCCACGTGTTCCTGCCGCTGCCCCGGGAGGCCGAGGAGGTGCTCGACCCCACCGGGCGGTGGTGCCGCGAACGCGCGCCCCAGCGCCGGGACCTCGCCCAGGGGACCCTGCTGCGGGCGTCCCGCCGCGGGCGCACCGGCCACGACGCCCCGCTGTTCCTGGTCGCCGGGACCCCCGGCTTCGGCTTCCGCCGGGGTGAGGTCTGGGGCGTGCACGTCGCCTGGAGCGGCGACCACGTCCACCTGGCCGAACGCCTGCCCGAGGGGGCCGGGCAGGCCGACGCCGTGCTCGGCGGCGGAGAACTCCTGCACCCCGGCGAGGTGCGCCTGGCCCCGGGCGAGTCGTACGGCACCCCCTGGGTGTGCTTCTCCTGGTCGGACCGGGGGCTGGACGGCATGTCGGCGCGCGTCCACCGGTGGCTGCGCGCCCGCCCCCACCACCCGGCGACGCCGCGGCCGGTGGTGCTCAACACCTGGGAGGCCGTCTACTTCGACCACCGCCTCGACAAGCTCAAGGCGCTCGCCGACACCGCCGCCCGCGTCGGCGTGGAGCGCTTCGTCCTCGACGACGGATGGTTCCGCGGCCGCCGCGACGACACGGCGGGCCTGGGTGACTGGACCGTGGACCCCGACGTGTGGCCGGACGGGCTGCACCCGCTGTTCGACCACGTGCGCGCGCTGGGCATGCAGGTGGGGCTGTGGGTGGAGCCGGAGATGGTCAACCCCGACTCCGACCTGTTCCGGGCGCACCCCGACTGGATCCTGGGCCCCGCCGACCACCGGCCGCCCACCGGCCGCGGCCAGCACGTGCTCGACCTGGGCCGCCCCGAGGTCGCCGCGTACCTGCTGGAACGGCTGGACGCGCTGGTCGCGGAGTACCGGCCCGACCACCTCAAGTGGGACCACAACCGCGACCTGTTGGAGGCCGTGCACGGTCCTACCGGCGGCGCGGGCGTGCACCGCCAGACCGCCGCCGTGTACGCGCTGCTGGACCGGCTGCGCGCCCGCCACCCCGGACTGGAGGTCGAGTCGTGCTCCTCCGGCGGCGGCCGGGTGGACCTGGGCGTGCTGGAGCGCACCGACCGGGTGTGGGCCTCCGACGTCAACGACCCGCTGGAGCGGCTGGCGATCCAGCGCTGGACGGGCCTGCTGCTCCCCCCGGAGCTGGTCGGCGGCCACGTGGGCGGGCCGGTGTCGCACACCACCGGCCGCGCCACCGACCTGGCGACGCGCTGCCTGACCGCGCTCATCGGCCACCCCGGCATCGAGTGGGACATCTCCGCCTGCACCGAGGAGGAGCTGGACGTGCTGGCCCGCTGGACCGCCCTGTACCGGGAGCTGCGCCCGCTGCTGCACACCGGGGACCTCGTCCGCGCGGACGACCCCGACCCCGCCGAACAGCTCGACGGTGTCGTCGCCCGCGACGGCGCGCAGGCCGTCTTCCGCTACGCCCGCCTCACCTCCTCGGTCCGCACCCACCCGGGCCGGGTCCGCCTGCCGGGACTGCGCCCGGACCTGCGCTACCGCCTGCGGTGGCGCCAGGACACGGGATGGCCCGCCACCATGCAGCGCGCCGTGCCGGAGTGGTCCGCCCGCGGGGAGGCGGTCGCCTCCGGCCGCGTCCTGGAGCGGTCCGGCGTCCAGTTGCCCAACCTCACCCCCGGCCAGGTGCTCCTGCTCCACCTCACCCCCGCCTGACCGCCGCCCCGGCCGGAGGGCGGCCCGGGCCGTTCGGCATTCCGAAGGCCCGGGTGCCGGGTGCCCCGAGGGCCCACGCCCCGGACGGGTCAGCGTGGGGAGCGGGTGGTGACCGAGGCGAAGGGGGCGTGCGTGGTCAGCCTCTGCTCGATGCCCCGGCGCACCATCTCCTTGGCGGTGGCCGCGGCCGCGCCCACCTCGGCGCCCTTGGCCAGCTCCGCCGTGATCGCGGCGGCGAAGGTGCAGCCCGCGCCGCTCACCCGCTCCTGCCCGATCTTGGGGGCGCGCAGCACGGTCACCTCCTCGCCGTCGAAGTGCACGTCGACGGCGTCGGGGCCGGGCAGCTCCACGCCGCCCTTGGCGATCACGTGCGAGGGCCCCAGGTCGTGGATGCGCCGGGCCGCCTCGACGAGGTCGTCGACGGTGTCGATGCTCTCCATGCCCGACAGCGTCATCGCCTCGAAGTGGTTGGGCGTGATCACCGTCGCCAGCGGCAGGACCTTCTCGGTGAGCGCCTTGTCGGTGTCCAGCGCCGCGCCCGGCTCCTGGCCCTTGCAGATCAGGACCGGGTCCAGCACCACGTGCCGCCAGTCCCGCTCGCGCAGGCCCTGCGCGACCACGTCGATGGTGTCGGGGGTGCCGAGCATCCCGATCTTCACCACGTCCAGGTCGTGGCAGGCCGTGGCCGCCTCGATCTGGTCGGCGATGACCTGCGGGTCGACCGGCACGAACCGGTGCCCCCAGCCGTTCTTCGGGTCGAAGGAGACGATGCAGGTGATCGTCCCCATCCCGTAGACGCCCAGCTCCTGGAACGCCTTCAGGTCGGCCTGGATCCCGGCGCCCCCCGTGGCCTCCGAACCCGCGATCACGTACGCGCGATCGGTCATCGGGCAACCCCCCTCGTGTTGGATGTGCTCTGGTCGGTGCCGGGAACGGACTCGGGGAAGGCGAGACGGTTCCACGGCTCCGCACAATTCCACCACAAAGCCCAGGTAAGGGGGCGTTGTCCACAGGTCGCCCCGTTCTCTCCCGGGTGCCTCCGGGGCCCGGTCCGGCGGCGGGACGGGCTCAGCGGTCGGACAGCAGGTCGTCGGAGACCGCGTAGCCGCTGTCGTAGGCGCCGTCCACGGTGTTCTCCCCCGTGACCGCCTCCCCCGCGAAGAACAGGGTCCGGTCCACCGGTTCGCCCAGCGCCGCGGGCGCGTCGTGCGCCCCCGGCGGGACGTGCAGGTACGCGCCCCGGCTGTACTCGTCCGCCGCCCAGTCGTGCGTGATCCTCCCCACGGGGTCCGGCACCGCGCCGCCCACCGCGGACGCCAGCATCCGCAGCCCCTCGGCGAACCGGTCGGGGCCCGGGCGGGCCAGCAGGTCGCGGGCCCGGTCCCCGGCGGCCCACACCGACACCGTCTCCGGGGCGCGCGCCACGCTCCAGACCACCGCGCCGTCCCCCTCCAGCGTGTCCCGGCCGGCGGGCAGGACCGGCCGGTCGAACCGGTACACCAGCTTGACGGCGTCGGTGGCCTCCAGCGCCGCCGCCGCGTCCCGGTGGCCGGCGGGCAGCGCGGGCTCGAACCGCACCGACCCCGACCGCAGCACCCCGACGGGCAGCGCCAGCACGCACCGGCGGGCCCGGACGGGGCGCCTCCGCCCGGCCACACCGATCTCCACCCCGGCCGGTCCGCGCCGCACGAGCCGGACCGGGCTGCGCAGCGCGATCACCGGGCCCGCCGCCAGCGGTTCCAGCAGCCGGTCGTACCCGTCCGGCACCCGGAAGTCCTCCCGCGGCGCGCTCCACCAGTCGAGCACCCCGGTGTCGTGCACCCACCGCGCGCTCCACCGCTCCAGGGGCTCTCCGTCGACCTCCACCGGCGGCCACAGCGACTCGGGCACCCCCAGCCTGCGCAGGTAGGCGGCGGCGTCCTCGTCCTCGCGCGGCCCCCGGGGCAGGTCCAGGGGCGGCGGCGCCGGCCGGTCCGAGCGCATCCGCACGGTACGCGCCCCGGTCTCGGCCACCAGCTCCCAGGTGGAGGCGTCCGCCCCGTGGATCAGCCCGGCGCCCAGCTCCACCGCCACCGGCGCCAGGGACCGGTCGGTGAACACCTGGCCGCCCACCCGGCCGCGGGCCTCCAGCACCACCACACGCAGGCCGTGGTCGTACAGGTTGCGCGCGGCGGCCAGCCCGGCCGGCCCCGCCCCGACCACCGCCACGTCCCATTCCGGGGGCGGGACGGCGGAGGAGGCGGTGGCGGCCAGCAGGGCGCCGCCGCCCAGCGCGAGGAAGGCGCGGCGGCTCCGGCGGGAGGGGCGGGGGTCGGAGGGCATACGGGTATGAGAGCACGCGCGGCGCGCACGGCCGCTCCGGGGTGCGGTCCGTCACCGCCATGCACCAGACTCGGACACGGAACACCGGCCGCCCGAACCACACCGGTCACCGAGGAGTCACACAGCGCATGTCCGACACACAGAGTCCCGGCGGTCCCCGCCCCGATCTGGTCGCCTTGATCGTGGAGGCGTTCGCGCGCGCGGAGATCACCGCGGAGCGGCGTTCTTCCACCGAGGTGCTGATCCACCTCCCCGAGGCCGAGCCCTTCCTCAACGACTACGCCGAGGCGGTCCGGAGCGCCCGCGAGTACCCCGGCGAGCAGTACCCGGAGCTGGCCTCGCAGGTCGTCCTCGCGCTGATGCGGGGCTTCCGCGAACGCGGCGTCGCCCTGGGCACCCACTACCCGCCCCGCACCTCCGACCACGCCCGCGGCGCCCTCCTGGCCGTGCTCGAACAGCTGGGCCTGCGCGCCAGGTTCCTGTTCCCGAACGTCCTGGAGGTGGAGACCCCCCAGGGCTCGGTCCGCACCGACGTCAGCCGGTACCTGGAGGGGCTGGAGGACGCCTCCGTCGACGCGGCCTTCGACCGGGCGGGCCCCTACGCGGAGGCCCTCGCCGGGCAGATCCGGCAGATCGCCCCGCAGAACGCGGACTCCGCCGGGCGGCTGCGCTCCCGCGTCTACCCGGCCGACGCCCTCCCGCAGGAGGTGTGGGACACCCTGCTGTACCGCGACTTCGCCGAGGGCCTGCGCGAGACGGTGGTCATCGACACGCCCGACAGCGTGCAGCCGCTGAACCGGTCCGCGCTGGAGTCGATGGACCTCACGCCGGAGCAGGCCTTCACGCAGGCGGTGGCCGCCTCGGTCGCCGAGGAGGTGGAGGCGAGCGAGGTCGACCTCGGCGGCGCGGCCATCATCCACATCGGCGGGGCCCAGCCCTACACCGCCGCCCAGGCCCACGTGCTCTCCCGCTTCCTGGGGGAGGCGCCCCACGGCGCGCTGGTGGCCTTCCCGGTGCGCGAGGTGGTGCTGGCGCACCCGCTGGGCAAGGGCCACCCGATCATGGCGATGGAACGCCTCCAGGAGCTGGCCGAGCGCTTCGTCGCCGACGCGGAGAAGCCGATCAGCGCCCAGCTGTTCTGGTGGCACCCGGACTCCGCCGAGCGGGCCGAGGCCGGGGTGCCCGACCTGCGCCCGGTGGGGGTGAAGGTCGACCACGGGGACCGGTCGGTGTCCCTGTACACCTCCGACGACGAGTTCGGGCCGCTGCTGAACCGCTTGATGGAGGCCGGCTGAGGCCTCCCGCCCCGGGCGCGGCCGGACCCGGCCGCACCCGGGGCCACCCCTTGCCCCATAAAAATAGTGCGGTATTATTTTTTCATGGCACGGACCGCGGATCACGAACAGAGGCGACGACAGGTCGCCGAAGCGCTCATGGCGGTGGTGGGGGAGCGGGGCCTGGCCCGGACCACCCTCGCCGACGTCGCCGACCACGCCGGGGTGTCCGTCGGCCTGGTGCAGCGCTACTTCCGCTCCAAGGCGCAGCTGCTGCGGTTCGGCGTGGAGCACATGTACCACCGGGCCGAGCAGCGGTTGCAGGAGGTCTCCGACGGACCGGTCTCCTCGGTGCGCGACTGGCTCGACCGCGCCACAGAGACGCTGCTGCCCCTGGACGACGAGCGCGTCCGCGAGCTGACCGTCTGGCTGGAGTTCCTCCCGGCGGCCCTGGCCGACCCCGAGATGCTGCGGATGCACCGCGAGACCACCCGGACCCTCGCCGACGCGCTCACCGAGGCGCTGGAGATCGCAGTGAGGGAGGGGGAGCTCCCCGCCGACCGCGACCCCCGGGCGGAGGCGGTCGCCCTGATCGCCTGCGTCGACGGCCTGACCCTGCACCACCTCGTCACCGCCGAGCCCTTCACCGCTGAGGCGATCCGTACCGCCCTCACCACCCACCTCGACCGGCTCTTCACGGCCCCTGAGAGCCCCCGGACCCCTTGATCACCGATGATCCCGACACGGAGGCCACGACCTTGACCGGTCACACCGACGAGACCCGAGCACCCGACACCCCGGCGGCCCCCGCCGCACCCGGTGCCCCTGCGGCCGCGTCCCGCCGCCTGCCCCTGCTCGACGTCCTGCGCGGCGTCGCGATCCTGGGCACCCTCGCCACCAACGTGTGGCTGTTCGCCGCACCCGGCGGCGAGGCCAACATGCTCTTCACCGCCTCGCTCAGCCCGCTGGAGGCGGCGCTGGCCGACCCCTCCCCGGCGACCGTCGCCGAGGGCGTCTTCCTGCTGCTGTCCAACGGCAAGTTCCTGGCGCTGCTCACCCTCCTCTTCGGGGTGGGCCTGGCCATCCAGTTCCGGTCCGCGGCGAAGAAGGGCGGCCGCTGGCCCGGCCCCTACAAGTGGCGGGCGCTGTTCCTGTTCACCGAGGGCCTGGTGCACTTCACCCTGGTGTTCGCCGCCGACGTCCTCATGGGCTACGCCGTGACCTCCCTGCTGGTGGCCTGGCTGCTCACCCGGTCACAACGGGCCCAGAACGCGGTCATGTGGACCTGCCTCGTGCTGCACCTGGCCGTGGTCGGCCTGCTCACCGCCGCGTACACGCTCTTCCCGCAGCCGGGCGAGCAGTCCGCCGACGGCGGGGTCCCGGCCGACGTCGTGGACCTGTACGCGCACGGCGGCTACCTCGAACAGATCGCGTTCCGCCTGGACAACGCGCTGGCGATGCGCTCGGAGCCGATCATCACGTTCGCCTTCATGGTCTTCATGTTCCTGCTGGGCGTGCGCCTGTTCCGGGCCGGCGCCTTCGGCGGCGACGCCGCCGGACGTCGGCTGCGCGGCCGCCTGCTGGCCTGGGGCCTGGGCGTGGGCGTCCCGCTCAACATCGCGACCGCCCTGGGCGGGGCCGACCTGTTCTTCGTGGACCGCTACGTCGCCGCCCCCGTCGTGGCCCTGGGCCTGGTCGGCGCCATCGGGTGGCTGGTGGACCGGGCCGACCCGGCCGGGTGGGGGATCGTGTCCCTGTCCTCCCTGGGCCGCATGGCGATGAGCGGGTACGTGGCGCAGAACCTCCTGTGCATGCTCGCCTGCTACGGCGTCGGCCTGGGCCTGGCCGCCCGGCTGGACGGGACCGGCCCGTGGTGGGTGATGGGGCTGTGGGCGGCGGTCGCCGCACTGCTCCTGGCCTGGTCCACCCTGTGGCTGCGCCGGTTCCGGCTCGGGCCGCTGGAGGCGCTGCAGAAGGCCGTGCTGGGCCGGCTCCCCGAACGCCGCCGCTGACGGCGCGGGCCGCCGACGGCGGGCCGGTGGTGCGCGGCGCGCACCACCGGCCCGCGGCTCAGCCGTCCGCCTCCCGGGAGCGCCAGGCCGCCTCGAACATCTCGTGCAGCGGGGCGATCGGGAGCTGCCCGGAGGTCGGGGAGACCAGCACCTTCTTGTCGGAGAGCACCGCGAAGTGGGTTTCCAGCTTGGCGGCCTCCACCGGCAGGTCCGGCGCCTTGGGCGCCACCCACCCGTCCTGCGCGAACAGGGTCCGCCCGGCCCGGGGCCGCTTGCCCAGGTCGACCGCGCCCGTCTCCAGCAGCCGTGCGGCCGTCTTCTTGTGCCGGGCCGCCGACCAGCCGTTCCACCGGCGCACGTTCTGGTCGGTGGGCCGGGACAGGGTGAGCAGCTGGAGGTACAGCGCGGCCGCGTCGGCGTCGGTGTCCAGCGCGGCGGCGGCCTCCTCCACCAGCTCCGGAACGCTCAGCCGCGGGTCGGCCTCGTACCCGCCGGCCGGAACGGGGGTGTCCGCGGTCCGCGCGGCCATGCGGCCCAGCGACCCGACGCAGACCTCCCTGAGGCCGCGCAGCTCCACCAGCAGCGACGCCTTGTCCTCGGGATCCTTGAAGTCGCGCGCGACCAGGGCCTTCTCCGTCGCCTCGTACACCCCGGGCTCGAAGAACCCGGCGGGACGCACGTAGACGTGCCCCCAGTGTGTTCGTCCGGCCGCCATGACGAGCAGCGGCCCGCCCAGGATCTCGGGGATCCGCCGTTCGGGGTCGCGGGTCCGGTGCAGCCGGTAGGGCAGCCGCTCGTACCCGGTCGCCTCCAGCAGCGGGAGAATGTCGCCGAGGTCGGCGTAGGAGCCCACCGGCACCAGCAGCCCCGGGGCCCGCATCCGGTCGACCAGCCGGCGGTGCAGCTCCGGCACCCCGGCGGCACACGGGTGGCCCACCGGGAGCCGGGCGGACGGCCACGCCACGAGCGAGGTCGCCACCCGGTACGGGTAGCAGGTGACCGGGTCGTAGTGGTAGATCTTGCGGTCCGGCAGCCCGTCCTCCGACACGGAGAACAGGGAGGGGTTGCTGTACGGTCCCTCGTCCTCGGCGATGACGCGATTCAGGTCCCGGGTGCAGAAGTCGGAGGAGGACGGGTCCATGAGCGTCTCCGCCCACTGCGCACCCAGCTTGAGCTCCTTGTCGAGCAGGGCGACGGCCTCCGCGTCGAGCACGGGGCGCACCCCGACCAGTTCCGCCCACACCGCGGCCGCCCGCTCGGCGGCGCGCACGTCCCCGTCCGGCTCCCACAGGTCGGCCGGATCCTCAGGTAGAGCAGCGCCCAGCAGCCGGGTCAGGCCGTCCGGGCCCAGGGTCCTGACCACCCGGTCGTACTCCCCGGCCAGGCTCGTCCGCGCCTTGGCGCCGCCGGGCCTGGCGTCCGGGAGCCCCAGGCGCCCGTTCAGCACGAGCACGGTGAGGGGCTCCAGGGCCCCGGTCCGGCCGACGAACGCGCGCACCGCCGCGTCCCCGGCCCGGGTCGGCCCCCGCTCATCGAGGAGCTCCAGCAGGCGCCGGATGCGCGCGGCCCGGTCGGGGCCGACGGTCACCGTGTCCACGCCGTCGGCCTCTTCGGGGGCGGGCGCGGAGTCCGGCTGCACGAAGTAGTACCACTCACGGGGGTGCGGGATCTCGCCCGGTTCCGGGGCGGGGTGGACGGAGGAACTCCAGGACGTCTGTACGCGCTTTCCGGTGATGATCGCCTGTCCCACCGCTACCAGCGGCTCCAGTGCGCCGCCCCGGGCCAGTCCCCGCCGCCACCGGGTGCCGGGCTCGGCGAAGGGCAGGCCCGCCCAGGTGCGGAGCAGGTCGGTGAGTGTCCGCCGGGCCTCCTCGTCGGTCGTGGTCGCCAGCCTCCACAGGGCGGCGTCCACCCGGACCAGCAGGTCGGGCCAGTGGACGGGCGGTGCGGGCGGGGAGACCCGGCGGGTCGCGTCGGTGATGTCCCCGCGCAGGAAGGCCCCGTCGGCGGCCACGGCCGTGAGGGTGGCGGCGCCGGACCCCTTGGAGAGCGCCAGCGGAGTGAGGCCGTGCAGGGCCCGGCCCAGTTCCCCGTCGGTCGTGGCGGACGGTGCCACCACCTTCGCGGTCTCGATCGAGGAGAGGAAGCGGGTCGCCCGCTCCCGGCGCCCGCGCACCCCGGCCGCGTGCAGCACGGTCTCCACGATTCCGCCGGGGCCGTCGACGAGCCGGTCGTCGGTGACCCCGGGGAGCAGCCGGGCCACGGCGTCGCGCACCGCGGCGGCGTCCCCGGTGCTCCCGGCGGCATCGAGGAGCCCGCGGGCCAGCGCGGCGTCCGCCCCGCGCAGCGCCCTGGAGCCCTCCGCGTCCCGGGGCACCAGGAAGTGCCAGAACGCGGGCGGGGGGAACAGCATGCGGCCGCCGCCGTCGCCCGGTCCGTCCGGGTCGTGGCCGGGGAGGCACCACACCTCCCACCACGGCTCGTCGCCCTCGGTCGTCAGGCAGCGCAGAACGCGCACGCGGCTCTTCCACTCCTCCACCAGCAGACCGTCGCCGCCCCCGGGCATACGGAGGACGCCCCAGGATTTGGAGGTGTACCTGTGACCCGTCGTGGCCCTGCGCCCGTCGACCCCTTCGACGACGGTGGTCCGGGACTTCTTCCCGGACCCCTCGCCGACGGCCTCGCGCAGGCGGAACCCGACGACGCCGTCCACCGCGCCCAGCGGTGAGTCCGTGACGCCCTCGGGCAGCGGAGCCAGGCTGCACCGCCCCAGCCGGGAGTCCTTCCCGGCATCGGTGCCGACGAGGAACCCGGGGCGGGAGTGCACGCCCGTCGGGGTCCCGTCGACCGGGTCGAGCTCCTCGAAGGGCGGGTCGTCGGCCTTGCGCACGTACAGGTGGCGCCACAGCCGCTCACCGTCGCTCAGCAGGTCCTCCGAGCGGCCCACCCCCTCGGGGTCGCCCGGCCGCACCAGGCGGTCGCCCCCATGGCGGCCCCGGTCCCCGCCGAAGCTGAAGCCGAGGGCGTCGCTGAAACGTCCGCCGGGGGAGGGGACGTCACCGGGCCGGACCCCGGTGAGGACGCGCCCGGGGTCCGAGCACCAGAACGCCGAGCGGTGGTCCGCGTCGTCGTCGCCGTCGTGCCAGGTGACCAGGAGGTCGTCCCCGACGTGGTGGACGGCGAACCGCGACGCCTCCGCCGGGATCGTGAACGAGACGCGGGCCCGCACCCCCCGGTGGTCGACGGCGACGGCCAGGGACCGCCCGTAGAGGGTGAGCACCGGCCAGCTGGAGGTCATCCCCAGCAGGGGCTCCTCCGCCGCGGCGAACTCCGCGACGGCCTCCTCGAAGGCGGGCCAGGTGTACTCCGCGGGGACGCCGAACCGCAGGGCGCGGGCCAGCGGCCCGGACAGGTCGGGGCCGTCCAGGTACCGGCCCGCCCGGGCCAGGGCCAGGGCGTTCCCGTGGCCGAGCATCTTCTCCACGGCGGCCACCGCCGCCTCGGCCGCGAGCGGTGTGCCCTCGGTGAGCCGTTCCATGTGGGCGTCCAGGGCCTGCGCGGTCTCCGGTGCCAGGCCGGGGACGTCGCCGGGAGCGGCCGGTGCGGACTTCGGTGCGGGCTCCGGTGCGGGGGCCTTCGGAGCCGGACGGAAGCGGGCGAACCGCGGGTCGGCCGCCACCGCCTCCAGCGGTCCGCTGATCCGGGAGCGGAGCTCCACCCTCGGGCCGGGGTCGGCCACGGGCAGCCCGGCGGCCAGGCAGGCGTCGGCGAACCCGAGGTCCAGGGTGGGCCTCCACCGGCCCGCGTCCAGCCTGACCCGCCCGCCCCCGGCGCGGACCCGGTCGGCGATGCGCGGGACCAGCGCGTGCAGCTCCGGCGCCATCGGCTGGATCTTCATGTACCGGCCGTCCTTGACCTGGGAGTACCGGCGCGGGAAGGCGGAGAGCCAGTCCGCGTACCCGCCCGCGGGCACGATCCTCCCGTCCACCAGGTCGTCGATCAGCCCGAGGGAGTCCAGCAGTCGCAGCCAGGCGCCGCCGTCGGTCGTGGCCTGGGGGAACAGGTTCACCAGGGCGGCCCGGGCGCCCTCCTCCGGCGGGTGCTCGGCGAACACCTTCGCCGCGGCGTCCAGGAGCCTGTCGGAGGCCCCGGCCCCCGGGGCGCGCTCGGTGAGGATCCGGCCCAGGGCGCGGCCGACCTCGTCGGGTCCCAGGCCGGCGTGCGCGGCCGCCGCCCGCAGCCGGGTGACGAGGTCGGCGGGCAGGCCGTCCTGCCCCCGCGCCCAGCCCTGGAGGAACCGCAGGAACTCCCGGTACGCCTCCTCCGCCGGGAACAGCCCGGTCAGCCGGTCCCAGTGGAGGCGGACCTCCTTGGCGGGCAGGGCGCCGTACCGGGTGAACAGCAGCGCGTTCTCGACCGCGTGCACCTTCGACACCGGGAGCCGGTGCCGCGCCTCGGCCTCCCGGGCCGCCGTGTACGCGGCCCCGGCCCGGCGGGGGTGCTGCGGGGCCAGCCGGTGGCCGATGGTGTCCCACAGCCACGGCAGATGGTCCAGGGGGAGCCCGACCCGGGAGGCGCGGGACTCGATCCAGTTCAGGTCCCCGGCGAGCTTGCGCGGGGACTGCGGCAGCTTGTCGAGGAACTCCGCGGCCGCCTGTTCGTTGGCGGGGTCGTTGAGGCGGACCCAGTCGGAGTAGAGCGTCGACTCCGAGGCGTGCTGCGGGAGAGGAGGGAGTGGATGAGGCATGCGGGGAGTATCCCAGCGGTCACGGACACCCCGGTGCCCCGGGCCCGCCCCCGCCGCACCTCAGAAGAACGACCGCCGGAACGGCGCGGTGCCCCGGACCGGCGGGTCCGGGGCACCGGGCGTGTGCGGCGGCTCAGGCCGCGAGGGAGGACTCCCGGCGGCCGGAGGCGGGGAGCGCGGAGGCGTCGGGCGTGTCCTCGTTGCCCTTCAGCGGCGCGAAACCGCGCAGCCGGAGGCTGTTGCTGATGACGAAGACACTGGAGAACGCCATGGCCGCTCCCGCGAT
>NZ_JBEXTT010000028.1:0-83381 GCF_040614155.1 Nocardiopsis sp. NPDC006139
GGACTGGCTCGAGCCGATCGTCGTCCGACTGACCAACTCGGCCCTCGGCGACTGGTCCGACACCGACGCCCAAGCCTTCCCCAGCAGGGTGCGGGCCGGCCCCTCCCGCGAGCCGGTGGTCCCCCGGGGCCGCCGTTGCTGTTTGACTGGGCGCATGCCTTTGCACGGTGAATACGAACCCAGTACCTCCGCCCGCGCCCGCGAGCAGGCGGAACTCTACGAGTCCTCCGGCGGCACCGAGGGGACCACGATGAACGGCCTGCCCGTCGTGCTGCTGACCTCCATCGGCGCCAAGACCGGGAAGCTGCGCAAGACGCCGCTGATGAGGGTCGAGCACGAGGGCCGCTACGCCGTCGTCGCCTCGCTCGGCGGCGCGCCCGAGCACCCCGTCTGGTACTTCAACCTCAAGGCCGACCCCCGGGTGGAGCTCCAGGACGGGCCCGAGCGCAACGACATGGTGGCGCGCGAGCTCACCGGCGCCGAACGGGAGCTGTGGTGGGAGCGCGCGGTGGAGGCGTTCCCCCCGTACGCGGACTACCAGACCAAGACCGACCGGCGCATCCCGGTCTTCGTGCTGGACCCCGCTCAGCACGACTGACACCGGGGGGCCGCGCACCGCGCGGCCCCCGCGGGCGCCGGTCCCCGCGACCGGCGCCCGCCCCGGAACCCCCGTGACGCGCGGAGGCTTCCCGGACCCGGTCCTCAGACCTGGTTCACGCCGCCGTCGACGTAGATGTTCGCCCCCACGACATAGCCGCTCTGCTCCGAGGCCAGGAAGGCGACGGCCGCGGCGACCTCCTCGGGCTCGCCCGTACGGCCCTTGACCACGGTCTCGGCGGCACCGGTCCGGACGGCCCGCGCGCCCTCCTCGCCGAGGAGGGCGGTGGCCCCGGGGGTCTCGATCATGCCCGGCGAGACCACGTTCACCCGGATGCCGCGCCCCTTGAGCTCGACGGACCAGGTCCGCGCGAACGACCGGACGGCGGCCTTGGACGCGGCGTAGGCGCCGAACGCCTCCATGCCGCGGTCGGCGGCCGTGGAGCCGATGAGGACGACCGAGGCCCCGTCGTTGAGCAGCGGGAGCGCCTTCTGCACGGTGAACACCACGCCCCGGGCGTTGACCGCGAAGGTCGTGTCGAAGTGCTCCTCGGTGGTCTGCTCCAGCGTCGCGAACTCACCGATCGCCGCGTTGGCGACGAGCACGTCCAGCCCCCTGCCCCGGGCCCGGACCGCCGCGTAGAGCCGGTCCAGGTCCTCCGGATCCGAGACGTCGCCGACGATGCCCGTGGCCCGGTCCGCGCCGACCGCCTCGACCGCGGCGTCCAGCTCCACTTTGCGCCGACCGGTGATGAAAACGTGTGAACCCTCGTCCGCCAACCGTTGGGCGGTGGCCAGGCCGATGCCGCCGTTGCCGCCGGTGACCAGCGATGTCCTGCCGTCGAGCTGTCCCATGAGAACTCCCCTGCCCCCTGTCCGCGCGGATCTCGGCCGATCCGCTCCGCCAACGATCATGCTGCGCCCGACAGGCAAGATCCATAATGTAAGATCCCTGATTCTTTACAGATCGTCCAGGAGGGCCGTGTGTTGCTCGGTTTCAGAGACCCCGTCGCCGACGCGATCGGCCTGCTCCGGCCCAGCACGTCGATCGGGCCCAGCGTGCAGGCCACCGGGGAGTGGGCGGCGCGCTTCGACGGGTCCGCGCACATGAGGACCGGCTTCGTCGCGCGCGGCGGGTGCTGGCTGCTCCTCCAGGGGCACGAACCCGTGCGGCTGGAGCGGGGCGACTACTACCTGCTGGGCAACCCCGACCCGTACGTGCTCTCCGGCACGCCCACCGCGGACCCGCGCTCGGCGGTCCGGGTGGGAGGGAACGCCGCGGGCGGGGTGGTCCGCATCGGCCCGGAGGCCGAGGACGACACCTACGTGTGCGACGGGCGGTTCACGTTCGAGGACGCGAACGCGTCGGTGCTGACCGACATCCTGCCGCGGCTGGTGGTCGTGCCCTCCACCGACCCGCGCGCCCGGCACCTGGCGCTCGTCTGCGAGCTGCTGGTCATCGAGTTGGAGGCCGACGCGGCGGGCGGCTCCCTGGTCCTCAACCACCTGGGGCAGATCATGCTCGTGCACATGCTCCGCGCCCACGCGAGCCGCACCGGCCGCCCCGTCGGCTGGCTCTGCGCGCTCAACGACGACGGGATCGGTGCGGCGCTGCGCGCCATGCACGCGGACATGGCGCGCTCCTGGACTCTGAGAGAGCTCGCCGAGGCCGGGCACATGTCGCGTTCGGCCTTCGCCCGGACCTTCAAGGAGCGGGTGGGGGTGCCGCCGCTGGAGTACCTGATCCAGTGGCGGATGAGCCTGGCGCGCGACGCGCTGCGGCACGGGACACTGTCGATCCCCGAGCTGGCCTCGGCGACCGGTTACCGGTCCGAGAGCGCGTTCAGCACCGCGTTCCGCCGGGTGGTGGGCGTGTCACCGGCCCGGTTCCGGTCCCGGGCGCGCTCGGCCGCCGACGCGGAGGCGCGGCCGGCCTGAGCCCGCACGCAGCCGGCCCGGGCCCGGTCGGAGAACCGGGTCGGTGCCCGCGGCGTCGTACCCCCCGCCGACGACCGTGACACGAGATCCGGAGACACCACGCCCATGAGCCCGTTCTACAGCCGGGAATTCCACGACCTCGCCCGACCGCACCTGGGGTGGGTGCTGGAGCAGTACAACCTGTTCGACGAGCTCGTCCCCAACGGTGACGTCAACGTCGACTTCGCGGCGTGCACGGTGCGGCGGGGCGGGTACGAGCTGCGGGTGGGGCTGCTGGGCAGCTACGCCGAGGACGGCACGTGGCTGTGGGGTTGGGCCAACCCGCACTTCGAGGGGGCGCCGGTCATAGCGGAGACGGAGCGTCTGCGCACCCTGGGCGCCGCCGGACCGGGCGTGCCCGAACTCGCGGAGGGCCTGGTGGACCTCAATCACCTGCCCGACCCGCGGTTGGGCTCGGACCACCTGGCGCTGGCCGCCATGGGGCTGCTCGGGGCGCGAGGGCTGGTCATCTTCAACCACGGCGGTCGCGCCCGCACCTTCCTCGTGGTGACGGACCCCGGGATCCCCTTCGCCCGGCCGGGGGCGGCGGACAGGGTGGAGGCGTGCCTGCGCAACGGTTCCCTGCTCTTCGGGGACTCCGCCTGGGACGGGGAGCGCGGGTACGCCACCGCGGTCGTCCGGGGATACCTCGCCCACCACGGGCTCACCGAGAGGGTCGGTGAGGGCGGGATCGGCGGCGTGTTCGACAACGGCAACGTGCTCACGGTGCGGATCGGTGCGGACGACACCCTCGACGGGGTCGAGATCACCGGACCTGACGGGGGCGAACCGCTGCCGGGGCCGACCGTCGCGGCCACCGGTCTGCGGCGGACCGACGCCGGACCGCAGCCGGAACCGTTCCCCTCGGGGCTGCTGCCGACGGTGCTGCCGCGGCTGGCCCGCGCCCTCGCCCAGGACCTGGCTTTGGAGGATCACCTGCGCGAGGCGGGGTGGAGTGCCGGGGCTGGTGTCGAATGGGACGCCGACACCGCCACCCTGCGCTACCCGACGGCGGCCGAGGGGCCCGGCGCGGTCGTGGTCGCGGGGCGTGAGATCGGCGTGTTCGACCCCGCGACCGCCACCTGGGAGTGGGCGGGGTGGGAGGGCGCCGAACCGCTGCGGGCGGCGGCCGGCGACAGCGGACACCCGGAGCTCGCGGCCGACGGGGTGGACCTGTCGGGGTACCGGCGCCCCGCCCACATCGTCGACATCCTGACCCGCACCGCCGCCGGCCTGGGTTCGGGGCGCGGCGTCGCGACCGTGCCGGCGGACGGGGGGCGCACCCGCTACGTGGTGGTGACCGATCCGGCCGTCCCTGCCGCCCGCGCCGACCTCGAGCGTGTCGCCGAGGTGATCCTGGGTGCGGCGAACCTGGTGCACCCGGTCGCTTCCCGCGAGAGTCTGCGCCGCGACATGCGCGCCCTGGCCCGCGGCTACTTCGAGGCGTTCGGCCTGCCCACCCTGAACATGTACGGGCCCGAGGCGCTCGGCGGCCTGTTCGGCCTCTACGAGGCCCGCGTCCTGTTCAGCGTTGACGGGACCGTTCAGTCCGTCGAGGTCGGCCTCATGGGCGCGCCCCGCTGACCCGTGTCGGCTCCGGGGCGGCTCCCCCGGGCCCCAGGGCGCGGGCCGGCCGCCGTGCGCGGTCGGCCCGTGGCCCCGGGACGCCCCTCAGTGCGTCGGGGCGGTCTCCGGGGCACGGCGCGCGTGCCGCTGCGTGAGCGCCGTGAGGTGGGCGGTGGCGTCGGCGGCCGGGTGCGCGTGGGCGGCGCGGACGGTCGGGGACCGGACGGCCGGCCGGGTCACAGGAGCAGGAGGCCGATCGCGCCGGACGCCGCGACGACCGCCCAGGCCGGGGCCCGCCACACCGCCAGCGCAACGAACGCGGCCGCGGCCAGCGCCATCGTCGCGGGCGAGACCACGCCCTGGAGGAAGACCGGGTCGTACAGCGCCGCGGCCAGGATCCCCACCACCGCCGCGCCCGCGCCCGCCAGGGCCCGCCGGGCGCGGGCGTCGCCGCGCAGCCGCTCCCAGAACGGCAGAGCGCCCACCACCAGCAGCGCCGAGGGCAGGAAGACCGCCACCAGGGCCAGCGCGGCGCCCAGCAGCGGGCTGCCCGCCACGGGCATGAGCGCCCCCAGGTAGGCGGAGAAGGTGAACAGCGGTCCCGGTACGGCCTGGGCCGCCCCGTAGCCGGCCAGGAACGAGGTGTGGTCCACCGCTCCGGAGCCCACCGTCTCGGCCTCCAGCAGCGGCAGGACCACGTGGCCGCCGCCGAAGACCAGCGACCCGGCGCGGTAGAAGCCGTCGGCCGTGTCCAGCGCCGCGTTGCCGGTCAGCGCGGCCGCCGCGGGCAGGCCCGCGAGCAGGACGGCGAACACCGCCAGGCAGGCCAGGGCCGTGCGGCGCCGCACCGGCACGCCGGCTCCGGTCGCGTCGCGGTCGGCCGACGCCCCGGAGGAGAGCCAGAGCAGGCCGGCCAGGGCGCCCAGGGCGATGGCCGCCACCTGGCCGAGGGCCGAGGGCACCAGCAGGGCCAGGACCAGTGCGGCGACCGCGATCGTGGCCGGGCGGCGCCCCGCGGCCAGGGTCGTGGCCATGCCCAGGACGGCGTGGGCGACCACGGCCACCGCCGCCGCCTTCAGGCCCAGCAGCCACCCGGCCCCGGGTTCGGCGCCGATGGCCTGCACCCCCAGGGCGAAGCCCGCCATGAGCACGGCCGAGGGCAGGGTGAAGGCCGCCCAGGCGGCGGCCATCCCGGCGTATCCGGCGCGGCGCAGCCCCAGGGCCATGCCGACCTGGCTGGAGGCGGGGCCGGGCAGGAACTGGCACAGGGCCACCAGGTCGGCGTAGGCGGCCTCGGAGAGCCACCGGCGGCGCACGACGAACGCCTCGCGGAAGTAGCCCAGGTGCGCCACCGGTCCGCCGAAGGAGGTCAGGCCCAGCAGCAGGAACGCGCCGAAGACCTCACCGGCCGTCCCGCGGGCGGCGCGGTCGGCGGGGGCGGGTGTGGTCGGGTCCGTCTCGCTCACGCGGGCACCGCCCGGGCGGGCGGGGGCGGGGATGGGCGCACGGCGCTGTTCCTCCCGGGAGGTCGCACGCCGTCCCGGCGTGCTCCGATACGGCCGAACGCTATCGGAGGGCGCCGGCGTGCCCCCGTGCGGGGTGTCCGGCCGGGCCGGCCCCCCGGGGGCCGGCCTGCGGGCGGTTCGCCCGCGGGGCATTTCATATCAGGACATAAGCCGTCGAAATGCACGGTGAATCGAAAAGGCGAACGATAAAGAAGCGAATTCGGGCTTCGCGGCCGTTCGACCGGCCCTAGACTGCACACGAGAACACGATCCGCGGCGTGAAGGCCGCGGAAAAAGTTCGGAGCCGCCTGGTGCGCCAACACCATGACGGCTCCTGACCGACCGTCCTGATAAGAGCAGGAAGGTGGCTAGGCGTGAATTCTAGTCCCTCGATTACGCATGTCCAAAACCGGGGTCGCATCTCGGCCCCCATCCCCCGCAAACGCCCCCAGGGGGCGATGGACGGCATCGGGTTCATCCCGGCCATCTGGGTGTGCGAGGCCTTCCGCGGCAATGTGTTCCCCAGCCTGCCGGCCTTCGCCGTCGCCTCGATCATCGCCGACGCCGCCGACCGCGACGGCCGCTGGTGCTTCCTGTACCTGGACACCCTGGTCGCCCGCTCCTGCGGCAGGCTCAGCCGCTCCACCGCCAAGCGCGCGCTCAAGGACCTGGCCGCCGGGCGGCGCCGCGCCGACAACCTCCCCGACGTCCTGGAGCTGCTCATCCCGGCCAGCGCCTACACCCGCCACGGCCCGGAGGTCCTGGAGGAGATCAACGAGGTCCGCGCGCGCCTGGGCGAGGAGCCCCTGACCCCCGCCGGCCGGCCCGACTTCGCGGCGGCGGACCGGGACGAACCCCCGCGACGGTCCACGGTGAACCGTCGCGACGGGTCACAGCGACCCACAGACCCTTTCCCTGATGACCCCTCCCCTGGCGACCCCTCTCCGGATCCGATCCGTGAGCGGTCCACCACAGGGCCGGCGCCCCTCCCGCGGCCGCGGACCTCGCCGGGCCCGGCCCCGTGGGCGCTGGAGCTGCTGGCCCGCATCCCGGACGGAGCCCTCTACCGCCCCCACGTGGATCGCAACCTGCTGGCCACCCGGCTGGTCGAGCTGCGCGCCCAGGGCGTGTCCGTCGGGGAGCTGGCCCGCGCACTGGCCGGCTGGGAGCACACCGACCGGCCCTTCGCCGCCCTGCACACCCGCCTGGCCTCACCCGCCACCGTCCGGGACTGGAACGCCAGAGCCCTGCTGAGGCCCCTGGCCCGGCCGGAGGAGCCCGGGGAGGCGTTCCCACGGCTCCCGGAGTTCGCCCTGGACTCCCGGGGCAGGGCCGCCCACACCTGCCCGGACCACCCGTCCATCCGCAACATCCCCGGCGGGGCCTGCTCCGTGTGCGGCGCCCCCTGCCGCACCCGGCCCGACGAGGCCGTCCACCCGTTCGCCGCCGCCCGGCGCGACGGCGTCCTGGAACGGCTGTTCGGCCCGCCCGACGTCGACGAGGGGTTCACCGCACCCAAATGCGCCAACGAGCACTGCAACCCCGACAGGGCCTCGCCCCGCTACCGCACCGTCGTCCGCCTGACCCCCGACGGGCGCGACGCCGTCGCCGTCCCCTGCCCCGTCTGCGGCCGCAGAGCCGACGCCCCCGCCCTCGCGGCCTGAGGCCGCCGCACGCGCCCGGTCCCGGCTCCGGCCCGGGTGCGCGGCGGCCCACGGCGACGCTGTAGGGTCCCGACACGATCACAGGTGCGGAAGGGGAGCGATGCGATGCGTGCGGCCGATGCCCCCGACGGTTCGGTGACCCTGAGCATGTCGCAGGCCGAGGCGACGGTCCTCCACGAGCTGATCGCCTTCGCGGAGTTCGCGAACGACCTGACCTCGATCGAGCCGGAGCGCCCGGTGGAGCAGAAGGTGCTGTCCGACGTCCAGCAGGCGCTCGCGCCGCTCATCCGCGGCCTGGGTACCGAGGGCTACGGGGCCGCGCTGGACCGCGCCTTCGCCGCCATCGACCCCGGCCCCTTCGGCACGGACCACGGCCCCCCGGACCGCGCCCCCTGAGCACACGGGTCCCCTGCGGAGTCGACGCGCTCTCAGCGGGTCACGGTGGTCTGCCGGCCGATACGCGACAGCTTCTCGGGGTTGCGCACGTGGTAGGCGCCGGTGACGTGGCCGTTCTCCACTCGCACCACCAGCACGCCGTCGATCTCTCCGTCGGCTCGGACGAGCAGCCCTGGGCCGCCGTTGATCTGCACCAACTCGACCGACCTCTCCGCGTCGCGCTTCCACCAGCCGACGGCCAGCAGGCGAGCGACGTTGTCGGCCCCCACGACGGGCCGCAGCAGGGCATGCTTGACACCGCCGCCGTCGCTCAAGGCGACGACGTCCGGCGCGAGGATGTCGAGCAGGCTCTGCAGCTCGCCGGTTTCGACCGCCCGCTGGAAGGCGTGGAGAGCGGCTCGGTGCTCGGCCGGGGAGCCGGTGCCGCGCGGCCGCCGCGCAGCGACGTGCGCCCGTGCCCGGTAGGCGAGCTGGCGGACCGCGGACGGGCTCTTGCCGACGGCCTCGGCGATCTCGTCGTATCCCAGATCGAACACCTCGCGGAGCACGAACACCGCCCGCTCGACCGGCTGGAGCGTTTCCAGCACCAGCAGCATCGCCATGGAGACGCTGTCGGCCAACTCCACGTCCTCGGCCACATCAGGCGCGGTCAGCAAGGGCTCGGGCAGCCACGGCCCGACGTAGGACTCCTTGCGCCGGCCTAGCACGCGCAGCCGGTCCAGCGCCTGCCGGGTGACGATCCGCACCAGGTAGGCACGCTTCTCCCGCACGATGTCGAGATCGACGCCCACCCAGCGCAACCAGGTCTCCTGCAGGACGTCCTCGGCGTCGGCGGCCGTACCGAGCATCTCGTAGGCGACGGTGAACAGCAGGTTGCGGTGGGCGACGAACGCCTCCGTGGCGGGGTCCACGCGTTCGGCACGACCGAGCGGTCCCGGTGTGTCCGTCGCTCGCTCGCTGCGTCCGCTCATACCCGGCCCCCGCCTGTCCGTGTTCAGCTCCACCACACGCACGAGACGCCGCTTTCGACCGCTGCGTAACACGCGCGATCGATGATCCACGTCACATGAGGGCGCCGTTACGGGGGGCGGGCGGCCGGCGTCTCGTGTCCGTCCGGATGCCGTGCGAACGATCCGTACGGCACGCGACACCACAAACCCGAGTTCGAGATTCGAGAAGGGAAGCCCTCGCCATGTCCGCACCCCCAGAGACCGGCCTCCGGTCGCGCATGCCCGACCCCCTCTTGTTCATCCCCGAGATGGCGGAAGTCGCCGAAGGTCTGCACAAGGCCATCAGGAACGGCACGATTCCGCAGACCACCGTCCACCTGCTGCAGCTGCGCGCCGGGCAGCTGCTCGGCAGCACGTACTTCACCATCAGGGAGACCGGCGACCTCCGCCGGGCAGGGGAACCGGAGGAGCGCATCACCGCCGTGGCGACCTGGCGGGACGCCACCTGCTTCACCGACGCCGAGCGGGTCGCGCTGGAGCTCGTGGAGGCCGTCCTCACCCCGAACCCGTACGGGGAGCGCGTCCCCGACGAGTTGTACGCCAAGGCGTCAGCGCACTACGGCGACAAGGCGCTCTGGACGCTCATCCTGGCGATCGCCCACATCGGCTTCTTCACCCCCGCCGCTCTCATCGCCAAGCCGATCCCCGGCATGCCCCCCGGCCGGAACTACAGCGAACAGAAGGGCTGAGAGCATGGGCATCACCGTGTTCGCGGTGGCGGGAGCGACCGGGCGGCTGGGCCGCCACGTCGTGGACGTCCTCACCGAACGAGGGCACCGGGTCGTGCCGATGTCACGGGCCACCGGCGTGGACATCATCACCGGTGAGGGCCTGGCCGAGGCGCTCGCCGGGGTGGATGCCGTCATCGACGTCGCCTCGTGGCACGCCTCCGACCAGGAGGCCGCGACGGAGTTCTTCCGCACGTCGGCCCGCAGGCTGCACGAGTACGGGCGGAAGGCGGGGGTCGCCCGGATCACCGCGGCGTCCATCATCGGTGTCGACAGGGCCACCGCCGGCTTCCTCGCCGCCAAGAAGGTGCACGAGGAACTCCTCCTGTCCGGCCCGCTGCCCGTCCGCATTCTGCGGGCCGCGCAGTTCCACGAGTTCGTCGGTCAGCTCCTGGACTGGCAGCAGGGCGGCGTCGCCCACATCCCGGCCCTGCCCACCCAGCTCGTAGCCTGCCGCACCGTGGCCGAGGAACTGGTCGACCTGGCCCTGGGACCCGGCGAACCGGCTCCGGGAGCGCCGATCCCCGAGATCGCCGGACCTCGAAAGGAAATCCTGGCGGAGGCGGCCGCCCTTCTGGGCACTCGCCGAGGCATCGAGGTCGTCGGCGTCGACGGCTCGGGCATGCCCGATGCCGAGATCGCCGCCGAGGGCGGGTTCCTGCCCGGCCCGCACGCCAAGCTCGCCGGCCCGACCTTCCAGGACTGGCTCGACACCCGCCCCTGAGCCGGGCACACGGCACGGCCTGAACCCGTTCTCGGAGCTCCGGACCTCGGGGCTCCGAGAACGGGGCTTCCTCCGAACCCCGCCCACCGACGGCGTTCGGGGGCTCGGCTCGACTCCCGGACGCATCACCGCATCCCGAAGGGCCCGCCCATGCCCGCCACCCCTACCGGCACAACGACCGCGCCCGTCCTCATCGGCCTGCTGACGCCGAGGGGACGGGCGATGGAGGCCACCGAGCCGTCGGGGCGATCCAGCAGGTCACAGGCGCGGCAGGGCCTGCTCCGGGTACACCACCGGACGGCGTCCGGGGCGTTCGCCGGCCGCGCGGGCGGCCGTGAGGGCCGCCCCCGGGACCCGGCGGGCGGAAAAACCGGTGGCGGGCGGAGGCGGCCGTTGTTAGCCTTCCCGTGGCCGTGCGAGAGACCGAGGAGGTGGTACCCGTGAACGCTGTATCGACACGGGTGCTCCCCTGCGGGGTCACGGTCGGGCGATAGGTCGTCCGGGAGCGCCGTCCACGAGCACTCCCGAAGGAACACGACCATGCACTTCACCTCCGAACAGCGCCTCGACGGCGGTCTCCTCGAGCGCGCCTTCACCCTCGGCGACGTCCCCGGCATCCTGTGGACGCCCGAGTCCGCGACCGCCTCCTCACCGGCCCCGCTGGTCCTGCTCGGCCACCCCGGCGGCCTGCGCGGGATGTACCCCCGCCTGGCGGCCCGGGCCCGGCGGTGCGCCGCGGACGGCTTCGCCGCGGCCGCCGTCGAACTCCCCTGGAGCGGCGACCGGCCCCGGTCGGACACGGCCGAGCAGGCCCGCGCCGACCTGCGCCGCGTATTGGCGGCCGGCGAGCGGCCCGGCGAGGACCTCGTCGACCGGCTGGTCCTGCCGGTGGTGGAGGCGGCGGCCCCGGAATGGCGGGCCGCCCTGGACGCCCTCCTGGCCCTGCCCGGGGTCGGCGGCCCCGTCGGCTACTCGGGCGGGATCGTCTCCCTCGGCGTCCGGCTCGCGGCGGTCGAGCCGCGCATCGCCGCCGCCGTCCTGTTCGCCGGCAGCTTCGTGCCCCGCTCGGTGTTCGACGAGGCCCGCCGGGTCACCATTCCGCTGCACCTGCTGCTGCAGTGGGACGACGAGGGCAACGACCGCCAGTCGGCCCTGGACCTGTTCGACGCCTTCGGCTCCCCGGAGAAGGCGCTCAACGCCAACATGGGCGGGCACACCGGCGTTCCGGCCTGGGCCGGGGAGGACGCGGCCCGCTTCCTCGCCCGGCACCTGGGCGGCGAGCGGTAGGGGTCAGCGCACCGCGGCCAGGCGGGCGCGGGTGCGGGCCGGGGCCCCCGGGGGCAGCGTGGCGAGGATGTCGGCCAGGCTGCTCCCGGCCAGGCTCCGGCGCCACGCCTGGTGCGCCTCGGCCATCTTGCGCGCCAGCACGCAGGTGTCCCGGCACTCCTCGGGCGGCAGCGCGCCCGCCCCCCGCTGCCGGATCTCCGCGCACAGGTAGGGCGAGGAGGCGCCGTCGACCGCCTCCACGATCTGGAGCAGGTCGATCTCCCGGGCGGGCCGGGCCAGCCGGAACCCGCCCCGGGGGCCCGGCGTCGCGCTCAGCACACCGGACCTGACCAGGGCCTTGAGCTGCTTGGCCAGGTAGGGCGCGGGCAGGTCGAAGTACAGGGACAGCTGGGCCGTGGAGGCGGTGTCCCCCGGTTCGAGCTGGGCCAGGGTGGTGGCGCAGTGCAGGACCCATTCGGTGCTCGCGGGAAGCTTCATACCGCCAGCCTATCGAAGACATTGTGGATCTGTTTGGTCCACGATATGTTCGGCTCCGGGACCACCACCGAGCGAAAGAAGGAACCGCCATGCGTGTCGCCGTCGCCGGGGCCACCGGCAACATCGGCTCCCTCACCTGCGCCGTGCTGCGCCGGCAGGGCCACGAGGTCGTCGGGATCAGCCGCTCCCTCGGCGTGGACCTGGCCACCGGGGAGGGGCTCGACGCGGCCCTGCGCGGGGTGGAGGCCGTCGTCGACGCCACCAACATCGCGGCCGCCGACCGCGAGGGCTCGGTGGAGCGCTTCGCGCACCTGACCCGCACCCTGCTCGCCGCCGAGGAGCGCGCCGGGGTGGGCCACCACGTCCTGCTCTCGATCGTGGGCATCCACCGGGTGGAGGGAAACCCCCACTACGCGGGCAAGCGCGAGCAGGAGCGCCTGGTGGAGAACGGGCCCGTGCCCTGGACCATCGTGCCCGCCACCCAGTTCCACGACTTCGCCGCCATGGTGGCCGGGTGGACCGAGCAGGACGGCGCGGCCGCCATCGCCCCGCTGCTGGTGCAGCCGATCGCCCCCGCCGACGTCGCCGAGATCCTCGCCGAGGTCGCGGTGGGCGCTCCGGCCGGCCGCCACCCCGACATCGCCGGGCCCCAGACGCAGGACCTGGTGGACATGGCCCGGCGCACCCTGCACGCCCAAGGGCGGCGGGTGCGCCTGGTGCCGACCTGGTCGGGGGTCTTCGGGACGTCCATGGCGGGCGAGGTGCTGCTGCCCGGCGAGGGGGCGCGCATCGCGCCGACGACCTTCGAGGAGTGGCTGGACTCCCAGACGGCCCCCTCGGCGCCCTGACCGGGCCCGCCGCGAACGGGCGCGGGGGCCGGCGCCGCACCCGGCCCCGCGTCCGCCCCAGGGGGGTGGGCCCCGGGGCGGGGCCGCCCTAAACTACGGGGACATCTCGCCCGGGAGGGGAAAGCGCATGGGGTACAGGGAACGGCGGGCCGCCATGGTCGCGGAGCGGGCCGCACCGCACCTGGAGCCCGGCGAGCGGGTCCAGACGGGGTTCATCGCGCTGACCGGCTCGGGCATCTTCACCGTCCCGGCGGCGACGTTCGTGGTCACCGACCGCGCGATCCTGGTGGTGGGCCGCGACGGCGCGCAGCGCCTGCCCCGCGACTTCCACTTCGGCGACCCGACCGGCTTCTACCACCGGATCGAGTACGGCGGCGCCTACAAGGTGCACCGGCAGTTCTACCCGGAGGTCAACGCCGCCAACGAGGCCCTGCGGCAGATGCGGGCCCGCGGCAACCCCCCGCAGGACGGGTAGGCCCGGCCTCACCCCGGCGGGGCGCCGCCCGCCGGCGCGGGCGCCGGGGCGAAGACCAGGTCCAGGTGGGCGTCCAGCGCGGCGACCGCCTCCCGCGCCCCGCACTGGCGGGCCAGCACCTGCAGCCCCAGGCCGTCGACGAGCGCCAGCAGGCCGGCCGCCGCGCGTTCGGGGTCCACCCCCCGCGCCCCGCCCGCCCGCAGCTGCCCGGCCAGGAAGGCGCGCATCTGCGCGGCCTCCTCCCCCAGCCCCGAGACCATCGACGGCTTCGTCGCGGCGTAGGCGAGGAAGGCGAGGGAGACGTGGCCCTCCAGGCGGCGCGTCTCGTCCAGCGGCAGGATCTCCAGCAGCAGGGCGCGGACGAGCGCGCGCGGCTCCTGGGGCGCCTCCCGCGCCGATGACCGCTCGCGGATCCGGTCCATGACCATCGTGACGGCGAACGCCATCATCTCGTCCTTGGTGCGGAAGTAGTGCTGCACCATCCCGGTCGAGACGCCCGCCTCGGCCGCCACGTGCCGCAGGCTCACCTTCTCCAGGCCCTGCGCGGCGGCCAGGCGCATCAGCGCGTCGGCGAGCAGCTCGCGGCGCTCCCGGCGCTCGCGGTCGTCGATCTTTCGGGGCATGCGGCCCACCTTACATTGCGACTGTATTGCCACGCATGTACATTGCAGTCGTATTGAAAAAAAGGGGGGTGCCGGAATGGACGTGCTCGAACTGTCGGAGGTCGACCCGGGCCGGCGTGACCTGGTGGGCGGCAAGGCCGCGGGCCTGGCCGCGCTGATCCGCCTGGGCGAACGGGTCCCGGAGGGCTTCTGCGTCACGACCCGGGCGTACCGGCGCGGCGAGGTGCCCCGCCGAGAGGTGCTCGCGGCCTACGCGCGGCTCGGCGGCGGGCCGGTCGCCGTGCGCTCCAGCGCCACCGCCGAGGACCTGCCCGAGGCCGGCTTCGCCGGACAGCACGACACGTTCCTGTCGGTGGAGGGCGCGCAGGACCTGCTCGGGGCCGTGCGCGCCTGCTGGGACTCGCTCCACAGCGACCGCGCCGGGGCCTACCGCGAGGCCGCCGGGATCGCCCACGCGGACGCGCACATGGCCGTGGTCGTCCAGCGGATGGTCGACGCCGAGGTGGCGGGCGTGCTGTTCACCGCCGACCCGCTCACCGGCACACGCGGCCGGACCGTCGTCGAGGCCGCCCCCGGCCCGGGCACCGCCGTGGTCGAGGGGACCGCGGCCGCCGACCGCTACGTCCTGGACGGCTCGGCGCCGGCCGGGCACGGCTGTCTCACCCCGGACCGCCTGGACGAACTGCGCCGGGCCGGCGAGCGCCTCCGCGGCGCCCTCGGCGCCGAACAGGACGTCGAATGGGCCTACGACCGCGAAGGCGCCCTGTGGCTGCTGCAGTCGCGGCCGATCACCACCCTGTTCCCGCAGCCCCCGCGGGGCGCGGGGCCGGGCCCGCGGCTGTACGTCGAGTTCGGGCACGTCCAGGGCATGCTCCGCCCGGCCACCCCCATGGGCATGGCGACCCTGAAGTCGGTGCTGGCGGGCATGCTCGCCTCCTTCGGCCTGACCGTCGAGATCGTCGACATCGGCGGGCGGCTCTACGGCGACCTGACCGACGCGATGCGCGACCCCGCGACCCGGCGGCGGCTGGTGGGGCTGATGGCGGTCGACTTCGGGCCGCGCGCCCAGGCCGTGGTCGAGCACATGCTCGACGACCCCCGCTTCGCCCCGCTGCCCGCCGCGCGCAGGCGCGGCGCGGCCGCACTGGCGGCCGCGCCGCGGGCGGCCGCCGGGATCCTCGGCGCGCTGGCCCGCCCCGGGGCCGCGCGCGCCCGCGTGTTCGACGAGCTCGAACGCCTGCGGCTCCGGCCCGTCGCCGACCCGCCCGCCGTCGGGGAGCTGCTGGACCTGGTCGAGGAGGGCGAGCACCCGCAGGAGCGCCCCGACCCGGTCCTGTGGCCCGTCGTCAGCGGCCTGGCGGTGTGCGCCGCCCTGCCCCCGCTGCTTCGGGGGATCGCCACCGACGAGGAGATCCGCACCGTCCTGGGCGGCATGCCGCACAACGTCACCCTCCAGATGGACCTCGCGCTCTGGCGGGTGGCCCGCGACGCCGAGCCGTACCGGGAGCGGCTGCTGGGCACCCCGCCCCAGGAGCTCGCGGCCGCCCACCTGGCCGGCGAACTGCCGGACTTCGGCCTGGACGCCTTCCTGGACCGCTACGGCGTCCGCTCGGCCGCCGAGGTCGACGTCGGCGTCCCGCGCTGGTCGGAGGACCCCGCACCGGTCTTCGCGGCCCTGGCCGGCTACCTGCGGGTCACCGACCCCGGACAGGCCCCCGACCAGAGGTTCGGGCGGGCCGCCGCCCGGGCCGAGGCCATGCTCGCCGAACTCTCCGGGCGGGCGCGGCGCGCCCGACCGGTGCGCGGCCGGATCGCCGCCTTCTTCCTGCGCCGGGCCCGCGAACTGGGAGGGCTGCGCGAGGCGGGCAAGTTCGCCGGGCTGTACGCGCTGCGCGACCGGCGCAGGCGCCTGCTGCTGATCGGTGCCCGGCTCCACGGGCAGGGGCTCCTGGACCGGGCCGGGGACGTCATGTTCCTCGACCCGTCCGAGCTGCGCTCGGTGGCGGAAGGCGGCGCGGACCCGCGCGCCGAGGTCGCCCGGCGCCGGGAGCTCCACGCCCGGGAGCTGCGGCGCCGGCGGGTCCCGGTCGCCCTGCTCGACGACGGCACCGACGTGGAGACCCTGCTGCCGTCCCGGGCCGCGGACGGCAGGGCGCTCACCGGCACCGGGGCGGCCCCCGGGCGGGTCACCGGCCGCGCCCGTGTGGTGCGCGATCCGGCGACGGCGTCGGTGGAGCCGGGCGAGGTCCTCGTCGCGCCCACGACCGACCCGGGGTGGACGCCGCTGTTCCTCACCGCGGGCGGGCTCGTCACCGAGACCGGCGCGGTGATGGCGCACGGGCCGACCGTGGCCCGCGAGTACGGCATTCCGGCGGTGATCTGCGTTCCGGACGCCACCGAGCGCATCCGGACCGGGCAGACGGTCACCGTGGACGGCGCCGCCGGAACGGTCACCGTCCACGAGCCCGAGGGCCGGGTGCACTGATCTGAGAGGCCGGGAACACGGGAGGAGGGAGGCCCGCGTGAGCGGCCCCCCGGGGAGAGCCCGTGGCCGCAGGCCGTCCGTCGGGGGCCTTGCGCCACTGGGCGGGCGGGCCGAAGCGCGGCTGCTCGAAAGAACGCGGGCTAGTCGACGTCGTAGACGGTGACGGCCACGCCGCGGGCGCACAGCTCCTCCCGCACCAGCGGTTCGACGCGCTCCCACCTGCCGCCCGCCAGGCCGCAGCCGATCCGCGGCATGTGCACGGTGGCGCCCAGCTCCAGGGCGTGGCCGGCCACCGTGCGCAGGCCGGCGGCGATGGCCTCGTAGCGCACCGGCGGGCCGCCGCTGCCGCGCCTGGTGCCGTGCTGGCCGACCATGTTGGCCACCCAGGTGTCGGCCTGGACCCGCACCAGGCGCACCGCGCCCAGGCCGAAGCCGTTGCGGGCCCGCTCCCGGTGCCAGGCGCGGTAGTCGCGCTCGGGTTCGGGCCAGCGCTTGGAGAGGGCCAGTACGAACCCCTTGCCCCAGCCGCCGCGGTCGTTGCACACGTGGGCGATGATCTTGGGCCCGGCGGCCTGGGGAACGGTGGCGTCGCCGCGGACGATGCGCAGCGGGGCGGGGGTGTCGGACATGGCGGCCAGGTTAGCGGGCGGGTAGGACACAGACGGGGGACGACACCGGAACCATAAAGATGTATCTTTACCGATGTCGATAGTAAGTGACTGTCTCCAAAGGGGGAGAGCATGTCGGACCTGCCCATCGGCTACTGGCTCAAGCACCTGGACCGGCTCATCGAGAACGACTTCGACCGGACCCTGGCCTCGGAGTCGCTGGGCCGGCGCCAGTGGCAGGTGCTCCACTCCCTGTACGAGGAGCCCGGCACCCTGGCCGACCTGGACCGCAGGCTCGCCGCGTTTTTGGACGACAGCGAGGTGAGCACGGCCCCCGCGGTGGAGGACCTGCGCCGGCGCGGCTGGCTGGAGGGCCTGGTCGCCCTGGACCTGACCGACGCCGGCCGCCGGGCCCACGACGACCTGTTCGGGAAGGTCCGGGCCTCCCGCGAGCGCATCTCGCGCGGCATCGGCGCCGAGGAGTACCGGGCCGCCGTGAGCGTCCTGGAGCGGATGTCGGCCAACCTGGAGGCCGGACCCGACGCCGGCTGAGGCCGCTCAGGCGGGCAGTTCCCGGGTCAGCTCCACGAAGGCCAGGTCGTCCCGGCGCGGCAGCCCGAAGGCCTCGTCCCCGTAGGGGAACGGCTCGGTGCGGCCGGTGTTGGTGTAGCCGCGCCGCTCGTACCAGGCGATCAGCTCCGGGCGCTGCTTGAGGACCTTCATGCGCATCAGGCGGCAGCCCCACTCCTGGGCGGCGGTGCGCTCGGCCTCGGCCAGGACGCGCCGGCCCAGGCCGCCGCCCTGGATGTCGGGGCGCACGGAGAACATCCCGAAGTAGGCGCCGTTGACGCCGCGCTGGAGCTCGCAGCAGGCCACCAGGGCCCCGTCGGCCTCGGCGAGCAGGATGAGGGTGTTGGTGCGCTCCAGCAGCGCGGCCAGCCCCTCGGCGTCCACGCGCTGGCCCTCCAGCAGGTCGGCCTCGGTGGTCCACCCCCGGCGGGAGGAGTCGCCGCGGTAGCACGAGTTGACCAGCTCGACCAGGGCGGGCACGTCGTCCCGGCCGGCGTGGCGGTAGGTCAACTCTGGTCCGGTGGTCTTCTCCGTGCTGTCCGTGGTCACCCGTGCCCCCCGTGGTGGTGTCGCTGGGCTCACACCCTAACGGCCCGGGCGCGGTGCCCAGAATCCGGACCTTGGTCACATAGGGCACCAAAGGTCGCTTCAGTCATCGTCCGGGGCGTTCTTCTCGCGGTACTCCGCCGCCTCGGCGACCCGGGCCAGGAAGGCGCGCAGCCTGCGGCGGCAGTCCTCGGGGTCGGTCATGCCCGGGGTGACCATCAGCTGCAGGGCCAGGCCGTCCACGATCGAGTGCAGGTGCGTCGACCACTCCTCCACCCACGGGTCGGTGTGGGGGCTCTCGGGGTCATCGCCCACCTCGACCCCGGCCAGCGCGGAGACCAGGCGGCGGTACAGGCCGCGCTGCTGCTGCCAGCGCCGGGCGCGGTCGCGGTCCTGTTCGCGGAGGATCCCGGCGGACTCCCAGGCCCGGTACTCCGCCCGGCGGTCGTCGTCCAGCGGCAGCAGCTGCTCGGCGTAGGCGGCCAGCGTCTCCAGCATGGACAGGCCCGGCTCCAGGTGCTCGTGCAGGCGGGTGATCCGCTCCACGGCCCGGGCCTCGGACAGGTCCATCGCGAACAGCAGCAGCTCCTCGCGGGTGGGGAAGTAGTGGCGCAGCGCCCCCGGGGACCAGCCCGCCTCGGCGGCGACGGAGCGGATGGACACCCCGGCCGGCCCCTGGGAGGCGACGATCCGCCACAGGGCGTCGGCGAGCTCGCGACGACGTTGTTCATGGTCGACGATCTTCGGCATGCGTACTTTCTAACACACCTGTGTTATTTTATTTCGCACAGCCGTGAGAAAACAGAGGAGCCCCCCGTGCCGTCTCTGAACGTCCTGTTGCCGGTCGCCGGACTGGCCCTGCTGGACACCCTCAGCCCCGCCGTCATCGGCGTCTCCCTGTACGTGCTCCTGAGCGGGGCGCGCTCGGCGGCCCGCCCGCTGCTGGCCTACCTGGGCACCGTCGCCGCGTTCTACTTCGCCCTGGGGTGCGCGCTCATGTTCGGCGCCGGGGCCGCCCTGGAGAGGGTCGGGGGCCTGCTCGACGACACCGCCCTGGGCTGGGTCCTGACCGTGGCGGGCGGCGCGGCCCTCGTGTACTCGTTCTTCATGTCCACCGAGCCGCGCCCCCGGCGCCCGGAGTCCCTGCGCGTCGGGGCGATGGTCGCCCTGGGGCTGGGCACCGGGCTGCTGGAGGGCTCCACCGCCCTGCCCTACTTCGGCGCCATCGGCATCATGACCGCCGCCGGCCTGGCCCCCGCCGTGTGGCTGCCGGTGCTGGCCGCCTACAACCTCGTCATGGTCGCGCCGGGCCTCCTGCTCTACCTGGGGTACCGGGCCCTGGGCGAGCGGGCGCGCCCCCGGCTGGAGAAGTGGCGGACCGGGATCGAGTCGAGCGGGCGCGAGGCGCTGCCCTGGATCGTGGGCATCGTCGGCTTCCTGGTGCTGCGCCAGGGTCTGTGGCTCACCGGCGCCCTGGAGAGGTTCGGGGTCCACGTCGGCTGAATCCGCCGACACGGGCCGGCCCGGAAGTTGACCTCAACATTGGTTCAGGTCGTAACGTTCCGGTATCCGCAACTCCCCGAACGGAACCGGTGACCGCCCATGAGCATGGAGATGGCCGCGTGGAACTCGATCTACCACGCCATGCACGCCCGTGAGGACCGCCGTCCCTTCTCCTTACCCGTCCTGCGCCGCATCGCGGGCTTCGCCCGGCCGCACGCCCGCGTCCTGACCTGGTTCCTCGCGTTGAGCGTGGCCGTCTCCGTCCTGGCGGTCGCCTCCCCGCTGCTGGCCGGCCGGGTCGTGGACACCATCGTCAGCGGCGGGGCGCCCCGCACCGTCCTGCTGCTGGCCGGGCTCATCGCCGCCGTCGCCCTGCTGGAGGCCGCCCTGGGCCTCATCGTGCGGCGCCTGTCGGCCGGGCTCGGCGAGGGCCTCATCCTGGACCTGCGCACCACCGTCTACGACCACGTCCAGCGCATGCCGGTCGCGTTCTTCACCCGCACCCGCACCGGAGCCCTGGTCAGCCGCCTCAACAACGACGTCATCGGCGCTCAGCGGGCCTTCAGCAGCGTCCTGTCCGGGGTGGTCAGCAACCTGGTCACCCTCGTCCTGGCGCTGGCCGTGATGCTCACCCTGTCCTGGTGGATCACCCTGGCCGCCCTGGTCATGCTGCCCGTGTTCGTCTACCCCGCCCGCCGCATGGGCGCCCGCCTGGCCCGCATCGAACGCGAGCGCACACAGCACAACTCCGCCATGAGCACCCAGATGACCGAGCGGTTCTCCGCGCCCGGGGCCACCCTGGTCAAGCTCTTCGGCTCCCCCGAACGCGAGTCCGCCGAGTTCGCCCGCCGCGCCGACCGCGTCCGCGACATCGGCGTGCGCACCGCCATGGTCCAGGAGGTGTTCTTCACCGCCCTGACCCTGGTCTCGGCCCTGGCGCTGGCGCTGGTCTACGGGCTGGGCGGCTTCAGCGCCCTGTCCGGCGGCCTGGACGCCGGCACCGTCGTGGCCATGGGCATGCTGCTCACCCGCCTGTACGCGCCGCTGACCGCCCTGGCCGGGGCCCGCGTGGAGGTCATGAGCGCCCTGGTCGCCTTCAGCCGGGTCTTCGAGGTCCTGGACCTGGAGCCGCTGGTGCGCGAGGCCCCCGGCGCCGCCGACCTGCCGCCCGGGCCGGCGTCCCTGGAGTTCGACCGGGTCTCCTTCACCTATCCCGCCGCCGACAAGGTGTCCCTGGCCTCCCTGGAGGAGGTCGCCGTCCTGGACCCCGCCGAGGGGCGGCAGGTCCTGCACGAGGTGTCCTTCACCGTCGAACCCGGCACCACCGTGGCCCTGGTCGGCTCCTCCGGGGCCGGCAAGTCCACCATCGCCCAGCTCGCCCCGCGCCTGTACGACCCCGACTCCGGGACCGTCCGCCTGGGCGGGCGGGACGTGCGCGAGCTGTCCTTCTCCTCGATCCGCGGGGCCCTGGGCATGGTCACCCAGGACGGCCACCTGTTCCACGAGTCCATCCGCGCCAACCTGACCCTGGGCCGCCCCGACGCCGGCGACGAGGAGGTCTGGGACGCCCTGCGCCGCGCCCGCCTGGCCGACCTGGTGGCCTCCCTGCCCGACGGGCTGGACACCGTCGTCGGCGAACGCGGCTACCGGTTCTCCGGCGGGGAGCGCCAGCGCCTGACCATCGCCCGGCTGCTGCTGAGCGACCCCCAGGTCGTCATCCTGGACGAGGCCACCTCGGCGCTGGACTCCACCTCCGAGGCCGCCGTCCAGGCCGCCCTGGCCGAGGCCCTGGAGGGGCGCACCGCCCTGGTGATCGCCCACCGGCTGGCCACGGTCCGCGCCGCCGACACCATCCTGGTCGTGGAGGGCGGGCGGATCGTCGAACGCGGCGACCACGCCGGGCTGCTCGCCCGGGGCGGCCGCTACGCGGAGCTGTACCGCACCCAGTTCGCCGCCGGGGAGCCCTCCGCCACCGCCCCCTCCTGAGGGGCCGACCGACCCCGTCCCCCGGTGGCGCCACACCGGGGGGCGGTCACCTCGTCAGGACACCGGCTCGGGCCGCCGGAGCAGCTCGTACAGTGCCGCGATGCTCCGGTCGCCGAGCCCCTGCGCGACGGCCCGTTCGAGCAGTTCGTCCATGGCCTCGCGCCAGGCGGTGTCCACGCCGGCCTCCCGCGCCGCGTGGGCGGCTTCGGGGATCCCCGCGTGGAAGGTCGCCACCGTGGAGACCGGGTCGGAGTAGTCCCCGGAGTCGATCTCCCGCGCGAACAGGGGCAGGACCGAGGCGATCATCTCCAGCCATCTGACGGAGTAGGGCACCAGCGCCGCCGCCTCCAGTCCCCGCTCGCGCATCAGGGCCGCCCCCTCGAAGAACCCGAGGAGGGCCGGCAGCAGCGGAACGCCCACCGCCGTCTCGTACAGGGCGGCCAGGTCGGGCTCGGAACCCAGGTGGACGGTGTCGCCGCCCAGGACCCGCAGGACCGGCTCGTACTCCTCGAACACCTCGCGGTCGCCGCCGTAGTACAGCAGGGTGTCGGCTCCCCCGACCGCGGTGGGCACGTCCTTGACCGCGCCGTCCAGGAACCGGGCGCCGTGCCCGGCCGCCCACCGCGCCATCCGCCGCGCCCCCGCCGGGGTGCCGGAGTTGAGGGTGACCAGGGTGCGCCCCCGCAGCTCGGGGGCGGCGGGGTCCAGCGCCGCGAGCGTGGCGTCGTAGGTGCTCAGGCACGCGATGACCAGCGGGCTCGACGCGACCGCCGCCGCGACCGACCCGGCGGCCCCGGCCCCCTCGGCCACCAGCGCGGCCGCCTTGCCGGGGCTGCGGTTCCACACCGTCGTCGGATGGCCCGCCCGGACGAACGCCCGCGCCAGCGCCGAGCCCATGAGCCCGAGTCCGATGACGGTCACCGCCGTGCGCCGCTCTTTCGCCATGTCGTTCTCCCCGTCCTCGAAGGAATCCCCGGGCCGGCGCCCGGGTCCGCTCCCATGCTGGTCGGGGTACGAACATTTCTTCAAGTACCGATATTTTTATCGGGTACCGGCATTTTCGTCAGTGAGGAGGGGTGATGAGCGGGCGGACCTACATCTGCGGGCTCGACGCGGCGATGCACGCCATGGGCGGCAAGTGGAAGGCCCTCATCCTGTGGTGGCTCCAGGAGAAGCCGCTCCGGTTCGGGGAGCTGCGCCGCACGGTTGAGGGCATCAGCGAACGGGTGCTCATCCTCCAGCTGCGCGAACTGGAGGCGCACGGGCTGGTGCACCGGCACGTCCACGAACAGGTCCCGCCCCGGGTGGAGTACTCCCTCACCGAGTTCGGGCGCTCCCTCGTCCCCGCGCTGAACGCGCTGGGGGCCTGGGGGGAGGAGAACATGGACCGCCTCCAGGGGTGAGGGGCCCGCCCGCGGGCGGGCCCCTCACGGCGGCCCGTCACAGCGGCGTGCTCAGGACTCGGGGTCGATCTCGCGGATCACCCGGGCCGGGTTGCCCACCGCGACCACGTTGGCGGGCAGGTCGCGGCTGACCACCGCGCCCGCGCCCACCACCGTGTTCTCGCCGATGCTCACGCCCGGGCAGACGATGACGCCGCCGCCCAGCCACACGTTGTCGCCGATGGTGATGGGCTCGGCCGCCTCCCACTTGTCGCGGCGCGGCCCCGGCTCGATCGGGTGCGTGGGGGTGAGCAGCTGGACGTTGGGGCCGATCTGCACGTCCGCGCCGATCCGGATCGGGGCCACGTCCAGCATCACGGCCCCGCAGTTGACGAACGAGCGGGGGCCGATGGTGATGTGGTAGCCGAAGTCCACCCGCAGCGGCGGCCGGATCCAGGTGTCCTCGCCCAGCCCGCCCAGGAGTTCGGCGAGCGCCTCGCGGCGGGCGGGGTCGTCCGGCTCCAAGGTGTTGTAGCGGTGCGCGAGCTTCTCCGCGCGGATCAGCTCGGCCTGGAGCTCGGGGTCGTCGGACCGGTAGAGCTCACCGGCGAGCATGCGTTCCTTCTGACTGGCCACACGGGTCCTTTCCCAGGGATGGTCGACCCCCGCACCCTAGCCGTCCCACCTCCCCGCGGGCACCCGGAAAAAGGAGGGGCCGCCCCGTGCGGGGCGGCCCCTCCGGATCAGGTCACAGGATCCTCTTGACGCCCGGGACCGCCCGGACCGCGGCGGCCAGCGCCCAGCAGCCGGGCACCGCCAGCGCGGACAGGGCCAGGAACTTCACCGCCGCGGGCGCCTCCCATCCGGCCAGCAGCACCCCGCCGGCGACCAGTACCAGCGGGTGCAGGACGTAGACGGCGAACGCGTTGGCGGACAGGAACCGGGAGAGGGGCCCGCCGCCGGCGACGAACCGGCGGAAGAACACCAGCAGCGCCAGGATGGTGCCCACCGACAGGAAGGTCTCCAGCACCATCAGGGCCAGCGCCTGCGGGGTGCTCGCCGCGGCCTCCGCGCCGCCCAGCGCCCCCTGGGCCGCGAAGAAGGCGACCAGGGCCGTCAGCGCCGTGCCCGCCCCGTACCACCCGGCCGCGCCGGGCAGGCGGGTGGCCCAGTTGCCGCGGAACGCGAGGATCCCGACCACGAACAGGGAGACGTACTGGGGCAGGTAGTTCGGGCTGGGCAGGCCCAGGACCGGCCAGTAGTAGGGGGCCGGGTTGACCCACCGCCACAGGAACGAGACCACGGCCAGCGCCAGGGTGAACCCCACCACCGGCCACAGCCAGCGCAGCCGCGCGCCGTCGGCCGGGCGGGGCTCCGGGGCCCGGCCGCGGTCCCGGCGCAGCCGCCGGACCAGCGCGTAGGCCAGGCCGAAGACCAGCAGCACCTCCACGAACCACATCGGGCCCGGGTCGTAGGCCACGATCGCGAACAGCCAGAACGGCATGTCGCCGGCCAGGCCCTGGGCCAGCGCGTCCTGGTAGGGCGGGATCATCAGCAGCGGCCGCACCAGCAGCACGAACAGCAGGAAGGGCACCCCCAGGCGGACCAGGCGCTCGCGCACGAACCCGCGCACGCCCCTGCGGTCCGCCGAACCGGGCGTGAAGTAGCCCGACAGCAGGAAGAACAGGCCCATGAAGTAGGTCTGGTTGAGGACGATGAACAGGTCCAGCAGCCCGGCCGAGGCGTCCCCCACCGGTTCCAGGTAGAACCACACGGGGATGTTGCTGTAGGTCAGGGCCGCGTGGTGGAGCACGACCAGGACGGTCAGCGCCACCCGCAGGTTGTCGATGTAGTGCAGGCGGGTGCGGGGCCCGCCACCGGGTCCGGCGGCGGTGCGGGGTGGGGCGTGCTGTGACATGGTGTCCTCGTCCAAGGGGATGGGGGGTACGGCTCAGTCGGGCCGCACCGCGCGTACCAACAGGTCTGCGAGCTCGCGGGCGTGGGCGAGCAGGTCGGTCTCGGGGCGGGAGATCCAGTAGCCGAACATCGCGTCGATGGCCGACTGCTGGGTGACCGCCATGACCCGGACGTCGAATTCGCGCAGCTCCCCGCGCGCCTGCCCCTCGCGGTAGAGCCCCTCCAGGGACTCGTACAGGGGCTCGGCGGCCACGGCGCCGTAGCGGGGGACCCCGTCGGCGCCGCGGTCGTGCACGAAGATCTCGGTGAGCGCGCGCAGCCGGTCCGGGTGGGCCAGGGCATACTCGGCCACCCCCAGGACATGGGCGCGGACGACGTCGGTGGCCTTCTCCTGCTCGGCGAGCCGGGGCAGGAGCGTGTCGGCGATCTCGGTGTACACCGTGACGACCACTTGGTCCACCAGCTCGTCCTTTCCCGCGAAGTGGTAGGAGATGACCCCCTTGCTGACGCCCGCCGTGGCGGCGATCCGGGCCAGGGAGGCCTTCGGGAAGCCCACCTCGGCGATGGTCGCGACCGCCGCCGCGATGATCTGCTTCCGCCGGGCCTCCTCGATGAAGGACCTTTTCTGACCGTCCGTCTCATTTTTTGACCGCATGGCCAGAATCTAACACGGGCGGCCTGGAATCCATCGGGGATGCCCCTGAGCCGCCCCCGACCCGCCCCCGGGGCCGGGTGCGGAAAACCCCTCGCCCGGCCTCGGCCGTGCGGCCGGCGTCCCCGGCATGGACACCGACCCCAGGGAGACCGTGCGGCGCGGCTACGACGCCCTGTCCCACCGCTACGACGAGGCCTTCGGCGCCGGTTCCGAGTACGGGCCGTGGATCGCCGACCTCCTGGGCCGGATCGGCCGGTGGCTGCGGCCGGGCGGGACCCTGCCGGCCACCACGGGGCACCGCACCTGGACCGGGGCGGACCCCGACCGGCCGGGCGGCGGCGTCCCCATGTGGTGGAGCCAGGCGGACGCCGCCCGCTACCGCGAGTGGATCACCGGGGCGGGGCCGGCGGTGGAGGCGGAGGAGTTCGTGCCCGAAGGGGAGGGCGGGCACGCCCTGTTCCTCGCCCGCCGCCCCTGAACAGGGCCGTCGGGGCACCCGCGAGGGGCGGGCGGGCTTGGAGGAACCGGTGGGGACGGAGTACCCTGGAGGTGGCGCCGTCCCGCGCCCAACCCCCGGTTCCGGCGCCCACGCCGCCGGCTGAGAGGGGGCAAAGGGGATCTGAGAGTCCTCGGGACGCCGGTCTGATGCGCCCTACCGGCGGGGTGGACGAGCGTGGGTCGTGCCGCCGTCGCCGAGGAGCCGTCATGACCAGGCACAAGTCCTTCAAGCAGCAGGTCCGCACCCGGATGGCCAAGACCGGGGAGAGCTACACCGCGGCCCGCGCCCACCTGCTCCCCGACGGGGCCCGCCCCGCGGCCGGAGAGGCCCCCGCACCCCCCGCCACGGCACCGGAGCCGGCCGCGCCCGCCGCCCCGGGGCAGGCCACCGCGACCATGCGGGCCCGGGTGTCCTCCGACGCGGTGCGCGAGCGCACCGGGCGCGGCTACGACGAGTGGTTCGCCGTGCTGGACGCCTGGGGCGCCACCGGCCGCACCCACAAGGAGATCGCCGCCCACCTGGTCCGGGAGCGGGACGTCGCGGGCTGGTGGGCGCAGTCGCTGACGGTCGCCTACGAGCAGGAGCGCGGGATGCGCGCCCCCGGCCAGCGCAAGGACGGCTACTCGGCCAACGCCTCCAAGACGGTGCGCGCGCCGGCGGAGGAGGTCTTCGCGGCGCTGTCGGAGAAGGACGTCCGCGAGCGGTGGCTGGCCGACCTGGACCTGACGGTGCGCTCGGACAACCCGCCCAAGCGGGTCACCGCCGACCTGGGCGACGGCACCCGGGTGGTCTTCTACCTCACCGCCAGGGACGCCGACCGGGTGTCGGTGGCGGTGGAGCAGTCCCGGCTGGCCGACCCGGACGCGGCCACCGGGGCCAAGGAGTTCTGGCGCGAGCGCCTGAGCCGCCTCAAGGCCCTGGTGGAGCAGGGTTCCTGACCTGTCCCCTCGCAGGTCCGGTGCGGCCGCCCGCTCGGGCGGCCGCACCGGGAACACGCGGTGCCGGACCCCGGGGCCGCCCTAGGGGACCGGGACCGCTGCGGGCAGGGTGAGGGCCAGGGGGTCGGGAGCCAGCGCCGACAGGAAGTCCGCGGCGTCGAACACCTCGCCCGGGGCCAGGGCCCCGACGGCGCGGACGCGCCCGTCCAGCAGGCGCACCACCGCCTCGGCCAGCAGCGGCGCGGTCACCGCGTAGATGTCCCGCCCCGAGGCGGTGGCCCGCCGCTCGGTCCCCTCCACCCGCACCCGCACGTCGACGGCGAACCGCTGGGCCGACCTGCCGGTGGCGTCGGCGGCCTCGGGGCCGGGCGTGGCCGGGTCGCGCAGCTCGGCCAGGGGCCCCTCGTTGAGGTAGGAGGTGATCCGGTCCGCGCCCAGGTGGCGGTGGAGCAGCACGATCTCGGAGAAGGGCAGGGGGACCGTCGCCTGGCGCCCCAGCGGCCCGGGGAAGTCCCAGTCGCGGCCGGCGGGCGCGACCTCCTCCAGCCGCACGAGCCGGCCCCCCTCGACGAGCAGGCGCGGGGCCGTGTTGCGCTCGCCGGTGACGCGCGTGCCCTCGGTGGGCCGCCACCCGTCCAGGCCCACGGCCACGGTGACCTCCTGCACCGGGTCGCCGCCGGCCGCGGCGGTGGCCAGCAGGTCGGCCAGCCCGCCGTAGAACGCCATCGCGGGCAGCACCGCCACCCCCGCCGCCGCGGCGGACGCGGCATGGTCGCGCAGGGTCGCCGCGGCGGCGGGCTGCTCGGCGGTCACGTCCAGGTAGTGGGCCCCGGCCGCAACGGCGGCCGCCGCCACCGGCCCGGCGGTGTCCAGGAAGGGCCCGGCGGCGTTGACCACCGCCGCGGCGCCCGCCACCGCCCGGCCCAGCGCCCGCGCGTCCGGGGCCGGGCGCACCTCCAGGCCGGGGTGGGCCGGGGCCAGGTCCGCGAGCCGGTCCGCGTTGCGCCCGGAGAGCACCGGCTCCAGCCCGCGCCGCAGCAGTTCGGCCACCACGAACCTGCCGGTGTGCCCGTAGGCCCCGTACACCACTACCCTGCCGCGCGCGGACCGATGAGTCGTCGAGGAGTTCATGACCCCTATCCTCGGGCCCGGCAGACCCCGCCGACCAGCGTCCGATCCGACGCCCTGCGTACACTTTCGGACATGCACACGGTCGGGATCGCCCTGCACGAGCACACCATGCCCTACGAGACGGCGATCGCCGCCGAGGTCTTCGGGGTGGACCGCTCCGACCTGTCCGCCGACGGCGACTGGTACCGGCTGAGCGCGCACACCGCCGACGGCGCCCCCGCCCCCCTGCTGCCGGGGGTGCCCGCCCGCCGCTGGGAGGACCTGGCCGCGGTGGACACCGTGGTCGTGCCCGCCTCCCACCGGCCGCTGGAGGAGCCCGACCCGGTGTTCCTGGCGGCGCTGCGCGCCGCCCACGCCGCCGGGCGGCGGGTGGTCTCGCTGTGCACGGGGGCGTTCGTACTGGCCGCCGCGGGGCTGCTGGACGGCCTTGAGGCCACCACGCACTGGATGCACGCCGGGGAGCTGGCCCGCCGCCACCCGCGCGTGGACGTGCGCGCCGACGTCCTGTACACCGACGGCGGGCGGGTGCTGACCGCCGCGGGCAAGACGGCGGCGCTGGACCTGTGCCTGCACGTGGTGCGCACCGACCACGGGGCCGCCGCGGCCAACGGGCTGGCCCGGCGCCTGGTCGCACCGGCCCACCGGCCGGGCGGGCAGGCCCAGTTCATCGCCCCGCCCGCCGTGCCGCGCACCCGCGACGGGCTGGGCGAGGCCCTGGAGTGGGCCCGTGCCCGGCTGGACCGGCCGCTGACCGTGGCCGACCTGGCCCGCCGGGCGGGGCTGAGCCCGCGGCAGCTGGCCCGGCGCATGCACGCCGAGACCGGGACGTCCCCGCTGGAGTGGCTGCACCGCCAGCGCGTGGGCCTGGCCCGGGAGCTGCTGGAGGGCACCGACGCGAGCGTGGAGCAGATCGCCGCCCGCTGCGGCATGGGCACGGCCGCCACGCTGCGCCGCCACTTCCACCGCGCCGTCGGTGTGAGCCCCCTGGCCTACCGCTCGGCCTTCCGCTCCCTGCACCCCTCCCGCTGACCCGCCCGCCGCGGGGTGCGCGGCGGGCGGGCCGGCGGCACCGCCGCCCGTCGGGTCAGCGGCCCAGGTAGGTGCGCAGGTGGCGGGCGGTCAGGGTGTCGCCCTTCTCGACCAGCTCGGCCGGGGAGCCCTCGAACACCACCCGGCCGCCCTCGTGCCCGGCGCCCGGGCCCAGGTCGATGATGTGGTCGGCGTGGGCCATCACCGCCTGGTGGTGCTCGATCACGATCACCGTGTTGCCGTCGTCCACCAGCCGGTCCAGCAGCGCCAGCAGCCGGTCCACGTCGGCCAGGTGCAGGCCGGTGGTGGGCTCGTCCATCACGTACACCGCGCCCTGGCGGGCCATGGAGATCGCCAGCTTCAGCCGCTGGCGCTCGCCGCCCGACAGGGTGGTCAGCGGCTGGCCCAGGCCCAGGTAGCCCAGGCCCACGTCGTGCAGCCGGTCCAGGATGACCCGGGCGTTGCCGGAGGCGAAGAAGTCCCGGGCCTCCACCACCGACATGGCCAGCACCTGGCTGATGTCCTTGCCGCGCAGGGTGTGGGCCAGCACCTCGGGGCGGAACCGCTTGCCCTCGCACTGCTCGCAGGTGGTGGCCACCCCGGCCATCATCGCCAGGTCGGTGTAGATGACCCCGGCGCCCTTGCACTCGGGGCAGGCGCCCTCGGAGTTGGCGCTGAACAGCGCCGCCTTGACCCCGTTGGCGCGGGCGAAGGCGGTGCGGATCGGGTCCAGCAGCCCGGTGTAGGTGGCGGGATTGGAGCGCCGCGACCCCTTGATCGGCGACTGGTCGACCACCACCACGCCCTCGCGGCCCGGCAGCGCCCCGTGGATCAGCGAGCTCTTGCCCGACCCCGCGACCCCGGTGACCACGGTGAGCACCCCCAGGGGGATGTCCACGCTGACGTCCTTGAGGTTGTGGGAGGTGGCGCCGGTGATGGACAGCGCCCCGCGGCCGGTGCGCACGTTCTCGCGCAGCCGCGCCCGGTGGTCCAGGTGGTCGCCGGTGAGGGTGCCCGAGGCGCGCAGGCCCGCCACGTCGCCGGTGTAGGTGATGCGCCCGCCCGCGGGTCCGGCGCCCGGCCCCAGGTCCACCACGTGGTCGGCCAGGGAGATGGTCTCGGGCTTGTGCTCGACCACCAGGACGGTGTTGCCCTTGTCGCGCAGGCTCAGCAGGAGGTTGTTCATCCGCTCGATGTCGTGCGGGTGCAGGCCGATGGTGGGCTCGTCGAACACGTAGGTGACGTCGCTGAGGCTGGAGCCCAGGTGGCGGACCATCTTCACCCGCTGGGACTCCCCTCCCGACAGGGTGCCCGACTCCCGGTCCAGGCTCAGGTAGCCCAGGCCGACCTCCACCAGGGAGTCCAGGGTGTGGCCCAGCCCGTCCAGCAGCGGCTTGACCGAGGGCTCGTCCAGGGTGCGCACGAAAGCGGCCAGGTCGTCGATCTGCATCGCCGAGCACTCGGTGATGCTGCGCCCGGCGACCTTCACCGAGCGGGCGGCGGCGTTGAGGCGGGTGCCCTCGCACTCGGGGCAGGTGGAGAAGGTGACGGCGCGGTCCACGAACGCGCGCAGCCCCGCCTGCATCTTCTCGCGGTCCTTGGACAGGTAGGTGCGCTTGATCTTGGGGACCAGGCCCTCGTAGCTGATGTTGTTGGTGCCGACCTTGACCTTGGTGACCGGGTGGTACAGGAAGGTCTCGCGCTCCTGCTCGGTGTAGTCGCGCACCTTCTTGTCCGGGTCCAGCAGGCCGGAGCCCGCGTAGACCTGCCAGTACCAGGTGCCCACCCCGTAGCCGGGGGCGGTGATGGCCCCCTCGTTCAGGGACAGGTCGGCGTCGACCAGTTCGCCGATGTCGATGGCGTTGACCCGGCCCAGGCCCTCGCACTCGGGGCACATGCCCTCGGCGTTGTTGAAGCTGAACGCGCTGGAGGGCTCCAGGCGGGGGGTGCCCACGCGGCTGAAGACCACGCGCAGCATGGCGGCCGCGTCGGTGGCGGTGCCCACGGTGGACCGGGAGTTGGCGCCCATGCGCTCCTGGTCGACGATGATCGCGGCGCTGAGGTTGCGCAGCGTGTCCACCTCGGGGCGGCCGACGTTGGGCATGAACGACTGGATGAAGGTCGTGTAGGTCTCGTTGATGAGCCGCTGGGACTCCGCGGCGATGGTCCCGAAGACCAGGGAGGACTTGCCGGAGCCGGACAGGCCGGTGAAGACGGTCAGGCGGCGCTTGGGGATGTCGACGTCGACCCCCGCCAGGTTGTTCTCCCTGGCACCGCGGACCTGGATGGTGTCGTGGCCGTCGGCCGGATGCTCGGTTCGCACGCTGTTCTCCAGGTTTCCTTATGCGATAAACTCTCAGACCGGTCGAGTTTATGCCATAAGGAGGACATTCGTGGTCGTGTACCCCGGGCGCGGAGACGCACGCCGCACGATGTCCCTGCTGTGGCGCTCCCCGGGTGAGGCGGCCCCCGCCCCGGCCGCCGGCCGCCGACCCGAGCTCACCGTGGACCTGGTGGTGGCCACCGCCGTGGAGGTGGCCGACGCCGAGGGCATGGAGGCGCTGTCCATGCGGGCGGTCGGGGAGCGCCTGGGCCGCACCGCCATGTCCCTGTACACCTACGTGGCCAGCAAGAACGAACTCGTCGAGCTGATGTACGACCACGTCTTCGGCGAGCCCGCCGACGCCGCGGAGGCCGACCGCTCCCCCGGCTGGCGCGCCGCGACCGAGGCCTGGGCCGTGCGGCTGTGGGACTTCTACCTGCGCCACCCCTGGACCCTGGAGGTCTCCACCGCCCGCCCGGTGCTGGGCCCCAACGAGTACCGGCTCTTCGAGTCGTTGGCGGCGGTGCTGCACCGGGCGGGCCTGCCCCCGGCGCGCATCCGCACCGCCTACGGGACCCTGTTCAACCTGGTGCGCGGCCAGGTGCAGGTCGCCGCTGAGGCCCGCCGGGCGGGGGCGGTCACCGGGATCCCCGAGGACGTGTGGTGGCGCGAGCGGTCGGGCCTGCTGGACGAGGTCGCCCCGGACTTCGGCGCGCGCTTCCCCACCCTGACCGCGATGGCGCGGGCGGGGGCGTTCGCCAACGGGGACGAGTCCGAGCCCTACCTGGAGCAGGAGGCCCGCGAGACGTTCCGGGCGGGGCTGGCCTCCGTCCTGGACTCCCTGGAGGCGCAGCTGGAGGTCCCGGAGCACTCAGGCGCGTAGGAAGTCCAGCACCGCGGGGCCCTGCCCGATGACGGCGTGCCCCACGCCGGGCAGCACGGTGACCTCGGCGTGCGGGACGTGGGCGCGCAGCCGCCGCGCGGTGTCCGCCGAGTCGAGCATCAGGTCCCTGTCGCCCATCACGGCCTTCACCGGCATGTCCAGGGAGCGCAGGGCGGCGTCGGAGAACACGGGCAGGGTCTCGGTGCGCGGCCGGAACTCCCCGAAGGCGGCGGCGACCTCCTCCACCAGCGGCGCGTACCGGGGCTCGTGCAGCCCCAGGACGGCGCGCACCGAGCGGAGCCTGCCCCACCGGCCGAAGGGGGTCCAGGCCAGGGCCGGGGCCAGCCGCAGCGGGGTCTGGCGGCCGATGCCGCCGGGGCACACCAGCGCCAGCCGCTCGACCCGCCCGGGCCGGCGGACGGCGTGGTCCAGGGCGGTCCACCCGCCCAGGGACATCCCCACGAAGGCCGCCCGGGACAGGCCGAGCCCGTCCATGACGTCGTCCAGCCACAGGGCGACGGCGTCGGAGTCCAGGGCGGGGCGGGCGGGGGCGCTCAGCCCGGGCTCGCCGACCAGGTCCACGGCGTACATCCGCAGGTGCCGCGACCAGGTGGGGGCGTCGCCCGCCCACACCGAGGAGTTGGCCCCCGAGCCGTGCAGCAGCACCACGGGCGGCGCGTCGCGCGGGCCGCAGGCCAGGACGAACGTCTCGCCCTCCCGGGTGGGCAGGCGCACCCGCTCGGCGGGCACCGGCCAGGCGTCCAGCGCCTCCAGGTACCGCCGCCGGACCTCCCGCTCCCCGGCCTCGGACCGGTAGATGGCGTTCATCGGAACTCCCCTTCCTCCCCCATCACTCCCCATTGGAGTGCTTTTTTGTACTCTAAACTTCCCTTTAGTGGGGAGTCAAAAGGAATGTTGGGGAGTAGTGGTCGCGGATGTCGCACCCGTGGCCGATACTCGCCCCATGACCACCAAGGCATGGGACGAGAGCGGACGGACGGTCCACGACCCCACCCCCCGGGACGTGGACACGATGGTGGCGGGCCTGGAGGCGGGCAACGAGTTCCTCATCGTCGAACGCGCCGACGACCACTACGTGCAGGTGCTGTGGAGGCATCGGGAGGGCCGGTACCAGCTCGAGTACCGCGACGGCGGCCCGACCGAGCACCACCGCACGTACACCGAGTCCCCCGAGGAGGTCGCCACCGCGATGTCGGGCTGGCTCACCGGCGCCCCCGCCTGGCGCGAGCCCTTCACGTGGGAGGACATCTCCCACTACTTCACCGGCGACGGCTCCTGAGCCCGGACCGCAGCCAGGGGCGGCGCGGGCCCGACCGCGGTGCCGACCTGTGAAAACCGGGTGCGCGGCCGGGGCGGCGGGACTATCGTCGACCGGGCCCGCACCGAGGAGGGACCCCATGAGCACCGACCGGCCCCGCACCTTCGAGATCCTCGTCCCCGGCTTCGCCACCGGCGAGGAGGCCCTGGCGCAGGGCGGGGCCGTCGCCCGCCTGCTGTGCCCCGAACCCGAGCACGACGGCCCCTGCCCGATCCCCTGGAGCACGGGCGTGCGCCTGGAAGAGGAGGAGCCCGACCCCGTGGGCACCGGCCACACCGTCGTCGCGGGGGTGTACGCCACCGCCGGCGCGGCCCGCGCGGCGGCCGAGCGCATCGGGGAGTCCCTGGGCCGGCCGGCCCACCTGGTGGAGGTGCCCGCGCAGGAGTACCCCGAACTCGCCGAGCAGTACCGCATCGAACGCGGCCTGGAGGCCTAGGGCGCCTCGGCCGCCACGAACAGGAAGTTCGGCATCCTGACGTACGCCCCGACGCCCGGATCCGCCGCCACCGCCTCGCGCGCCGCGTCCGGGTCCAGCCCCGGCTCGGCGACCTCGCGCAGCCGCAGCCCCAGGGCGGCGACCTCGTTCAGGTACGCCGACAGCGGCCGGTGGAAGTCCGGCGCGGCGGGGCCGTGCACCACGTACTCCTCCAGGTAGCGGCCCTGCCGGTACTCGCCGTGCCGGCGCCGGCTCCCGGCCGGCCCCTCGAAGGCCGGGTGCACGATCCCGAAGACGAACGGCCCGCCCGGGACGGGCGTCCGGGCCAGGTCCCCCTGGACGTACTCCACCCCCAGGGGGTCGCGCTCCTCCCGCTCCCGGGCGAAGGCGACCATCGCCCCGGCGGGCTCCAGCCCCACCACCCGCGCCCCGCGCGCGGCCGGCATCCGGCTCAGGTAGCCGTCGCCGCTGCCCGCGTCCAGGACCCGCAGCCCCGACACCGGCCCGAGCATCCGCAGCAGGGCCGGGTCGGCCAGGTGCCGTTCGGCGAAGTCGCCGTCCCGGCCGTGCGCCTCCATGGCCTCCCGGGTGGCGGAGGCGTCCCACCGCGCGATCGCGGCCTCGTCGGTCCATTTCCGAGGGTCCATCCGCCGAACCCATGCTCCGGCCCGGCTTGTGGGAAGGGCCCCGCGCGGCCGCGCGTGCGGTCGGCGTGACCGGGGTCGCACGCCCTACAGGAATCCAGCGCTTCCCTAAAGCCTTTAGGCATATATAGGGTCGCTGTAGTCGAAAAGGGAGGTCATGATGGCACGCGCCGGGCTCAGCACCGGGCTCCTCGTCCGGGCGGGGGCCGACCTCGCCGACGAGGCCGGGTTCGAGCACGTCACCCTCTCCGAGGTCGCCCGCCGGTTCGACGTCAAGGTCGCGAGCCTGTACTCGCACCTGAAGAACTCCCACGACCTCAAGACCCGGATCGCCCTGCTGGCTCTGGAGGAGCTCGCGGACCGGGCCGCCGACGCCCTGGCCGGGCGCTCGGGCAGGGACGCCCTGGCCGCGCTGGCGGACGTCTACCGCGACTACGCCCGCGAGCACCCCGGCCGCTACGACGCCACCCGGTTCCGGCTCGACGCCGCCACCGCGGCCGCCAGCGCCGGACCCCGGCACGCCCGGATGACCCGCGCCGTCCTGCGCGGCTACGACCTGCCCGGTGCCGAGGAGACCCACGCCGTCCGGCTGCTGGGCGCCACCCTGCACGGCTACGTGAGCCTGGAGATGGGCGGGGGCTTCGACCACAGCGCCCCCGACACCGAGGCGACCTGGTCGCGCACCATCGACGCCCTCGACTCCCTGCTGCGGAACTGGCCCGCACCCGACCACCACTAGGAACCCGCCATGGACCCCGTCACCACCCCGGTCACCGCCGACCTGCTGCGCGGAGCCGTCGAGATCCGGCCCACCGCCCACGGCCCCCGCCCCATGCGCCTGCCCCGGCGGGCCCTGGCCCAGGCGCCCGACCCGATGATGGACCACATCGCCGCCCAGACCTCCGGCGTCCGCCTGGCCCTGCGCACCCGCGCCACCGTCGTCGAACTCGACGCCCTGCCCACCAAGCGCACCTTCACCGGCGCCCCGCCGCGCCCCGCCGGGGTCTACGACCTGCTCGTGGACGGTCGCCTCACCGCCCAGGGGCACGTCGACGGCGGGGACACCCTGGTCATCGACATGGCCACCGGTGCCGTCGAGCACCGCCGCGGCCCCGTCGGGACCGTCCGCTTCACCGGCCTGCCCGACCGGGACAAGGACGTGGAGATCTGGCTGCCGCACAACGAGGCCACCATCCCCGTCGCCCTGCGCACCGACGCCCCCGTGGCCCCCGCGCCCGCCGGCGGGCGGCGCGTCTGGCTGCACCACGGCAGCTCCATCAGCCACGGCTCGGACGCCGCGGGCCCCACCGCCACCTGGCCCGCCGTCGCCGCGCTGCGCGCCGGGGTCGACCTGGTCAACCTGGGCCTGAGCGGCAACGCCATGGTGGACCCCTTCACCGCCCGCACCCTGCGCGAGGTCCCCGCGGACGCGATCAGCGTCAAGCTCGGCATCAACGTCGTCAACCAGGACGCCATGCACCGGCGCGCCTTCGGCCCGGCCGTGCACGGGTTCCTGGACACCGTCCGCGAGGGCCACCCGGACACGCCGCTGCTGGTGGTCTCCCCGATCCACTGCGCCATCCACGAGGAGGTCCCCGGGCCCACGCAGATGGACATGTCCGCCCTCGCCGAGGGCCGGCTGTCCTACCGGGCCGGGGGCGACGCGGCCGCGCGCGCGGCCGGTCGGCTCGCGCTCGCCGACATCCGCGGCGAGCTGGCCCGCATCGTCGCCGACCGGGCGGCCGACGACCCGCACCTGCACTACCTGGACGGCCTGGAGCTGTACGGGGAGGCGGACGCGGCCGAGCTGCCCCTGCCCGACTCCCTGCACCCGGACACCGCGGCGCACCGCCGCATCGGCGAGCGGTTCGCCGACCTGGCCCTGGGCGCCGGCGGCCCCCTGGCCTAGGCCCCCTCGGGGCCGGCCGCTCCCCCGTAGGTCGCGATCTTGTAGTCGATCGCGGCCAGGGACAGGGCCAGTTCGCGCATCCGGCGGCGGGTGGCCTCGCGGTGCTCGAGCAGCATGGACAGCCGCTCGGGCACCGTGTGCTCCCCGGCGTCGACCAGCTCCACGTAGCGGCGCAGGTCGCGCACCGCCATCCCGGACAGCCGCATCCGGGTCAGGAACACCAGGCGCCGCACCGCCCCGGCGTCGTACACCCGGTGCCCGCCGGAGTCGCGGGCCACCCGGACCAGCCCCACGCGCTCGTAGTAGCGCAGTGTGTGCGGGGACAGCTCCAGCCGGTCCGCGACCTCGGCGATCGTCATCGGCCCGGTGGCGACGGCCGGGTCGGTGAGCCGGTGGATCGCCTCGACCGACGGCGGGGCGCCGTCCTCCAGGGCGGCCAGGGCCCGGTTCATCAGCTCATCGGTGGCCATGGCGCCAGACTAGACCGGCCGGACCGAGGCCGGCACCCCGGCGAAGTCGGCGTCGCGGGCGGTCCCGGCCCACCGCTCCAGCTCGGCCAGGCCGCGCCGGTGGGCCGCGCCCAGGCGTTCGACGGCCTCGCGGCCCAGCGGCAGCCGCAGCGGCACCTCCCCGCCGCGCACCAGGGACACGATGATCCCGGCCGCGCGCTCGGGGTCGCCCTCCTGGCGGCCGTCCGCCCCCGCCATGTCGGCGCGCACCGCCGCGAGCACGTCGCGGTAGACCGCGGAGTCGGCGGCGAACTCCAGCACGTCGGCGCCGTTGAAGCCGGTCCGGAACCGGCTGGGCTCCACGAGCATCACCCGCACCCCGAACGGCGCGACCTCCCCGGCCAGGGACTCCGACCAGCCCTCCAGGGCGAACTTGGACGCGGAGTAGGCCGACACCCCGGGGAAGGAGATCCGCCCGCCCTGGCTGCTCATCTGCACGATCGTCCCCGCGCCGCGGGCGCGCATGGCGGGCAGCACGGCGCGGACCAGGGCGGCGGGGCCGAACAGGTGCAGCTCCATCAGCTCGCGCAGCGGGCCGTCGCCGACCTCCTCGGCCGCTCCGACCACGGCCCGCCCCGCGTTGTTGACCAGCACGTCGATGCTCCCGAACCGGTCCAGGACCGCCCGGGCCAGGGACGGGGCGGCGGCGGTGTCGCGGACGTCGTGGGCCAGGGCCAGGAAGCGGTCGGGGTGCTCGGCGGCCAGGTCGGCGACGCCGCCGGGGTCGCGCACGGCGGCCGCCACGCGCTCGCCCGCGGCCAGGGCCGCCTGCGCCAGGGCGCGTCCCAGGCCGCGGGAGGCGCCGGTGATGATCCAGGTTTTCGGTGTCGTCGTCATGCGCGGGACGCTAGGCCTTCGAGCGCGCTCGAACGCAAACCCGCGCGGCTGGCCTCAGCGGGCGGCGGCCCGGTCCGCCCGGTCCGCGGCCACGACCGACTCCAGCAGGCCGGGGAAGGCGGTGTCGATCTCCCGGCGGCGCAGCGTGTTCATCCGCGAGGTGCCCTCGTAGTACTGGCGGATGAGCCCGGCCTCGCGCAGCACCCGGAAGTGGTGGGTGGCGGTGGACTTGCCGACGGGCAGGTCGAAGCCGCCGCAGGCGACGTCGGCCGAGGCGTCGTAGAGCTGCTCGACGATGCTGCGCCGCACCGGGTCCACCAGCGCCTCCAGGAGCCGCTGCAGGGTGAGGGCCGCGACGTCGGGGTGCGGTGGGATCCGCTCGGTGTGCATGCGGCCATTGTACGAGCGGGATCGAAGTTCGGCGCCGCACGGGCCGTCCGCCGCGCCCGGGGGCCGCCCACCCCCGCGGCCTCACCGGGGGCCGGTGTCCCCCTCGACCCGCGCCAGTCTGGTCCAGCCGGACCAGCCCCGGCCGCGCAGCAGCTCGATCAGCCGGCGGGCCTGCGGCACGGTGTCGAAGGCCAGCGCGTCCATCAGGCCGGCCATCGTCGGCTCCACGTCGACGTCGTCCACATAGGCGTCGCCCTTCTCCTCGGCCAGCCCGGTGATGTAGGACGCCAGCCCGTCGGCGAGCTCCTCCAGCCGCGCGTCGATGTCGTCCACGGCCGCGGCGAACCCCTCCCGGTCGGCGCGCAGCAGCTCCCGCACCCGCGACAGCGGGACCCCGGCCCGGGCGAGTGTGCGGATCCGGATCAGCTCGATCACGGCGTCGGCGCCGTACCGGCGGTAGCCGGAGCGGTCCCGCTCCGGCTCCGCCAGCAGCCCCTCGGCGTGGTAGTGCCGCACGGCGCGCACCGTCACCCCGGCGTAGGACGCCAGTTCTCCGATGGTCAGCATCGGACCGGTCTCCTGCGCGGTCGTCGCCGGACCGCCGTGCGCCCCGCGGATGATCCGGGCGATCTCCGCGGCGTGGGTGAACGGCATCCGGTGGTCGGCGTCGAGCCGCGTGACCGCGACGCGGGGCAGCTCGCGCACGAGCCGGTCGATGCCGGCGCGCCAGTTCCGGTCCAGGCGCTCCCCGTGCACCCCCGCGCCGCCCCCCGGACAGGGAGGCCGAGGCGATCACGGTGACGGGCGGGACGATCCTCCGGTAGCGGTCGAGGATCCGCGCCCGGATCGCGTCGACCTCGATATTGAGGTCCAGGATCTCGCGGCCGGTGAGGAGCACCTGCCGGTCGGTGCCCAGGTCCGCCGCGCGCCGGGCCGCCGCGTCCTCCCACATCGCACGGAACAGCGGCAGGAGGTCCTCGGTGACGAACGGCTCGGGAACCGGGTTCGCCCCGTCGATGAGAACCAGTCCGGCGACGCCGTCCGGGTTCTCCGAGGCGTAGTGCACGACCAGGTCCGCGCCCAGGGAGTAGCCCACCAGCAGGGGCGCCGCCCCCGGTCGCCGCGTGCGCGCCATCACGGCGGACAGGTCGCCGAGGAACGCCTCGAAGGTGTAGCGGCCGGCGGCCGGGGAGAGGCCGTGGCCCCGCAGGTCGAAGGCCACGACGTCGTGGTCGCGCCGCAGCAGCCCGACCAGTTCGCCCAGCTCGGCCCGGGTCGTGTCGAGGCCGGGGCACAGGACCAGCGGGCGGCCCCGGCCGCCGCGGGAGACCGCGATGGCGGCTCCGTCGTGGTGGATCGTGAAGTGGCGCACGGGGTCGCCGCCTTTCTCGGTACGGGTGGTGCGGCCCATGCTGGAGGGTTGACCCTGCGGCAGGGTCAAGCCCCGCGGCGCCGCGTCCCCGTCACGGAACCCGGCCACGGCGCGCGCGGCGATCGACGCCGCGCCGCTCTCCCCCCGGACTCACCGGAACCGGCTCAGCCTCCACGCCCAGGCCATCGCCCAGGCCGCCGCCTCATAGCCCCGGTCAGGCCGGGTCGGCCGGGTCCAGGACGACCACCGGGATGGTGCGGCGGGTACGGGGCTCGTAGTAGGTGCGGTAGACCGGGGCGCGCCCGGCCATCATGGCCCACAGGCGTTCGCGTTCGGCGCCCTGGGCGGTGCGGGCGCGCATGCGCAGGCGCCGGTCGCGCACCTGGACCTCCACCTCCGGGTGGGCGGTCACGTTGAGGTACCACTGCGGGTGGGTGTGGGTGATCGCCGCCCCCGAGGCGACCAGCACCAGCGAGTCCCCGTCGGTGCCGAAGAACAGGCCGGTGCGGTAGAGCCGCCCCGAGGTGCGGCCGCGGTGGGTGAGGACGAGGTTGGTCGTCCCGCCCTCCAGGTAGCCGCTGGCGCCGCCGGTGGCGATGTACCGGCGCACGTGTTCGGCGACCGAGGGGTCGGGGCTGTCGATGGGGCCGCTGTCGGCGGGTGTGCTCATACCCGTGAGAGTGCCCGCCCCGGGTCCGGACGGGCTCACGGCCGCCTCAGGAACACCTCAGGGTCCGGCCGCCGCGGACCGCGGCGCATCAGCCCGGGCCCCGCCCCCCTACGGGTGTGCTCAGGCGCCCAGGGCGGGGTGGCCGTTCTCCAGGTACACGGTCTCCCCCGCCGCGGCGGCGGCCAGGCCCGCCGCGACCCGGCGGGCCGTGTGCGGGGCCAGCAGGCCGCCGACGCGGCCGGGGTCCGCCCACGTCCACCCGGACAGCTCCTCCGGGGGCAGCCGGAGCCGGGCGCCCCCGGGCAGCTCGGCGGTGAACAGCCAGTGCAGGGCGGTGGTGCGCACCCCCTCGGCCGCCACCCAGTCCACGGCGACCAGCCGCCGGACGGCGGCTACGACCCCCAGCTCCTCGGCCAGCTCCCGGCGGCAGGCGGCCAGCGGGGACTCGTCGCGCTCGACGATGCCGCCCGGCAGGCCCCAGGGCGCGTCGGGCCTGTAGGTGCGCTCCACCAGCAGGACCTCCCCCGCCGGGGACAGGATCAGCGCCCCGGCCGCGCCCCGTGTCGCGGGCAGGCCCGCGAAGAACCGCCGCTCCGCCGCCTCGTCGGCCGCACTGTCGTCTCCCACCGCGCTGCATCCCTCCGGTCTCGGCTCGCAGGCCCCCCGCGGGGGCCGCCGGGATCCCTACCCGGGAAAGCGCCGGGCACGGCCGGTCGGCCCCGCGGCCGAGAGCGGGTCACGCCGTGTGCAGCCCCCCGTCCACCGGCAGGACCGCCCCGGTCACGTAGGAGGCCCGCTCGCTGAGCAGCCAGGCGACCGCCTGGGCGATCTCCCCGGGTTCGGCCGCCCGGCGCAGCGGGGTCCGGGCGTTGAGGACGTCGACGATGCCCGGGGACACCTCCTCCCAGGCGCCCACCATGTCGGTCAGCGTCGTGCCGGGCGCGACGGCGTTGACGCGAATGCCCTCGGGCCCGTAGGTGATCGCGGCCGACTCGGTGAGGCTGTTGAGCGCCCGCTTCATCGCCCCGTAGGCGGGCAGGAGGGCGTTGCCCCGCCAGCCGCCGACGGAGGAGCAGTTGACGATGGCGCCCGTGCCCGCGGTGGCGCGGATGGCGGCGACCTGGGCTGCCAGGGCCGCCCAGGTGCCCTTGAAGTTCACGGCGTAGATCAGGTCCAGGTCGGCCTCGGGGGCCTGGTCGAGCGGGCCGGGCGGCAGGGCGACCGCCCCGTTGTTGAAGGCGGCGTCGAGCCGGCCGTACACCTCGACGGTGCGCTCGACCGCGGCGCGGACGGCGTCCGTGTCGCCCAGGTCGCAGACCGTGTACTCGGCGGTGCCGCCGGCGGCCCGGATCTCCTCGGTCACGGCCTTGAGCCGGTCCCCGGTCCGGGCGGTGAGCATGACCCGGGCCCCCTCGGCGGCGAACAGGCGCGCCGCGGCGGCGCCGATGCCCCTGCTCGCGCCGGTCACCAGGACGGTCCGGTCCGCCAGCAGGCCGAGGGTGCGGGTGTCGTGTTCGTTCACAGTGTCCATGGCCATGAGCGTGGGCCCGGCGGCGGAACGGATCCAGGTACCGGCGGTACCTGGATCGGCCCCGCCGCCCGGGCACACTGGGAGGGTGGACAGACGAGAGCTGGCCGGCTTCCTGCGCGGCAGACGCGAGCGCATCACCCCCGCCGACGTGGGCCTGCCCGCCGGTCCGCGGCGCCGCACACCGGGGCTGCGCCGCGAGGAGGTGGCGCAGCTGGCGTTCATCTCCACCGAGTACTACACGCGGCTGGAGCAGGCCCGCGGCCCGCACCCCTCCCGCGAGGTGCTCGCCGGGCTGGCCCGGGCGCTGCGCCTGTCGGACGCCGAACGCGACCACCTCTACTACCTCGCCGGCTCCCCGCCCGGACCGCCGGCCGGCCCCTCCCGCGAGGTGCGCCCGAGCATCCTGCGCCTGCTGGGCAAACTGCCGGGCGCCGCGGCGGTCGTGCTGTCGGCGACCTACGAGGTCATCGCCTGGAACGACCTGGCGGCCGCCCTGATGGGGGACTTCTCCGCCCTGTCCCGCGAGGACCGCAACCTCGTGCGGCAGGTCTTCCTCGCCCCGCCGGGATCGGACCGGCGGCGGTACCGGCTGTCGGACCTGGCGGCGTTCTCCCGGATCGCGGCCCGGGACCTGCGCGTCACCGCCGCCCGCTACCCCGACGACCCCGAGGTGGCGGCCCTGGTGGGCGACCTCCTCGCGGGCAGCGCGGAGTTCGCCCGGCTGTGGGCCGCCCACGACGTGGGCCCGGCCCCCGCCCTGCGCAAGACCATCGAGCACCCGCTGGTGGGGCCGGTCACCCTGGACTGCGACGTCCTGGACGTCGCCGACCGGGACCAGCGGGTCGTCATCTACACGGCCGAGCCCGGCTCCCCGTCGGAGGGCGCCCTGCGCCTGCTCTCGGTGGTCGGCACCCAGCGGCTGGACACCCCCGGCTGAACCGGGCCCCGGGCCGCCCCTCAGAGCCGGGCGACGAGCTGCGCGACCAGGCCGTGCACCAGGGAGCGCGGCTCCATCTGGTTGACGGTGGCGGCCACGTACAGGTCCCGTCCGGGCAGGTGGTAGAGGGCGTTGCCGAAGGCGCCGGAGTGGCCGACCATCGCCGGGACCGGCGCGAACGGCGACAGCACGCGGGGCACCCGGAACCGCATGATCCCGGTCCCGTAGTCGATGGGGGTCAGGCGTGAGAAGACCGGGTTCCAGCGCGCGGTCATCTCGGCCAGGTAGTGCTCCGGGAACAGCCGGCCGCCGGTGAACGCCCGCAGGAACCGCAGCTGGTCGGAGACGGTGGAGACCACCGCGCCGTCGGGCGGGAACGAGGCGATCGCGCGGGGGATGCGCAGGGCCCGGCGGCGGTGCAGGAGCGGGGCGGCCTCGCCGTAGCGGTCCAGGGTGTCCGGGGTGAGCATCCAGGTGTCGCGCAGGCCCAGCGGGCCGGTGATCCGGGTGCGCAGGGCCTCCTCCTGGCTCCCGGAGGTGACGGTCTCGATGATGCGCCCGACCAGCTGGTAGTTGGTGTCGCTGTAGTACGCCCGGCCCGGAGTGGAGGGGGCGAACGGGCTCGGCAGGCGGCGGGCCATGTCGATGAGCTCGTCGGCGGTCCAGGCGGCGTCGGCGCGCAGGACGTCGTCCAGGAAGGTGGTGCCGTCGGGGCGCTTCTGCTCGAAGTAGTCGGGGATTCCGGAGGTCTGCGACAGCAGCTCGCGCACCGTGATGCGCGGTCCGTGGTCGCGCCCGCCGTGGGTGTTGAGGCCGCGCATCGTGTCCGCGCCGATCAGGTCGGCGGCGGGGGTGTCCAGGGTCAGCGCGCCCTCGTCGCGCAGCTGCATGACGACCGCGACGGTGTACAGCTTGGTGATGCTGGCGATGAAGTAGGGGCGCTCGGTGTCGCCGTGGCTCCAGGAGAACCCGGTGGAGGGCTGCTCGATCGCGGCGGCGAAGGCCGACACGGTGGGTCTGGCGGCGTAGCGGGCGGCGATCCGGTGCAGCCGGGCGGCGGGGGGCGGGCTCATGGGGTGATCCGTTCGAGTCGTTGTTCGGTGGCGTCGAGCCAGGCGAGTTCGGCCCGGGCGTGGGCGATGCCGTTGTCGAGGGCGGCCAGGCGCAGCTGGTAGCCCAGCGCGGAGACGCCCTCGGGCAGGTCGGCGGGGTCGGGGGTCTCCACGGCCTCCAGTTCGGCCAGTTCCGCGGCGATCTCCCGGCGGCGGGCGTCCAGGAGCGCGCGGACGTCCTCGGGCGGCAGGCGGTCGGCGAAGAACACCCGGGCCAGGAAGGCGTCGCGGGTGGGCGGGGTCTTGAGGGGCGAGGCGAGCCAGCGGTCGAGCTCGGCCAGTCCTGCCTCGGTGACGGTGTGGGGGTGCAGGGTGGGGCGGCCCTCCTGGACAACGGTGCCGCGGGACGCCAGCCCCTCCTCCACCAGGGCGGAGAGGGTCCGGTAGATCTGCGACTGGTCGGCGGTCCAGAAGTGGCCGACGCTGCCGTCGACGGCCTTCTTGAGGTCGTAGCCGCTCATGGGTCGGATGGACAGGATGCCGAGGATGGCGTGCCGCAATGACATGGATAGAGGATAGCGCACATATGTGCATGGTCCCATAGGTGCGCGGTCCTCTATCGTCTCCGCCGGCCGCCGGGCCGAGGGCGCCCCGCCCGGTGCGGCGCCGCCCGCCCCGGCAGGACCACCGGGACCGCGATCCGTGGTGGTCTCCGTGGCCACCACGGAGGCGCCCCTGACCCGCGCCGGGGCAGGATGGTGGTCACAAGGGGCCGGGACGACCCGGCCGGGCACCATCCACGACGACGGGGAGCGACCATGGCCGACAAGGGAACGTACGAGGGGTTCACCGCCGAGGAGCGGGCGGCGATGAAGGAGCACGCCCAGGAGCAGAAGAAGGCGTCGCGGCGGGCCTCGCGCGAGGAGAAGGCCGCCGAGGCGGTGCGGGACGTGCTCGCCAAGATCGCCGAGATGCCCGACGAGGACCGGGTCCTGGCCGAGCGCGTGCACGCGATCGTCACCCGCGAGGCGCCCTCGCTGGCGCCCAAGACGTGGTACGGGATGCCCGCCTACGCGCTGGACGGCAAGGTCGTCTGCTTCTTCCAGAGCGCGGCCAAGTTCAAGGCGCGCTACGCCACGCTGGGGTTCAACGACCCGGCCCTGCTGGACGAGGGGCCGATGTGGGCGACCGCGTTCGCCCTGGTGGAGGTCACCGACGAGGTCGAGAAGCGGATCGCCGACCTGGTGCGCCGGGCGGCGGGCTGAGGCCCTCCCCCGTCGGGGCGCCGCCGGGGCCGCCTCCGCGCGGACCCGAGGCGGGCCCCTGCGGAGGCGGCCCCGGACGGGCCGCTCAGGTCCCCGGGACCAGGCCCAGGGCGGTGAACGCGGCCTCGCCCGCCGCCCGGTGCCCGCCCCCGGCGAGCACCAGGGTGCGGGCCGCCTGGTAGCGGCAGCCCGCCGCCTCGAACGCCGCCGCGATGGCCGGCAGCCCCGGCGCGTCGCCGTCCAGGAGCGCCCGCGCCCGCTCCACCTGGGCGGTGGCCACCGGGTTCCCGGCCACCACCGCCCGGGCCGCGTCGACCAGCTCCCGGGCGTCGGCGCGCCCGGCGAGCACCGCCGCCTCCGCCCGCAGCGCCGTGTACCAGTGCAGCCACACCCAGCACACCCACTTCCACACCCGCTCCGGCTCGGGGGCGACGCGCTCCAGGGCGCTGTCGGCGTCCCCGTGGTGGAGCAGGAGCAGGGCGTCGAAGACCGCCCCGTAGCCCAGGCGGTGGTCGTCCCCGGGCCCCGCCCGGTCGATGACCTCCAGCCACTCGGCCCGGGCGTCGGGGTCCCCGCGCAGGCCGTGGACCATCGCCACCGCCGCCGCGGCCGGACCCAGGGAGCGCGTCCGCAGCCGGCCGCTGCGCTGCCAGGCCTCCCTGAACCTCTCGGCGCCCGCGAGCACCCCCTCGACCTCGCCCGCGAACGCGTCGGCGACCAGGAGCCAGGAGGCGGCGTGGTGCCCCGCCTCGGACAGCAGCGGGTGGTCGGCCATCCGCCGGCCCCACCGGCGGGCCCGGGGCAGGTCGCCGACGCCGATCGCGGTCGCCGCGGCCATGGCCAGGGCGTCCATCAGCTCGTGCGTGGCGGCGGGCGAGGGCGGGACGCGGTCCAGGATCTCGATCCGGCGCCGGGCCGCCTCCGCGGAGGCGAAGGAGTCCCCGGTCCAGCACTGGGCGCCGGAGAGCGCGTCCAGGGCGGCGGACTCGGCCACCGGGTCCCCCGCCTCGCGGGCGAGGTCGACGGCGTGCCGGGCGCTGGCCACCGTCTCCGAGGCCGGATTGTCCGGATCCCCCTGGAGCGCCCCGAAGGCGTCCGCGACCACCGCGGCCTCGGCCAGGGCGAGCGCCGCCCGCGAGGCCGGGGAGTCGTCGGCCAGATCGCGGGCGCGCGCGAGCGCCTCCTTGACCTCCTCGGCGGGGGGCAGCTGCGCGAAGGACGTGGAGAAGCGGTACGCGATCACGGCCGAGTCGGCCAGGTCCCGTGCCGCCGCCGGGCCGTCGCCGGCGCGTTCCGCGGCCACGGCGGCCCAGCGGTGCAGGCGGTAGGAGTCGCCGTCCAGCCCGCGGCACCCGGCCACCGCGGCGGCGCTGCGCAGCGCCGCGACCGCGGGGCCGTCCCGGTCGGCGAGCCCGGCCGCCTGCACGTACCGCTGCTGGGCCTCGCCGAGCAGGGTGCGGGTGAAGGCCAGGCTGCCCATGGACAGGGCGAGCCGGTGGGCCCCGGCGCGGTGTTCGGGCCGTTCGGCGGTGGCGGTGAGGGCGGCGCGCAGGTCCTCGGCGACGGCGTCGAACCGGGTGCGCCAGCCGGCTCCCCCGCCGCCCTCCAGCTCGGCGGCGCGGGCCAGGCACCAGCGCAGGTGGCGGGCGCGCACCTCGTCCTGCTCGCCGGCCCCGGCCAGGTGCTCGGCCCCGTACTGGCGGATGGTCTCCAGGGCGTGGTAGCGGGTCCCGGTCGAGGAGGGGGCGACCGAGAGCAGGCTCTGCTCGGCGAGCCTGCCCAGCCCGTCGACCACCGCGGCCCCGTCCAGGGGCGCGAACCCGGCGATCTCGGCGGCCGCCTCGGGGGTGAACGGCGCCACGAACACCGAGACCCGGCGCAGCAGGGCCCGGTCCTCCGGTTCCAGCAGTCCGTGGCTCCAGTCCAGCACCGCGCGCACCGACCGGTGCCGGTCGTCGGCGCGGGGGCCGCCGGTGAGCACGCGCAGCTGGTCGGCGAGCCCGGCCATGAGGCCGTCCGGGCCCAGCGTGGACCACCGGGCCGCCGCGAGCTCGATGGCCAGCGCCATGCCCCCGAGCCGTTCGCAGACGGCCGCGACCTCCTCGCCCACCGACGTCCCCGGCGGCGGGCCGACCGCCGCGGCGCGCTCCAGGAACAGGGCCGCCGCCTCGGAGTCCTCGCCGCCCTCCAGCGACAGCGGCGGGAGCGGGAAGGTGCGCTCGAAGGGCACCAGCAGCCGGGCGCGGCTGGTGACCAGCACGTGCAGCAGCGGGCAGGCGGTGAGCAGCCGCTCCAGGAACGGGGCGACGCCCTCGCGCACGTGCTCGCAGTTGTCCAGGACCAGCAGGGCCCGGCGGTCGGCCAGGGCCTGCGACACCGCCTCGTCGAAGTCGCCGCCGGGGCGCTCGCCCACGCCGACCGCCGCGGCCACGGCCGCCCCCACCCGCCCGGGCTCGGTGAGCGGGACCAGGTCGGCGAACCACACCCCGTCGGGGAAGTCGTCGGCGGCCTGCGCGGCCACCGCCAGGGCCAGGCGGGTCTTGCCCACCCCGCCGGCGCCGACCACGGTCACCAGGCGGTGCCCGCGGACCGCCTCGGCCAGGTCGCGGCGCTCCCCCACCCGGCCGACGAACGTCGTCAGCGGCGCGGGCAGGGCCGGAGCCGACCGGTCCCGTCCCCCGCCGCGGGAGCGCTCGGCAGCGGCGCGGGCGAGCGCCCGGCGGTCGGGCATTCCGAGCTTGCGCAGCAGGGAGGAGACGTGCGACTCGACGGTGCGCACGGAGATGAACAGCCGTGCGGCGATCTCCGCGTTGCTGAGGTGCCCGCCGAGCAGGTCGAGCACTTCGGCCTCACGGGCCGAGATTTCGGGGGTGGTCACCGGGACATTATCGGGCCGGGCCGGTCGGGCTCCGGCACCCGAACCAGAGTATTCCTTGACAGGAATATTCTCTGTAGTGAATACTCGGGTCATGCACGAACGACTGGAGGCGCTGGGCGAGCCCGCCCGGCTGCGCATCGCACGCATCCTGGCGGAGCGCCCGCTGTCGGTGGGCCTGGTCGCCGAACGCGCCGGACTGCGCCAACCGCAGGCGACCAAACACCTGCAACGCCTGGAGCGGGCGGGCCTGGTGACCTCCCACCGCACCGGCAACCGGCGCATCTACGCCCTGGAGCCCGGCCCGCTCCGCGAGTTGGCCGGCCTCCTGGACGGGCTGGCCGGGCAGGCACGCGAGCACCGCGGGTCCTTCGACGCCTACACCGCGTCGCTGGCCGCCGAGACGCGCGCCGCCGACCGGGAGCGCTGGGCCGACGAGCGGAGCTTCGCCTTCACACGCGTACTGGACGCGCCGCGAGAGACCGTGTGGCGCCACCTCACCGAGCCCGACCTGCTCGCCCGCTGGTGGACGCCGGACGACCTGGCCGTCACCGAGGCCGCCCTGGAGGCGCGGCCCGGCGGCCGGGCGGTGCTGGCCTACCGCGACGCCGCCGACACCTCCGGCGCGGACGGTGTCGTGGGCCGCGCCGAGGGGGTGGTGGACGAGGCCGTCCCGGGCGAGCGGATCGCCTTCCGGCTCTCCCCGCTGCTGCCCGGGGGCGGCGTCGCGTTCACCGGCCACTACGGGTTCGCGCTCGAGGACGCCGGAGACGCGACCCGGCTCCGCGTGCGGCTGCGGATCACCGACAGCACCGTCGCCTCCGCCGACTTCGTCGCCGGCATCGGCCTGGGCTGGGACCAGGCCCTGGACCGGCTCGCCGCCACCGTCGGCGGCACCCCTTCCGACACTCCGAGGAGCACGAAATGACCGGCCACGCCGACCGCAGGGTCATCGCGAACATGAACCTCTCCCTCGACGGGAGGTACTGCGGGCCCGGCGGCCCGCAGGACCACGCCTGGGTGGCGCCGTACGCCGTCACCGACGTCGCCCGCGACCACCTCACGGACCTGTGGCGGACCGCCACCACGGCGCTGATGGGGCGGGTCAACGCCGAGGGGTTCCTGGGCTACTGGCCGCCGGTGGCCCACGACGAGACGGCCGACCCCCGCGACCGGGGGTTCGCCGCCTGGCTGGCCGAGACCGAGAAGGTGGTCCTGTCCCGGACCCTGGCCGCCTCCCCGTGGGAGGGCGCGCGGATCGAGAACGCCCCCGCCGCCGATGTGGTCGACGGGCTCAAGGCACAGGAGGGCGGGGACATCCTCGTGCCGTGCAGCGCCAGCCTGATCAGGCCGCTGCTCGCCGCCGACCGGGTCGACCGGCTGGCGCTGATGATCGTCCCCGAGTTCATCGGCGGCGGCCCGCGCCTGTTCGAGGACGGCCTGCCCGCCGAGAAGTGGGCCCTGGCCTCCCACGCCGCGGGCGAGCACGGGACGGTCACCCTGGTCTACGACCGCCTGCGCTGAGGGCCGCGCCGCACGGCCCGGGGCCCGCGCCGTGCGGGCCCCGGGCGCGACGGTCCCCGGCCTCAGATCCGGGTCATGGTGGAGTCGTAGCCGCCCCCGCCGGGGTAGACCCACGCGCCGGTGACGGTGGAGCCGTCCGCGGAGAACTCCCCCGTGAAGTAGGCGGGGCCGCCCCGGACGCCTCCCCAGATGGTCAGGGTGTCGCCGACCAGTTCGTAGACGTAGTCCAGGGTGTTGCCCCGGGAGTCGTAGAACCGGGACACCACGTCGGAGCCGACCGGCTCCCCGAACGGGTGCAGGTTGCCGATGACCTCCATGCCGGTGACCGGCTCGCCGAACTGGGTGAGCTCCACGTGCTGGAGCAGGAAGAACCCGCCCTCCATCCACTCGTACCGCACGGTGCCCTCGGCGCCGCCGGTCACCGCCCAGGTGCCCACGAGCCGGCCCAGGGCCGTGACCGCTTCGCTCGGCCGGGTGTTCTCGTTCATGCCGTCCTCCTCGATCGGGGTTGCACCGACACCTCGCGGCGGGCACGCGCCTTCCGACAGGTTTTCAATGTGATCCAGATCACTCTTTTTGGGTGTCGGAGTCCCGGCGCCGGCTCCGAGGTACCGGAGAGGAACCGCCGGGAAGGACCCGCGGGCGCCGTCGCCGCCACCCGATGACCGCGGTGGCGCGGCGGCCGCACCGACCGGCCCGGACGGTTACCGTGCTCACACCGCCACCGGAAACGAGGACACCGTGAAATACCTGCTCCTGGGCTACACCCCGGCCGCGGCCTGGGACGCCGCGACCGCCGACACGCCCTCGCAGGACGCGCTCGACGCGTTCGCCGCCTACCAGCGGCTCGAAAGAGAACTGCTCCACAGCGGCGAGCTCGTCTCGACCGAAGGGCTGGGCCACCCCGCCGTCAGCACCACCGTCCGCCGCTCACCCGAGGGGGTGGTCGCCACCGACGGGCCCTTCGCCGAGCTCAAGGAGGTCCTGGCCAGCTTCGCCGTGATCGACGTGTCCGGCCACGAGCGCGCCGTCGAGATCGCCTCCCGGATCGTGGAGGCGCTCGGGGAACCCGTGGAGATCCGGCCGATCATGGGTGAGGACTTCGCCGCGTGAACCCCGAGACCGAGCACCTGCTGCGCACCGAGGCGCCGCAGGTGCTCGGCGCCCTGGTGCGCCGCTTCGGCCGCTTCGACCTCGCCGAGGACGCGGTGCAGGAGGCCCTGCTGGCCGCGAACCGGACCTGGCCCGAGGAGGGGGTCCCCCGCGAACCCCGCTCCTGGCTCATCCGGGTCGGCTACCGCCGCATGGTCGACCTCCTGCGCTCCGACCAGGCCAGGCGCCTGCGCGAGCAGCGGGCGGCCGAGTCGGTCCTGCTCGACCCCGGCCGGTCCGCGCCCCCGGCGCCGGCGGCCGACGACAGCCTCACCCTGCTCCTGCTGTGCTGCCACCCGGTGCTGGGCCCGGCGGACCGGGCGGCCCTGACCCTGCGCGCCGTCGGCGGCCTGACCACGGCCGAGATCGCCCACGCCCACGGCACGACCGAGGCGACCATGGGCACGCGCATCAGCCGCGCCAAACAGCGCCTGGCCCGCGCGGGCGCCCGGTTCACCCCGCCGACCGACGAGGACCTGGAGCAGCGCCTGGCCTCCGTGATGCGGGTGCTCTACCTCGTCTTCAACGAGGGGTACACCGCCACGACCGGGGGATCGCTGGCCCGCACGGACCTGTCCGCAGAGGCGATCCGGCTGGCCCGCATGCTCCGCGACCTGCGCCCCGACGACGGCGAGGCGGCCGGACTCCTGGCCCTGATGCTGCTCACCGAGGCGCGGCGGCCCGCCCGCACCGGGCACGACGACGAACTCCTGACCCTGGACGATCAGGACCGGACGCTGTGGGACCGCGCACTGATCGACGAGGGGACGGAGCTGCTCGACGCCGCCTGGGACCCGCACGAGACCGGGCCGTACCGGTTGCAGGCGGCCATCGCGGCCGTGCACGCCGCCGCCCCGGCCCCGGAACAGACCGACTGGACCCGGATCGCGGTGCTGTACCTGTGGCTGGAGCGCCTCTCCCCCAGCGCCCCGGTACGGCTGGCCCGGGTGGTGGCGGTCGCCCGCGCCTACGGCGCGCAGCGGGGGCTGGCCCTGCTCGCGGACCTGGACCGGCGCCACGGACTGGCCGAGGACCCGCTGACGCGGCGCAGGCACCCGGCGGTGCGGGCCCACCTGCTGGAGGAGACCGGGGACGCGGCTGGCGCCGTCGCCGCCTACCGCGCCGCGGCCGCCCTGGCGGTCAACCCGGTCGAGGAGAAGTACCTCCTGGACCGGGCCGCCCGCCTCGCCTGAGCCCCGGGGGGTCAGTCCAGCAGGGCCGTGGCCTCGACCTCGACCAGCACGTCGGGCTCGAAGAGGTGGTCCACGCCGATGAGCGAGGCCGGGGGCATCGGCCGCGGCAGGCCCAGTTCAGCCGACACCTCCTCCACACCCTCCATGAAGGCGCCGATCTTCTCGGGCTCCCAGTCGGTGACGTAGAAGGTCAGGCGCAGGACGTCGGCGAAGGTCGCCCCCGCCCCGGCCAGGCCGGCGGCGGTGTTGCGCAGGGCATGGGCGACCTGCCCGGCCAGGTCCCCGGGGGCCGACGGGGAGCCGTCGGCGGCGCGGGCGATCTGGCCGCTGACGTGCACGTGCCGGGTACCGGTCCCGACGGCGACGTGGTGGTAGGGGACGGGCTGCATCATGCCCTCGGGGGTGAAGCGGCGGACGGCCATGGCGGTCTCCTCGTGACGGGTGCCGAAGTGGTTTACCCTTGGTACCTGGTAGCCGAAAGAAACTTCAACGAGACCAGGTGTCATGCCGGAAACCTCCCCGCGGGCCCACGACGCCCTGGAGATCACCGCACCCCACCGCGAACTCCTGGACCAGGTCCTGGACAAGTGGTCGCTGGAGGTGCTCGCCGTGCTGTGCGAGAGCCCCTCCCGGTTCAACGGGCTGCGCCGCGCGATCCCCGCCGTCACCCAGAAGTCGCTCACCGCCACCCTGCGCCGCCTGGAGCGCAACGGCATCGTGGAACGGGAGGTGGTCGCCACCCGGCCCGTCGCCGTGGAGTACCGGATCACGCCCCTGGGCAAGACGATGCGGGAACCGGTGGACGTGCTGCTCGCCTGGATCCGGGACCACACCCCCGAGATCGAACGGGCCCGCGACCGCTTCGACGCCGCCGACACCTGACCCCGGCGGCCGGGCCCGCGCACGCGGCGGCCCACCGCACCGTCCATTCCGAGCCCGACCTGCCCGGCCGCCCGTCCCCCGACCGCGCCCTGGAGATGCCGGCCGCCGCCGTCCTGCTCGCGGTGCGCTCGCCGACCGGGGAGAAGGGGGCGGGCTGAGCCGCACCGCCGCCGGGGCCCTGTCACATTCGGCCGGGGACCGGTGTCCACAGGGGTGAGAACGAACGAGGAGGACCCCTGTGGACATCGCGCTGTGGATCGTCGCCGGACTGCTGGCCGCCGCCTACTTCTTCGGCGGCGGCGGCAAGATCCTCATCCCCAAGGAGAAGATCCTCGCGACCGGGGCCGCCGCGCAGTGGGTCGAGGACGTCCGCCCCGGCACGGTGAAGGCCATCGGCGCCCTGGAGGTGCTGGGAGCGCTGGGCCTGATCCTGCCGCCGCTGCTGGGCATCGCCCCGGTGCTGGCGCCGCTGGCCGCCATCGGCCTGGCCCTGATCATGGTCGGCGCGGCGATCACGCGCATCCGCCGCCGCGAGTTCAAGCTGATGGCGGTCGACCTGGTCTACCTCGCCCTGAACTGCTTCGTGGCGTGGGGCCGCCTCGTCGCCGAGCCCTTCACCGGCTGAGGCACGGGCGCCGGCCCCGTAGAGTGCTCGGGGCCGCGGGGTGGGGGTCCACGGACGCTGACGGCTACCGGTCGCGGCCGCCGTTGTACTGGACGCCGATCACGTCGCGGCCCGCCGTGGCCCCGGACTGGTCGATGCGGTCCCCCCGGACGGTGTCGCCGACGCCGCCGATGTCGCGGTCCTGCACCACCACACCGCCCGAGACACCGCCGTCGACGGTGTTCGCCGTCCCCTCCGGGGCGGGCGCGTCCAGCCTCCGCAGCAGGTCCCCGAGCCACTCCGCCGCCCCCGGGTCCGCCTCCAGCAGCCGCCGCAGCTTGGGCCGCCACTCCCCCGCCGCCTCCGGCGCCAGGTCGGGCCGGGCGGCCACCTCGGCGCGGGAGCGCTGCAGCTCCGCAGCGGCCACGTGGCTCGCCCTGGCGAAGAGCTCCGCGTAGCCCTCCAGGGTGAGCCGCCACTGCGGGGCCTCGTCACCGGCCATGGACCGGATCAGGGCGTCGGTGGCCCGGGCGACCAGCCGGGAGGTGTCCTCGTGCACGGTGGCTGCACCCGCTTCCTCGGGTCGGGAGTGCGTCGGGGCCACGTTAACCCGCCGGGAGGTGCTTTTGCGGGGAAGCGTCCGCTCTGCGGCGGGCCGCGTCGGCCCGGACCGCGGCGGCGCCCGGGTCGAACGCGTGCCGGGCCGTGGGGCGCCGGGGTGCGGCCCGCCACCGCGCCCTCCTACCGGATGGGCACGTCGGGGAACTCCCCGAAGGCGCCCGCGTGCAGGGTCATCGACTCCACCTCCGGCCCCGGCGCCGGGAACACCGCCAGGGCCAGGTACTCGTCCCCCGGCGACAGGGTCAGGACCTCGTCCGCGAAGTCCTCGTAGCCGTCCTCGGTGACCAGGCGCACCACGTACCGGGTCGTCCCGCCCGGCTCCAGCAGGCGGAACCCGCCCAGGGTGCCCTCGGTGACCCGGTCCGGCCCGCCCGCCTCCTCCCCGGCGGCGCCCAGGTCGGCCTCCAGGTCCGCCAGGGTCGAGTTCCCCAGGCCCACCATCTGGAACAGGTACGCGCCGTCGCGCACCAGCGGGTACACGTTGAGCTCGACGTCCCCGTGCTCGGCGGCGGCCACCGGTTCCAGCTCCTCGAAGAACACCGCCGGCCCGGCCACGTGCCGGGCCGCGGACTCCAGCCCCCCGTCCCCGCCCGCCGCGGCGGCGTCGGGCACCGTGAAGACGAACTCCACCCGCCGGTTGCGGGCCCGCGCCTGCTCGTCGTCCGCGCCGCCCTCCTCGGCGACCGGGTCCCGGGAGCCGCGCCCCTGCGCCGTGAGCGTGAAGCCCTCCCCCAGCTCCTCGGCCAGCAGGTCGCGCACGGCCTCCGCGCGGCGCAGCGACAGCTCGTCGTTGTGGGCCTGCGAGCCGCTGCCGTCGGTGTGGCCGACCACGGTGACCTCGCCCGACCCCGGGTTCTCCCGCAGGGTCAGGGCGGTGCGCCGGATGGTCTCGGCCGCCTCGGCGGTGGGCTCGGCGGCGTCCACGTCGAACATCCGGTCGGCGTGCAGGGAGATGGTCTCGGTGTCCCCCGACCGGGTGGTGGACGACTCCGGGGTGTCCACGAAGCTCTCGATGCCCTGGCGGAACCGGGACACGTCCATCCCCGGCTCGGGCACCTTCTCCGGGTAGTGCAGCTCCTCGGGCAGCTCCTCGGCGGTCCTCTCGGCGTACTCGTTGAAGTAGTCGTGGATGTCGGGCTCGGGCGAGGGGGTGAACTCGTCCACGTACTCCACCGGCAGCCCCGGCACGTGCCCCAGCCCCGAACCGGTGAAGGTCAGGTGCTCCACGTCCCGGGAGGGCGCCGGGAAGTACCGCCGGAAGGTGGTGGGGACGCCCTCGTGGACGGGGGTGATGTCGGAGCCCTCGTTGAAGTAGGTGCCCAGCGACAGGTCGGTCCCGGGGTCCTTGATGGCGCTCAGGACCTCGCCGGTGACCGGGTCGAGCAGGCGGAGGGGGGCGGTGCGGTCGGTGGCCGTGCCGCCGGTGCGCAGGGGCTCCAGGAAGTCGTGGTCGACCTCGAGCATGAGGTACTCGCCGTTGTGCTGGAGCCTGCGGAAGGTGACCTCCAGCATGACGTCGCTGCCACCCTCCAGGAACATGCGCCCCTGGCGGGTCAGGGGCAGATCGCGGTGGGCCGGGGCGGCCTCCGGCGAGGCCGAGGGGGCCGGATCGCCGGCGTCCCCGCCCCCCGCGCCCAGGCCGGGGACGATGCCGCAGGAGGTCAGCAGCAGGCTCAACGCCAGGGCGGCGCAGGTCGTCGCGGGCACTCGTGCGGTCATCGGGCGCGGTCTCCTCGGGGGGTCGGCACCGCCGTGCCGGATCCGGGGAGCGCGGGTCGCGGGTCTGGGGGCGGGGAGGGCGGTGCGGGGTGCTCAGTCGGGGGGAGGGGTCAGGTCGCGGCGCGACCGCAGCCCGAGTTTGGACAGGGCGTTGGCCACGTGCGTCTCCACAGTACGCGGGGACAGGTGCAGCAGCGCGGCGATCTCCCGGTTGGTGCGGCCGCGCGCGGCCAGGTCGGCGATCTCCCCCTCGCGCGGGGAGAGCCTGCGGTCGTGGTGGGGCCGGGCCGGGGCGGCGGCGGGGGTGACGCCGTGGGAGCGCATCAGGCGGCGGACCCGGGCTGCGTCCCAGGTCGCGCCCAGCCCCGCGTACTCCTTCAGGGCGGCGCGCAGGGCGGCCACCCCCGGTTCGGCGCCCTCACCGCGGGGGCGGGCGAAGTGGACGCGGGCACAGGCCTCGCGCACCTGGGCGGCGTCGTAGGGGCGGGGCATGGCGCGGTAGGCGTCCTCGGCCTCGGCGTACAGCAGCAGGGCCCGGTCGTGGTGGCCGCGGTGGCCGGCCAGGGCCGCCTCCAAGCGCAGCAGGCAGGTGGCGGCGGCCGGGGCGTCGGTGTCGCGCAGCCCCACGCGCAGGCGGGTGCACAGGTCGCGGGCGACGGCGCCGCGACCGCACTCCACCAGGGCCTCCATACCGGGGAGCAGGTCCGCGGCCCACACCCAGATGCCCTTGGCCGCGATGAGGGAGACCAGGTCCTCCACATGCTCCCAGGCACGGGCCGGCTCGCCCTGGGCGGTGGCCATGCGGGCCAGCAGCCCGGCGGCGAAGGCCCGCACCGGAACGGTGTAGTCGGGCGGGGCCTCCTGCCCGCCGCCCCGCGCCGGACCGTCCGGGGCCTCCAGGGCCTCCGCAGCGCCGCCGGGCCCGGGGCGGATACGGACCAGCAGGGTGCGGGCCAGCCCGGGGTCGCCCTGGGCCAGGGCCAGGGCGGCGCGCAGCAGCCCGAGCTCGGCGGTGACCGAGTGCAGGTGGGCCAGGCGGGGCGATTCGCGGTGGCGGTCGACCTCCTCGGCCAGGCCCTGCCAGCGGCCGCGCGCCCAGTCCAGGGTCAGGCGCAGCGCGCGCACGCTCTCGTGGATGTAGGGGGCGTCGTCGGCGCCCGACCACGCGGCCGCGTCGTCGAGGTGGCCGTCGGCGCGCTCGTAGTGGCCGAGCATGACGGCGGCGTCGGCGAGGTTGAGCGAGCCCCGGGCGAACTCGCGGCGGCGGGCCAGGGTGTCGGGGGTGGGCGGGTCGTGGGGTGTGCCCGGGGCGGGCAGCTCCACCTTCCAGGCGGCGGGGTCGCCGACCTGGGCGAGCAGGGTGGCGTGGTTGACGGCCACGGTGTGGGCGACGGTGGTGTCGTGGCTGCTGTGGGCGGCGGCCAGGGCCTGGTCCATCCAGCGGCGGTGGGTGTCGACGGAGTCGGGGGTGCTGCGGGGCACGGCCAGCGCGCACATGGCGCGGGCGGCCAGGTCGGGGCGTTCGGCGAGTTCGGCGGCGGCACGGACCAGCTCGCCGCGGGCGCTGCGGTTCTGGGCGGCCTGGTTGAGCAGCAGCAGGCCCAGTTCCATGCGCAGTTCGCCGCGCTCGGCGGCGGGCAGGCCGGGGGTGGCCAGGACCTCGCGCAGCCGGGCGATCGCGTGCTCGGCGGAGATACCGGTCAGGGCGGCCCGGCCGAGCTTGAGGGCCAGGTCGCGGCGGCGCCGCGAGGGCAGGTCGGGGCGGGTCAGGGCGTCGCGCAGCAGGACCACCGCCGTGCTGTCCTCACCCTGCTCCAGGGCATGGTCGGCGGCGCGTTCGGCGTGGTCGGTCCACTCCTCCAGCAGCCCCGCCTCGCGGGCGTGGCGGGCCAGCCGGGCGTGGGGCGGCTCCGCCGACAGGGCCAAGGCGGCCAGGGCGACGCGGTGCAGGCGGCGGCGCTTGCCGTGCGGCAGGGACGCGTGGCAGACCTGGGCGAGCAGCGGGGTGGCGGGGGCCAGGGTGGCCGGGGCGGTGGGGGTGAGCAGGCCGCTGCGGCAGGCGCGGGACAGGGCCCTGTCGGCACGGGCGGGGGTGAGCTCGGCGACGTGGGCGATCAGGGGCTCGGTGGCGGGACCGCCCAGGACGCAGGCGGCGCGCACCAGCCGGCGGGCGTCCCCGTCCAGGGCGTGCAGGCGGTCCAGGAGCCAGTCGCGCAGGGAGGGCGGCACGGGCGGCCGGTCGGGGATCCGCGGCCGGGGGTCGGAGCCGTCCCCGGAGGCGGCCAGGCCGTACAGGGTCTCCACCGCGGCCAGGGGCAGCCCGCCGGTCCAGGCGTGCAGGCGGCGGGCGTCCTCCAGGGTGGGCGCACCGCCGGGGAGGGCGTGCTCGGCCAGGGCGAGCAGGTCGTGGGGGGTGAGGGGGCCCAGGGTCAGCTCCCGGTGGCCGGTGCCGGGGGGAGTGCGGGCGGCCAGGGCGGCCACCGGGAAGGAACGGGGCAGGTCCTCGGGCCGGTAGGTGAGGACCAGGCCCAGGTGGGCGGGCAGCCGGGGGGTGAGGTAGGCGAGCAGGTCGCGGGTGTCCGGGTCGGCCCAGTGGACGTCCTCCAGGACCAGGACGGTGGGCTCCAGCGCGTCGAGGAGCTCGGTGAGGGCGCGGTAGAGGCGGTGGCTGCCCGACGCCGGGTCGGCGGCCGGCTCCGGGGCCGGGGGGAGGCGGTCGGCGTGTTCGGGGAGCAGGGCGCGCAGGGCTCCGCACAGGGGGCTGAGCCCGCCGGGGACGGGGACCCGGCGCAGGGCTTCGATGAGCGGCGCGAAGGGGAACGGTTCGGCGCCCGGCGGGCAGTGTCCGGCCAGGACCGCCGTCCCGGGCGGGTCGTGCAGTTCCCGGACCAGGCGGGTCTTGCCGGTTCCGGCGGCGCCCGCCAGGAGGGTCACGGTCCCGGGGGCGGCCGCCGCGCGCAGTAGCCGTCGTTCCCGCTCGCGCCCCACGAGCGGGGAGGAGCACATTACCCGACGGTATAGCGATACGACCTTCCGGAAAAGAGGGATAATGGTGACATTCCGTGGTCATATTCATGTAACCACGGAGAAAGTATTCATGTTCGGCCGGGTGTGCGGCGCATTCCGCCGATTCTTACAGGCCTTGAGGACATGGCCGCGACGGTGGCACCGGGCGTACAATCCGCCCAGATACTGCGGGCTTCACGAAAAAAGAGCATGGGGTGGCCGGTTGTTGGCGGGCATGGTGTACGCGGTGGTGCCGGTGTTGTCCGTGGTGTTGACGGGATTGTTCGCCGGCCTGTTCTTCGCCTTCTCCATCGCGGTGATGCCGGGGCTGGGCCGGGCGGGCGACCGGTCCATGGTCGAGGCGATGCAGGGCATCAACGTCGCCATCCTCAACCCGTTCTTCGCGGTGGTGTTCATCGGCGCCCCCGTGGTCCTGCTGGGGCAGACGGTCCTGCACTGGGCCGCGGGCCACACGTCCTCGGCCTGGTGGGCCGGGGCGGCCCTGGCCCTGCTGGTCCTGGTGCTGGTGGTGACGTTCGCCGTGAACGTGCCGCGCAACAACGCCCTGGACCGGGCCGGGTCGGCGGAGCGGCTGGCCGACCCGGCCGCGGTGCGCGGCGACTTCGAGGCGGTGTGGGTGCGCTGGAACCACCTGCGCACCCTGGCCTCCGCCGCGGCCCTGCTGTGCACGGCCCTGGCCGTGACCACCGGCTGACCCGGGGCGCTCAGGCGCCGGCGCCCCCGGCGGCGGGAGCGCCGGTGAGCGCGGCGCGGTCGGCGCGGACGCGCTCCACCAGCTTCTCGCGTCGGACCCCCAGCTCGGCGGTGGCGGCCACCACGCGGACCACACCCTCGCGGACCTCCTCGCGCACCACCCCGGGCAGGTGCTCGTCCAGGGCCTTGAGCACACCCGCGGCCCCCTCGGCCGAGTGGGCGTCGACCAGCGCCCGGGCGGTGTCCGGCTCCGCGCCACGTAGCGCGGCGGAGGAGCCGGGGTCGCGGGGCCGCAGGAAGTGCCAGAAGCCGACGGGCGGGTAGAACGGCAGGCCTCCACGCCCGGAGCCGGGCGACGTGCGCACTTCCCACTGGAGGGTGTCGTCCTCGACCGCGACGCCGAAGGCCTCGTTCAGGTCGCTGTGACGGGGCCCCCAGGTGACGACGAGGTCGACCCCGGTGCCGGGGAACCGCAGGATCCCCATGGGCCCGCCGGTGGCGCCCCGCACCAGGTGGCGGGCCCGGCGGCCGTCGGCCCCTTCCAGGACGTGCTCCCCCGTCCCGCCGTGGTGGTCCTCGACCGCGGCCCGCAACCCGCTGAGCCCGTCCTTGTGGCCCAGCGGCGAGTCCACCCCCTCGGGCAGGCGGACCAGGGACAGGTGCTCCGAATCCCAGCGCATCCCCTCACCGGGGCCTCCCGAGAAGAACCCGGGCAGGGACGTCCTCTGCTCGACCCCCGCGCCGGTCAGCACATGCCAGGTGTACCGCTCGAAGTAATCGTGGTGGACCCAGACGGCCGTGCCGTCGCTCATCTGCCGCATGACGCTGTGCTGTGACGGACTCGGCGCGAACCGGTACCCCGAGCGCTCGCCCTCGTCGCGGAGGGACTGCTGCTCGGACCAGTTCACGATGTCCGGGTCCGCGGAGGGGGCCGGGACGAACGTGTCGCCGGGCCGGTCGGACCAGTACGCGCGCCCGGACACAGCGACGAGGAAGCGGCCGTCCAGATAGCGCACCACCGGGGTCTCGCCCCTCCCGGCCGAGAACCCGATCGAGTCCCGGCGGCCGGTGTGGTCCACGGCGATCGCACGGTCGGCGCCCACCAGGGTGAGGACCGGCCAGGAGGGGCACAGCCGCCGCACCCCGCCCGGCCCGCCGAGCTCGGCGACGGCCTCGTCGAAGGCGGGCCAGCCCAGTTCCTCGGGCAGGCCGCCGTGCAGGGCGCGCAGCAGCGGGCGCAGCGGGTCGACCGCGGCCAGCTCGTCCTCGATCCCCTCCAGCGCCGCGACCGCGGCGCCGTCGAGCAGGTCGTCCAGCTCCCCCAGCGCGAAGCGGGCCTCGGGCAGCCCCGCCCGCCCGACCCGGGAGACGCACCCCTCGGCCCGGGCGCGCACCACCGGGACCGCCTCGGGCACCCCGGGGTAGAACCCGATCGCGCTGCGCACGCCGGGCGGCGCGCCGGTGTAGTGGCGGTGCAGGCGGGAGATCTGGAGCTCCGCGCGCGGCCCCAGCACGGGGTGCGCGAGCAGGCAGCCCAGGTGCGGAGAGTCCTTGATGTAGGAGAACTCCATCGTGCGCGGCGGGATCAGGACCGGGATCCCGTGGGCCAGGCAGGCCGCGAGCAGCATGCCGTCGAGATTGCCGTGGCCCGAGCCGGAGGTCCAGGTGTCCAGGGGCCGGCCCTCCGCCCGCAACCGCGGGGCCAGGCGCGGCAGGAGCGCGTACAGCTCCTGCGGCATGCGCTGCACGATGACCCCGTCACCGGAGGCGACGAACAGGTGCAGGCGGACGAAGCGCTGGAGCCAGCCCGCCACCCCCGCCTCGGGGGTCACCTCGCCGCGGACCAGGGCGTCGACCGCCCCGGAGGCGTCGAGCATGCGCAGCCACGTACCGCCGTCGTTCTTGGCGTAGCGCCCCGGGGGGAACAGCTCCCAGAACGCCGCCAGGTGCCCGGCGGGCGGCGGGGTCCGGGCGAACACCCCGGCCGCCCCCGTGAACAGGGCGGAGGGGACCGCGGTCCCGCGGGAGGCGGCGAGCACCCCGGCCAGCGCCCGGGACTGCTCCTGCTCCCCCACCCCGGCGGCCTTCGCGGTCTTGGCCAGCAGGGTGTGGGTGCCCGCCGCCGGTGCGCTGCCGCCCGCGGCGCGGGCGGTGATCAGCCCGGTCAGGGCGGGGTAGGCGCGCTCGGGGGGCAGGGTCTGCGTGATCCACGTCTGGAAGGCGCGCACCTCCTTGGCGGGCAGGACACCGCTGCGGGCCACGAAGAGGGTGTGGGAGGCGTGGTGGTCGGGGTCCACGGGCAGGCCGTGGTCGGCCTCGGCCCGGCGGGCCCGGGCGTGGGCGCGGGGCGCCGCCCACCGGCACTTGTCCCCGCCCTGCAACAGCAGCGCCTGGGTGACACCGTCCCAGAACCAGGGACGCAGTTCCGGGGGCAGGTCCTCGGCCCGGCGGTCCATGAACCGGAGGAACCGGTCGGCCTTGTGAACGGCCGCCGGGAGCTCCCCGTGCATGTCCTGCTGGGCCTTCTCGGCGGCGGGCAGGTCGGCGGGGCGGTTCTCGCGCGTCCAGTCGACCAGCAGGGACACCCGGTCGCGGGAGGTGGGGAGGGCGAAGGTCATGCCCGCATGCTGGCACGGCCCGGTGACAGCCGGTGTCCCGGGCCCCGCTCCGCGCCCTCCCGTCCCGGGGGAGGGCACGGCCCCGTCCGGGACGACGGGGCCGTGCGCGCCGCCCGCCGCCCGGAGAGGGGAGGTGAGGGAGGGCGTCCGGGCTGCGGGCGGCGGCCTTTCAGCGCACCGGCCTCAGGACACCGGGGCCTTGGTGTCCCACCCCGACAGCAGGGCGTTGACGTCGCGCACGCACCCGCCGCAGCCCGTGGTCGCCCGGGTGGCGGCGGCGATCGACTCGCGGGTGCGCGCCCCGTCCAGCCACGCCTGCTCCAGGTCGTCGCGGGTCACCGCGTTGCACCGGCACACCACCGGCGCCGGCCGCTCCCCCGCCTCCCCGGCGGGCGCCGCGGGCACGGTCCCCTGGAGCAGGGCCAGCCGGTCGGCGGGCACCGGGGCACCGGAGTCGTGCAGCTGCGACAGCACCGCCGCGGCCTCCGGGAACCCCAGCAGCACCGAGCCCACCAGCCGGTCCGCGCGCACCACCAGCTTGGCGTAACGGCCCCCGTGCGGGTCGCTGACGGTCAGCATCTCCAGATCCCCGCCGTCCTCCTCGTCGGTGTGCACCTCACCGAACGCCGTCAGCTCGATCCCCTCGGCCTTGAGCCGCGTCACCGGCCGCGAACCGGTGTAGCGGGCCTGCGGCTCGGTCCCGGTCAGCCGCCGGGCCAGCACCGCGGCCTGCTCCCAACCGGGCTGCACCAGGCCGGCGCCGCCGCCGGGGTGCTGGGCGCAGTCGCCGATGGCGTGCACGCGGGCGTCGGAGGTGGCCAGGGCGTCGTCCACCAGGACCCCGTGCTCCACCTCGATCCCCGCGTCCTTGGCCAGCTCGATGTTGCCGCGCACCCCGGCGGTCACCACCAGGGCGTCCCCCGGCAGCACCCGCCCGTCGTCCAGCTCCAGACCGGTGCCGGGGATCCAGCGCGAGGCCACCCGCCAGGAGTGCACCTTCACGCCCAGCGCGTCGTAGCGGCGCCGCAGGATGTCGGCGGCCGCGCGGTCGATCTGGCGGCGCATGATCCACGGCGAGGACTCCACCACCGACACCCGGGCCCCGCGGCTCTGGAGCCCCCGGGCGGCCTCCAGGCCCAGGACGCCGCCGCCCAGCACCACCACGGGGGCGCCGGGGCGCACCAGGGCCAGCAGCCGGCGGCAGTCGTCCAGGTCGCGCAGGGCGCACACCCCCTCCCCCGGGGCACCGTCGGCGGCCGAGACCCCCGTAACGGGCGGGAAGGCCGCACGGGCACCGGTGGCCAGCACGAGCTCGTCGTAGTCCAGGCGGGTGCCGTCGTCCAGGGCGACGGTGCGCGCCGCGGTGTCCAGGGAGACGGCCGACAGGCCGGTGCGCACGGTCACGCCCGGGGTGTCGGGAACGGGCAGCCGGATCTGCTCGGCGGTGTAGTCGCCCGCCACCAGACCCGACAGCAGGACCCGGTTGTAGGCGGGGTGGTGCTCGGCCCCCACCACGGTCACGTGGACGCGCTCGCCCGCCGGGTCCAGGCGGGCCACCTCCTCTGCGAACCGGGCGCCGACCATTCCGTTGCCGACGACCACGATCCGGCGTGCACCCTGCACGGTGTTCAACTGCTGCCTCCTACGGGGTGGGGTGTCGCGCCGGACGGCGTCGGCCGGGCGGGGACGGACACGGGGCGCGGGCCGCGCGTGCCCGGGGCTCTGCGGGGTCACGGGCCCGGTTCCGGCGGGGCCGGCTCCAGGCGCACGGCGCTCACCTTGAACTCGGGCATCCGGCTGACCGGGTCCAGGGCCGGGTTGGTGAGGTTGTTGGCGGCCTGCTCCCCGGCGTAGTGGAAGGGCAGGAAGACCGTGTCGAGGCGGGCCTCGGGCTCCAGCCGCACCCGGGCGCGCGTGGCGCCCCGGCGCGAGGTGACCAGCGCCGCGTCGCCCTCGCCCAGCCCGGCACGGGCGGCCGTGTCGGGGTGCACCTCCACGTACACCTCGGGCTCGGCCCCGGCCAGCTCGGGCACCCGGCGGGTCTGGGCGCCGGACTGGTAGTGGCCCATCAGCCGCCCCGTGGTGGCGATCAGCGGGAAGGCCGCGTCGGCCGACTCGGCGGGCGGCCGGTGGGCGACCGGGACCAGGCGCGCCCGGCCGTCGGGGTGGGCGAAGGAGTCCAGGAACAGGCGCGGCGTGGGCCCGGCGCCCCGCCGCACCGGCCAGTACAGGGCCTCGCCGGCGGCCAGCCGCTCGGGGGTGACCCCGGAGTAGTCGGCCGGGGCGCCCTCGGTGGCCCGGCCGAGCTCGGCCAGCACCGCGTCGGGTTCGGTGGGGAACCGGTCGGCGGGCTGGCCCAGCCGCACCGCCAGCCCCGCCAGCACCTCCAGGTCGGTGCGCACCCCCTCGGGCGGCGCGAAGGCGCGGTTGCGGCGCAGCACCCGCCCCTCCAGGTTGGTCATGGTGCCCGACTCCTCCGCCCACTGGGCGACCGGCAGCACCACGTCGCCCAGGGCCGCCGTCTCCGACAGCACGAAGTCGGCGGTGACCAGCAGGTCCAGGGACTCCAACCGGGAGCGCACCCGGGTGCTGTCGGGGGCCGACACCACCGGGTTGGAGCCGAACAGCAGCAGGGCGCGGGCGCCGCCGCCCTCCCCCAGGGAGTCCAGCAGCTCGAACGCGGAGCGGCCCGGCCCGGGCAGGGCGCCCGGGTCCACCCCCCACACCGCCGCCACGTCGGCGCGGGCGGCGGGGTCGTCGATACGGCGGTAGCCGGGCAGCTGGTCGGCCTTCTGGCCGTGCTCGCGGCCGCCCTGGCCGTTGCCCTGCCCGGTGATGCACCCGTACCCCGACCCCTCGCGGCCGGGCAGTCCCAACGCCAGGGCCAGGTTGATCCAAGCGGTGACGGTGTCGGTGCCCTTGGCGTGCTGCTCGCTGCCCCGGCCGGTGAGGATGTAGGCCGAGCGCGCCCGGGCCGCGGCCCCCAGCACGTCGGCGGCCTCGCGCAGGCGGACGGCGGGCACCCCGGTGACCTGCTCGGTGCGCTCGGGCCACCAGGCGGCGGCGTGCGCCCACGCGTCCTCGAACCCGGTAGTGCGCTCGTCCAGGTAGGCGCGGTCGATCCAGCCCCGCACCCCGGCCAGGTGCAGCAGCCCCAGGGCCAGCGCCAGGTCCGTGCCCGGCCGCGGGGCCAGGTGCAGGCCGCCGTTGTCCAGGGCCACCCGGGCGGTGGCCGAGCGGCGCGGGTCGATGACGATCAGGCGCGGCGCCGACAGGTGGCCCATCATCGGCGGCATGGTCTCGGCCGGGTTCGCGCCCGCCAGCAGGACGACCTCGGAGGCGCCCACGTCGGTCAGCGGGAACGGCATCCCCCGGTCCAGGCCGAACGCCCGGTTCCCCGCCGCGGCCGCCGAGGACATGCAGAACCGGCCGTTGTAGTCGATCTGGGAGGTGCCCAGGGCCAGGCGGGCGAACTTGCCCAGGGTGTAGGACTTCTCGTTGGTCAGCCCCCCGCTGCCGAACACGGCCACGGAGTCCGGGCCGTGCTCGGCGCGCAGCGCCAGCAGGCGCTCGGCGACGTGGTCCAGCGCGGTGTCCCAGTCGACCTCGCCGAACTCCCCCGTGCGGTCCTTGCGCAGCAGGGGGCGGGTGAGGCGGTCGGGGACGCCCAGGACCTCGGCGGAGGTCCACCCCTTGCGGCACAGCCCGCCACGGTTGGTGGGGAAGGGGGCCGGCCGGGCGGCGGGGCGGCCGTCCGGACCGGTCTCCAGGTGCATGGCGCACTGCAGCGCGCAGTAGGGGCAGTGGGTGGTGGTCATCGCTGCGCGGACTCCACGGCGTCGTCGGTGCGGTCGGCGGCGCCGGGGGCGGCGGTGCGGGGGCGGCGCAGGTAGACCGCCCAGGTGACCGCGGCGCACACCAGGTAGAAGCCGAGGAAGGCGAGGAACCCGGGGGCGGCCGACTCCGTCATCCGGAAGGACTCGCGGAAGACCAGGTTGATGGCCACACCGCCCAGGGCGCCCATCGCCCCGATCAGCCCCAGCATGGAGCTGGCGATGCGCTTGTTGTAGGAGTGGGCCTCCAGGGGGTCCTCGCCCCGCGAGACCGCGTCCTGGGCCCGGGCCGCGTAGATGGACGGGATCATCTTGTACGTCGAGCCGTTGCCCAGGCCGGTGAGGACGAACACCACCCCGAAGGCGCCCACGAACAGGGGCAGCGAGTCGGCGTTGATCGCGAACACGACCACCGCGGTGCCCGCGACCATCGCCAGGAAGTTCCACAGGGTGACCCGGGCGCCGCCCAGCCGGTCGGCCAGGCGCCCGCCCACCGGGCGGACCAGCGAGCCGATGGCCGGGCCCAGGAAGGTGATGGAGGCCGCCTGGAGGGGCTCCAGCCCGAACTGGTTCTGCAGCAGCAGGCCGAAGGCGAACCCGAACCCGATGAAGGAGCCGAAGGTGCCCACGTACAGGAACGACATGATCCAGAAGTGCCGGTCCCGGGTCGCCGCCAGCTGCGCGGCCACATCGGTGCGGGCACCGGTGAGGTTGTTCATGTGCCGGAAGGCGACCCAGATGGCCAGGAGCAGGAAGGGTACGTAGAAGAGCGGCACCAGCCGGGCGCCGTCGAGGGTGAACAGGGCGATGACGCCCAGGCCCACCAGCTGCACCGTGGCCACGCCGATGTTGCCGCCGCCGGCGTTCAGGCCCAGCGCCACGCCCTTCTCCCGCTCGGGGAAGAAGAAGTTGATGTTGGCCATGGACGAGGAGAAGTTGCCCCCGCCCAGCCCGGCCGTCGCCGCCAGGACCACGAACACCCAGTAGGGGGTGTCCGGGCTGCCGATCAGGTACACGGCCAGCAGGGTGGGCAGCAGCAGCGCGGCCGCCGAGATGATGGTCCAGTTCCGGCCGCCGAAGAACGGCACCGCCAGGGTGTAGGGGACGCGCAGGACCGCGCCCACCAGGGAGACCACCGACACCAGCAGGAACTTCTGCTCCGGGGACCAGTCGAACCCCGTCTGGGGGGTCATGAACAGCACCAGCACCGACCACAGGCTCCACACGGAGAAGCCGATGTGCTCGGAGAAGATGGACGCCCACAGGTTGCGGCGGGCGGTGCGGCGGCCTCCGTCGTTCCAGAAGGCGGTGTCCTCGGGATCCCAGTGGGAGATCCAGCTCTTGCCCGTGCGCGGTGCGCGGCGGCCTGTCTCGGGGGTCACGGCCGGCCCTTCCTGTTCGGTGTCGGCTGACGTTATCGAAGGTAGGAAGGGTGCGTTGCCTGGACGTGTCGGACCGTAACACGGGGGAAACAGTGGGCTCACCCGGAGGCCGGGGCGTCCGTGAGAACCCCCTGTTCGCGCAGGTTACCGGCGGTGCCGAAGGCCCGGGTGTGGCCTTCGACACCTGTGTCACCTCGCCTCAGCCGACCCGGGCCGACCCCCGCCACGCCTTCAGGGCGCGCCGGTCCCCGGCCAGGGCGCCGGGGCCGGGCTCGGCCCGGTTCCACAGCACCGGGTACAGCTCGGCCGCCGGCGCGGCCAGGACGGCGTCGGGGGCGTCGGCGTCCCCGCGGGTCGGGGACGAGCCCTGCGGGGTCATGGCCGCGGTCCAGGCGTGGCCGGTGTCGGTGGAGCGCACCGCCAGGGTCAGCGGCGGGTCGGAGGCCGGCCGGTTCTCGGGCCGGGCCAGGAAGCCCATGAGGAGTTCGTCGACGCCGTCGGCCGCGACCTCGGGGGCGACCGCCGGGTCCGGCGCGTTCGCCGGAGGGCGCAGCGCGCTCTGGGCGTCGATGCGGTGGACGGTCGTCTCGTGGCACTGCCGCCGGGCCCAGAACGCCAACGGGGAGGGGGCCGGCAGGAAGGCGAAGCACTCGGTGTCGGGGGCGGCGCCGGTGAGCGTGTCGACCAGGGCGGCGTGCCCCTCGCGGAACCAGGCCAGGAGGCGGGCGTCCTGCGGCAGGTGGCCGTCGGGGGCGGCCTGCGGGGGCGGGCCGCCGTTGCCCGAGGCCACGTGCGAGGCGGCCCAGCGGTGGACGCGGCCGGTGTGGGCGAGCAGGTCGCGGACCGTCCACCCGGGGCAGGTGGGGACGGGGGCGTCGAGCCCGGCGCGTTCGGCGGCCCCGGCCAGGAGGCGGCCCTCGGCGGCCAGGGCGTCGATGTGGTGGGGAATGTCCATGGGGACATCCTGGCCGGGGGCGCCGGGGCCGGACCGCCCCGGGGTGCCCTCGGCGGCCGCCCGCCCCCGGCACGGGCGGCGGGGTCAGGAGTCGTCGCGCTTGGAGCCGGCGGCCGAAGCCCCGGCCCCGAAGGCCACACCCAGGGCCACGCCCATGGCGATCCCCAGCGCGATGTTGTCGAAGAGCATGCCGAAGACGATGCCGAAGGCCACGCCGAGCGGCAGGGAGAAAGCGGCGTTCTTCGCGTTCATGGGCGGCCTTTCCGGGCGGTACGGGTTCCCCCCTCTGACGCACCCGACCCCCAGCCGGTTCCCCCGCCCCGCGTGCGCACCCCCTTTTCCCGGCTCAGCCGGTGCCGGGCTCCAGCGGCTCGGCCACCGTCTTCACGACGCTGTCGTAGATGATCTGGCTGCGAAAGCCCGCCACCTCCCGGCGCTCGGTGAGCCGGTCGATGAGGAAGGAGTGCAGCGCGTCCAGCGACGGCGCGGACACGTGGACCAGGAAGTCGTGCTCCCCCGCGACCACGTACACCGCCGACACCTCCGGCAGGGCGTGCATCGCCGCCTTGAAGCCCTCGATCGCCCGGCGGCTGGGCGGGCGCAGCTGCACCGACACGAACGCCTGCACCCGGCGGCCCAGTGCCTGCGGGTCGATGTCGGCGTGGAAGCCGCGGACGACGCCGCGCCGCCGGAGCAGGCGCACCCGCTCCAGACAGGTGGAGGGCGCCACCCCCAGCTTCGCGGCCAGCGCCCGGTTGGTCTGCCGCGCATCGCGCTGGAGTTCGCGCACGATCGCCGAATCTAGTTCGTCCACGGTCCGTTCCCCGCCCCTCGCTCCGAATGATGTTCGGCATTGCACCACCAACGGCATCCGCCTGTCTAGCCTGATGCGCGTCCACTTGGCGGATGAACGGAACACGGGAGCGGGGCGGACCATGGCAATGGACACCAAGATCGTCGTCGTACTGCGCGAGGACCTGCCGCCCGGGCAGGCGGCCAACGCGGGCGCGGTGCTCGGGCTCGCACTGGGCGGCCGGCTGGAGCACTCGGTGGCGGCCGACGGCAAGGACGCGGGCGGGCGGGTGCACGCCGGCCTCAACCCGCACCCGGTGCCCACCCTGACCGCCACCGGGGAGCGGCTGCGCGAGATCAAGGAGGAGGCCGAGGACCGGGGTCTGCTGGTGGTCGGGTTCAACGAGGTGGCCCGCCGCTCGCGCGACTACGTCGCCTACCTGGACGCCCTGGCCGACACCGCCCCGGAGGAGGTGGAGTACACCGGACTGGCGCTGCTGGGGGCGCGGGGGGAGGTCAACAAGCTCACCAAACGGCTGCCCTTGCTGCGCTGAAGCGGGACAGGGGCGGGGGTGGTGTGAAACGGTGGACGTGTGAGTCCAGTGGTGGAGGTCTTCGATCCCCTCACGGCCGCCCCCGCCGACCTGGCGGCGTGGAGCGCGGTCCATGTGGCGGGGCGACGTGAACTGTCCGCAAGCGCCCCCGAGCCCGACGAACTGGCCCAGCGGCTGGGGCAGGGGCGCGGCGGCCGGGCCTGGCGGTGGGCGGCCCGCCCCGACGAGGGGGGACCGATCCTGGGCACCGCCGAGTTGCGGCGCCAGCCCCACGACGAGGGCATCGGGTTCCTGCGGCTGTTCGTGGACGCGCCCGCCCGCCGCCGCGGCCTGGGCACCCGGCTGCGCGCGGCGGCCGCCGCGCGGGCCCGCGCCGAGGGCATGACCCGGCTGCAGAGCACCGTCCTGGCCGGCCGGGCCGGGGAGGCGTTCGCCCGCACCAGCCCGAACCTGCGCACCCTGCTGCACCTGGAACTCCAGGTGCAGACCTTCGACGAGGAGACCCTCCAGCGGTGCTGGCGGCTGGCGTCGGCGCCCAAACGCGGGTACCGGATCACCCACTGGGTGGGGTCGGCGCCCCCGGCGCTGGTGAAGTCCTTCGGCGAGGTGATGAACCACCTGCTGGACGCGCCCGGCGCCGCCTTCCAGGAGGAGCCGCGCCGGTGGGGCCCCGACGACGTGCGGGCCTGGGAGCGGAGGATCACCGAGGACGGCTCGCGGCTGCTGGTGGGCGCGGTGGTCGACCGGTTCTCCGACGAGGTGGTGGCGGCGACCGTGTGCACCGTGACGCACGGGCCGGTCGCCGACCAGCACGACACCGCCGTGCTGCCCGCCCACCGGCGGCGGGGCCTGGCCAGCAGGGTCAAGGCCACCCAGACCCTCCGTGTGCACGACAACTTCCCGCACGTGCAGGCGATGGCGGTGACCCTGAACCGGGAGAACACCGCGATGCTCCAGGTCAACCGGCTGCTGGGCTACGAGAAGACCGCCGAGCGGCTGCTGGTGGAGGAGGACCTCACCGCACAGGGCTGAGGCGCCCGGGCCCGGTCACCGGCGGGCCGTCAGGCGCAGCAGGTCCTCGAGGGAGGCCACGCTCTCCACCTGGGCGTCGGTGAGCCCGTCGATCAGGCGGCGGTAGGCCTGGGCCTGCGCGGTGGTCGGCATGCGGCCCGCGTACACCTCGGGCAGGCTCAGCTCCATCCCGCACACCGCGCGCGGCGCATACCGGTGCGGGTGGCGGGCCACCGTCCAGGCCACCCGCACCGCGTGCTCGTTGCGCGGCGCGACGGCGGGGCGGTCGACCTCTCGGGCGGCGTACCGGTTGCCGTCGGCCAGGTCGCAGGGGGCGCAGCCGCGCTCCCCCGACCCCAGGGGCGCACCGCAGTCGGGGCAGGCGAGCAGGTCCAGGGCGGCGTCCACGACGCGCCACTCGAACCGGTCGGGCGCGTCGGCGACCAGCGCGGCCAGGTCGCGCTCGGCCGGGGTGCCCGGGGCCGCGCCCCACTCGGCCAGGGTCCGTTCCCAGGCGCGGTCGGCCTCGGCGGCGATGGCCGCCACCGTCTCGGCCAGCGCGGGGGCGCGCCAGCGGGTGCGGGTGATGTTCACCGGGGTACGGTAACCGCCCCCGGCCGCCCCGTGCCAGGCGTTTTCCCGCACCCCCGGGCGCGTGAGGGGCCCCGCCCTTCCGGGCGGGGCCCTCACACCGCGCTCAGCGGTTCTTGTCGTCGGAGGTGAAGGCGTCCTTCACCTTCTCGCCGGCCTGCTTGAGCTTGGCCTTGTTCTGCTCGACCTTGCCCTCGGCCTCCTGCTCGCGGTTGCCGGTGACCTTGCCCGCCTGCTCCTTGGCCTTGCCGCGGAGCTCGTCGAACTTGTTCGGGCCCTTGTTCTCCTCGGCCATCGTGTCCTCCTTCGATACGGGTTCAACGGGGCCACTGACCGTTCCGCCGGACTTCATGCATCGCCACGTCCCGCACACCCCTTCCCCGGGGGTGGAACGGCGCGAAAGTCGGTACTCTGCCTGCGCGATCCGAGCGTGGTCGAAGGAAGACGAGGAACCCCCTATGGACCCCCAGGCCGACATCTCCATCCAGCTCCCGCCGGGCAAGCCCGCTCTCTCCGGGGCCGGCGAACCCGTCATGTGGATCAGCGACGGCACCGCCCCCGACGGGCTGTGGCAGGAACTGCGCGCCGCCCACGCAGACTCGGGGTGGTGGCCGCTGCTGCTGACCTCCATGAGCGACGAGGACGGCGACCGCCCCTGGGAGACCGGCGAACTCTCCCCGCCCGCCCCGGGCACGGCCGCCGACCACGACGTGGAGGCCGTCCTGGCCAAGGCCTGGAGCGGCTCCACCGAGGTCGACGAGGAGTACGACCACCTCGTCCCCGAGCAGCGGCTCGCCGTCACCGCCCCCCACGGCCTCACCTGGCCGGGCCTGGCCCCCGAGGCGCCGCTGACCGCCGACCCCGGCGAGTGCGCCGACCGCAGCGCCGCCTGGCTCGCCCAGCGGCCCGACCCCCGCCTGGGCCTGGTCCGGGCGGCCTCCGGCGCCGAGGCGCTCAGCGTCATCGGCTGGCAGGGGGCGGTCAACCACGGCCTGGACGTCACGGCGATCTCCGCGGTCCTGGCCGACTGGGAGCGCCGGTTCGGGACGCGGCTGGTGATGGCCGGGTTCGACACCCTGGTGCTGAGCACGGCCTCCGTCGTCATCGACCGGGAGCGGGCGATGCGCGTGGCCGCCGAGCACTTCGCCCTGTGCCCCGACAACGTCTGGCAGGGCACGGGCAGCCTGGAGTCCTACGCCGAGTCGCTGATCGGCGACGAGACCTGGTCCTTCTGGTGGGACTGACCGCTCACGCCCGGCAGAGCAGGTAGAGGAGGGCGCTGACGGTGGTGGCGCCGACCAGCTCGCCGCGGGCGATCAGCGCGGGGACCTCCGCCAGCGGCACCCAGTCCCGGCGCTCGGACTCCCAGGCGTCGGCGGGCTCGCCCACGTGCACCGCGTCGTCGGTGACGAACACGTGGTGCTCGCTGTCGGTGAGGCCGCTGGAGGGCTGCACCCGCAGCAGCGGCTCCAGGGTGCCCGGCCGCCAGCCCGTCTCCTCCTCCGCCTCGCGGGCGGCGGCCGCGCACGGGTCCTCGCCCTCGTGGACGCCGCCCATGGGGATCTCATAGCCCCAGGTGTCGGTGATGAACCGGTGCCGCCACAGCAGCAGCACCCGGCCGCCGTCGCGCAGCACCGCCCCCGCGCCGCGGGGGCGGCGGATCAGCCGGTGGTCGAGGTGCCGGCCGTCGGGGAGCTCGACGTCGGCGACGCGCACGTCCAGCCACGGGTCGGTGTAGAGGGGGCGCTCCGAGTGGACGGTCCAGCGCACGGGCGGCTCACTTCCCAGTGAATTCGGGCGTTATGTGGATTTTCCTGTGGAACTGTGCACCGTGTCCGCGCCGACACGCCACCCGTTTTCAGCCTTCCGCCCGCCACAGCAGGGAGTGGCGCCAGAACAGGTGCCGCCGCAGCCGCACCCCCGGCAGGATCCGGCCCGCCTCGCGGGCGATCTCGGGCAGTGTCATGGCGGCCGGCGCGGTGCGGGCCGTCATCGCCTCCGGGCGCGGGCGGCGCCCGCGCGCCCAGCCCACGGCGAGGTTGGCCGGGACGGCGGCGGCGCCCAGCAGGTGGTCGGTGAACTGCGACGGCTCGTGCACGCCCAGCACCAGCAGCGTCCCGCCCGGGGCGAGCCGGTCGCGCATCCGCTCCAGGGCCGGGGCGAACGGCAGGTGGTGCAGCACCGCCACGCAGCTGACGACGTCGAAGGGCCCCTCGGGCAGGTCCTCGGCGGCGTCGGCCACCCGGAAGGAGACGCCCGGGCACCGCCCCGTCGCCGCGCGGGCCAGGTCCACCACACGCGGGTCGGCGTCCACCCCCACCACCTCCGCGGCCCGCCCGGCCAGCGCCCGCACCAGGTCGCCGGTGCCGCAGCCCACGTCCAGGGCGCGGTCCACGCGCGCCGGGAGCTGTTCCAGGAGCCACCGGTGGTAGTGGGCGTTGTGGTCCCAGGGGTGGGCGTCGTTGAACCGGTCGACGGCGGCCAGGAGTCCGGGCATGTCTCCTCGTTCGGGACGGGGGCGGGGCGGGCACGTTAGGTTAGACCACCCGTGGGACGAGAGGAACGCCCGATGCACACTGTCCGTTTCGCCGAGTACGGCGCCCCGTCGGTGCTCACCGTCGAGGAGGCCGACCGCCCCGAACCCGGGCGCGGGCAGGTACGGGTGGCGGTCAAGGCGGCCGGGGTCAACCCCTTCGACGTCAAGGTGCGCTCGGGCGCCATGCGGTTCGGGACCCTGCCGCGCGGCCTGGGCTCGGAGGTCGCCGGAACGGTCGACGCCCTGGGCGAGGGCGTCACCGACACGGCGGTGGGCGAGGCGGTGGCGGGCTGGGCGCTGACCGGCGGATACGCCGAGTACGCGCTGGTGGGGACCTACGCGGCCAAGCCCGAGGAACTGGACTGGGCGCAGGCCGCGGCGCTGCCGGTGGCCGGGGAGGCGGCGCTGCGCGGACTGCGGGAGCTGGCGCCCCGCAAGGGCGAGACGCTGCTGGTGCACGGGGCGTCCGGAACGGTCGGGGCGATCGCCGTGCAGTTCGCGGTGGCCGACGGGGTGACCGTCGTCGGCACCGCCGGGGAGGCGAACCTGGAGCGGGTGCGTGCGCTGGGCGCGATCCCGGTCGCCTACGGCGAAGGGCTGGCCGACCGGGTCCGCGAGGCCGCCCCCCAGGGGGTGGACGCGGTGCTGGACGCCGCCGGGCACGGGGTGCTGCCGGACGCGATCGCGCTGCGCGGCGGCACCACAGAGCGGATCGTCACCCTGGCCGACGGCGCCGCCCAGGAACTGGGGGTGCGGTTCTCCTCCGGCGGCGCGGCGGGGCAGACCCCCGAGGTGCTGCGCACCCTGCTGGACGCCCAGGCCCAGGGGCGGCTGGTGATGCCCGAGCCCCGCCTGATGAGCCTGGCCAACGCCGCCCAGGCCCACGCCGAACTGGAGGCGCACGGCTCGGGCAAGATCGTCCTCATCCCCTGAGCCCGCGTCCCCCGCCCCGGGGCCCCCGGGGCGGGGACGGTCAGGCGCGCTCGCGGCGGTCGGCGTTGGCGGCGAAGGCCTCGCGCAGGTAGAGGCTCAGCCCCGGGGCGCCGGCGTCGATGGTGGCGGTGAACCGCTCGTCGTCGACGTACAGGGCGCCCAGGCCGCGGTGGATCTCGGTGGTGCAGTCGTAGTACCAGCGGGTGATGTGCTCGCGGTGGCGCTCGGCCAGGTCCATGGCCCGCTCGCCGTCGGCGGGCGCCCCCTCGGCCATCGCGTCGGCCAGGGCCCGGTAGATCTCGGCGGCCTCGGCCTGGTTCCGCTGCCAGTCCTCCTTGGTGTAGGAGCCCACCTTGCGCTGGGACTGCGCGTAGGCCTCGCAGCCGCCCCAGCGCCGTTCGGCCTCGGCGGAGTGGGACTCCACGTCGAAGTCGCCGAAGAGCTCCAGGCGTTCCTCGGGGGTGATGTTCAGTTCCATGGTGTCGGCCTCCAGCAGGAGTTCCAGGCTGCGCGCCAGGGCGCGCAGGCGTTCGATGCGTTCGGTCACCAGCCCGTGCTGGCGCAGCAGGTGGGAGCGGGTGTCGGCGGCGGGGTCGTCGAGGATCCCGGCGATCTCCTCCAGGCCGAAGCCCAGCTCCCGGTAGGTGAGGATGCGGCGCAGCCGCTCCAGGTCCCCGTCGCTGTAGCTGCGGTAGCCGGAGGGGGTGCGCTCGGCCGGGACGAGCAGCCCGATCCGGTCGTAGTGGTGCAGGGTGCGCACGGTCTGCCCGCTCAGGCGGGCGACCTCGCCCACGGTGCGGCCCATCGGCCCTCCTTGTGTCCGCGCAGGTGACGGGGGTGTTCCCGGTGTCTTCGACGCTAGGCCCTGACGCCGCGTCAGGGTCAACCCGTTTAGCGCCCGTACCCCCGACCGGTTCCTACTCGTCGGTAACATTGCGGCATGAGCCCTGACCCCATCACCGAGCAGTACCGGTTCGACCGCGACACCCGCGTGGAGAAACTGGCCGACGGCGAGTTCGCAGCCACCCTCACCGACGCCTGGACCACCTTCACCTCCCACCCCAACGGCGGGTACGTCCTGGGCACCGCCCTCAACGCCCTGCGCCAGAACCTCGGCCAGCCCGACCCGCTGGCCGTCTCCGCGTTCTTCCTGCGCCCCGCCGCGCCGGGCCCGGCCACCGCCCGCACCGAGGTGATCCGCGAGGGCCGCCGCACCGCCACCGGCCAGGTGGTCCTGGAGCAGAACGGCAAGGAGGTCATCCGCGCCACCGCCACCTACGGCGACCTCACCCCGAACCCCGCCGCCCGGGTGCTGACCCTGGACACCCCGCCCGACCTGCCCGCGCCCGGGGACTGCCCCGTCCCCGACGAGTTCGCGGACAAGCCCGACGGGCTCGGCATCGCCCACAGCGTCGAGTACCGCTACCCCACCCGCCCCGGCTGGCTGGACGGCAAGAAGGACGGCCGCCCCCACGCCGAGTTCTGGATGCGCTTCGCCGACGGCCGCGAACCCGACGTGCACGCACTGCCCGCCATGGTCGACTTCGCCCCGCCCGCCGTCCTGGACATCGGAGAGTTCACGACCATCACCGTCGAGCTGAGCGTCCACGTGCGCGCCCGGCCCGCCCCCGGCTGGCTGGCCTGCCGCGTCTTCACCAAGCACGTCTCCGGCGGCCTGCACGAGGAGGACATGGAGATCTGGGACTCCACCGGGACCCTGGTCGCCCAGTGCCGCCAGCTCGCCATGCTCCTCTGACCGGGACCGGCGACTCCCCCCACTCGCCTAGAATCCCAACGGGTCCGACGGCGCCCGGCCCGACCTGCCCGGGCCCGTCGAACCGGGAAGCGCTCCGACCAGGCCGCGCCCGCGCGGCCACCGGTTCGGTCGGGACCTTCCGCCCGACGGGGCCGCCACCGACTCGTGGCGGCCCCGAAGTGCTCCCCGGCACCGCCGCCTCCCGCGCACACGACCCGCCCCCCGTCGACATGACCCGACCGGCGAAAACGTGGCGCCACTCCCCGCGCGCACGGCGCGCCCGCCCGCTCAGACCTCCGCCCCGGCGCGCATCACCGCGCGGAAGTGCGTGCTCAGCCGCTGGTCCTCGTCCAACAGGTGGAACGCCACCCCCGGCGGCTGGGTGCGGTCGGCGGCCGGCTCGCCCTCCCAGGGCATGCGCAGCGTCCACGTCACCCCCGGCGCCAGCAGCAGCGGCCGCCCCGCGAACATCGTCGCGCCACCGGTGTGCATGTGGCCCACCAGGATGCCCGCCACCCGGGGGTGGGCGCGCAGCAGCCCCGCCAGGTCGTCGGCGTTGCCCAGGCGCATCGAGTCCGGCAGCGGGTGGTGCATCCGCACCGGCGGGTGGTGGAAGGCCAGCAGCGCCGGGACGTCCGCCGGCAGATCGCTCAGCGTCTCGTTGATCCACACCAGCGTGGCCGTGTCCAGCCGCCCGCCGTCCTCGCCCGGAATGGTGGAGTCGCAGGCCAGCACCGCCGCCCCCGCCACGTGGTGCACCCGGTTGAACGGCTCCGCCGACGCCCCCTCCCCCAGCAGGTGCGTGCGCAGCCCCGCCCGGTCGTCGTGGTTGCCCGGGCACACGATCACCGGGAACGGCAGGTCCAGCAGCCGGGCCGCCTCCTCGTACTCCTCGCGCGCGGGGGTGTCGGCGATGTCCCCCGTGACCAGCAGGGCGTCCGGGGCCTGCGGCAGGTCGCGCAGGTAGGCCACGGTGCGCTCGGCGCGCTCGGTGGCGCGCTCGGAGCCGTCCAGGTGCAGGTCGCTGATGTGCGCGAGAAGAAGAGTCATCGGGGTCCTTTCCGGGTTCACCGGAGACGAGGTTCTAACGGATAAGTTAGTGTTAACCGTTAGAACGCTAGCCCGTGGGGAAGGATGCGGGCAAGTGGGGTTGCGGTGAACGAACGGGGGATCATGGACGGCCGACTGGCACTCGAACTGGCCGGGACGATCCGCCACGACGGCTCCGGCGTGGCGGACGACCTGGACGGCGTCGAGGGGACCGCGCACTGGCTGGCCGCCGCGGCCCACCTGCTGCCCGAGGGCGCGGCACCGCCGGTGGACGAGGAGCTGCACGCCCAGGTGGTGACCCTGCGCGGGGCGGTGCGCACGCTGTTCGCCCGGGTGGTCGGCACGGCCCGGCCCGGCCCCGCCGACACCCGCCTGCCGCCCCCGGACCGGGAGGCGCTCGCCCTGCTCAACGCGGCGGCGGCCCGCCAGGCGGTGGTGCCCCGGCTGCGCTGGGAGGGACCGGACGTGCCCACCGTGGAGTTCGCCCCGGGCGGGGGCTGCCCGGACACCGTCGCGGCGCTGGCCCGCGCCGCCATCGCCTTCCTGGAGGGGCCCGACCGCGAACGGCTGCGGGTCTGCACCGCCCCGCGCTGCGAGCGCTACTTCGTCCAGGCCCACGGACGCCAGCAGTGGTGCGGCACCTCCTGCGGCAACCGGGCCCGCGCCGCCCGCCACTACCGCCGCCACGCCGCCGCCCGCACCTGAACCGGGCACCTGCCCGCCCGGCCCACGGCGCGGGCGCCGACCGTCGCGGGGATGCGGTGTACTGGCTCCATGCCGATCTACGACTACCTCGCCGCCGCTGACGACACCGCGGCCGCCGCCCTGCTGGAGGCCGACCTCGCCGAGGCCGGCGTGCCGCTGCTGTCCGTCAAGGGGGTCGACCCCGCCGTCGACCTGGGCGGGCTGGAGGCGGCCCTGACCGGACTGTCGGCCGACGAGGTCGGCCGGGACCCCCGGGCGGCGGCGCTGCTCACCGACCCGGCCCACGGCGGCATGTGGATGATGACGCTCACCGACCGGCTGCGCGACGCCCTGGCCGCGGCAGCCCCCTCCGAGCGGGAGCGCGCCGCGGCCGCGTGGGCGGCCGGCCTCTTCCCGGACGGCGCCGACACCTCGGGCCCGGCCGGCTTCACCGAAGCGCTCGCCGACCTGGCCCGCACCGCGGCCGCCCGGGGACACCGCCTCTACTGCCGGGCCGTGCTCTGACCCGCGGGCCGGCGCCGCCGCCGGCCCAGGACGCCGTGCAGCGGAGAGAACAGGTAGGCCAGCGCGAACGCCGTCGCCTGCGCCAGCACCACGGACCCGCCGGTGGACACGTTCAGGTGGTAGCTGGCGAACACCCCCGCCACCGCCGCCACCACGGCGACCCCCACCGAGATCGCCAGCATCCGCTCGAACCGGTCGGTGAGCAGGTAGGCGGTCGCCCCCGGGATGATCACCATGGCCACCACCAGGATGATCCCCACCGCCTGCAGCGCCACCACCACGGTCACCGCGAGCAGCCCCAGCAGCAGCGTCTCCAGCAGGCGCGGGTTGATCCCGACCGCGTGGGCGTGCACCCGGTCGAACGCGTACAGCGTCAGGTCGCGGTGCTTGAACCACACCACGCCCAGCACCACCGCCGCCAGCACCAGGATCTGCGCGATGTCGGCGTCGGACACCCCCAGCACGTTCCCGAACAGGATGTGCCCCAGGTCGGTCTGGCTGGGCACCGCCGACACCAGCACCAGCCCCAGCGCGAACATCGCGGTGAACACCACCCCGATGACCGCGTCCTCCTTGACCCGGGAGGTGCGGTTGACCACCCCGATCAGCGCCACCGAACCGGTGCCGAACACCAGGGCGCCCAGCGCGAACGGCAGCCCGAACATGTACGACAGCACCACCCCCGGCAGCACCGCGTGGGAGACCGCGTCCCCCATGAGCGACCAGCCCACCAGGGTCATCCAGCACGAGAGCACCGCGCACACCACCCCGGCCGCCACGGCCACCAGCAGCGCCCGGCGGACGAAGTCGAACTGCACCGGCACGGCGAACCAGTCGACGACCGCGGTCAGCGCCTCCACCGCTCCCCCTCCTCCTCGACGTGGACGCCGAAGGCCTCCATGACGGTCTCCGGACGCAGCACCTCCTCGGGCGCGCCCCGGGCGACGACGCGCCGCTGCAGCAGCACCGCCTCGTCGCACAGCTCCGGCACCCGGGCCAGGTCGTGGGTGGACAGCAGCAGGGTGCGGCCCTCGTCGCGCAGCCTGCGCAGCAGCGCGGTGATGGTGGCCTCCGACCCCTTGTCGACCCCGGCGAAGGGCTCGTCCAGCAGCAGCACGTCGGCGCCCTGGGCCAGGGCGCGGGCGACGAACGCCCGCTTGCGCTGGCCGCCCGAGAGCGCGCCGATGCGGCGCTCGGCCAGGCCCGTCAGGTCGGTGCGCTCCAGCGCGTGCTCCACCGCCTCGCGGTCGGCCGCGCGCGGGCGCCGGCGCGGCCCCATGCGCCCGTAGCGGCCCATCATGACCACCTCGCGCACGCTCACCGGGAAGTCCCAGTCGACCTGCTCGGTCTGGGGCACGTACCCCACCAGCCCCCTGCGGCGGGCGGTGGCGCCGTCCAGGCCCAGCAGCCGCACCCGGCCGCGGTCGGCGCGCACCAGCCCCAGGACGGTCTTGAACAGGGTGGACTTGCCCGAGCCGTTGGTGCCCAGCAGCCCGCAGATCCGGCCCGGCCCCACCGACAGGGACACCCCGTCCAGGGCGAGCACGTCGCCGTAGTGGACGGTGGCGTCCACGACCTCCACGGCGGGCGCCGGGGGCGCCGCGGCGCTCACGGCCGCCCCCCGGCGAGCCCGGCCACGATGGCCTCGGCGTCGTGGCGCAGCAGGTCCAGATAGGTGGGCACGGGGCCGCCCCCCTCCGACAGGGAGTCGACGTACAGGGGTCCGGCGAGCTCGGCCCCGGTCGCCCGGGCGACCGAGCGCTGGGTGCCGTCGTTGACGGTGCTCTCGCAGAACACCGCGGGCACCCCGTTGTCCTCGACGTACCGGGTGACCTCCGCGATGCGCTGCGGGGTGGCCTCGCTCTCGGCGTTGACCGGCCACAGGTACATCTCGGCGAGCCCGGCGTCGCGGGCCAGGTAGGAGAAGGCGCCCTCGCAGGTGACCAGGGCGCGGGCGGGCTCGGGGACGGAGCCCAGCTCCTCCTCCAGGTAGTCGCCGACCTCGGTGATCTCGGCCTTGTAGGCCTCGGCGGCGGCCGTGTACCCGGCCTCGCCCTCGGGGTCCAGCCCGATCAGGGCGTCGCGGATGTTGTCGACGTAGACCAGGGCGTTGTCGGGGGACATCCAGGCGTGCGGGTTGGGCTCGCCCTCGTAGTCGCCGGAGGAGATGGGGATGGTCTCCACGCCCTCGGAGAGCACGGCGGTGGGGGCGTCCACCCGTTCGGTGAACCGGGCGAACCAGGCCTCCAGGCCCAGGCCGTTCTCCAGGATCAGGTCGGCGTCCTGTCCGCGGACGAGGTCGTCGGGGACGGGCTCGTAGCCGTGGATCTCGGCGCCGGGGCGGGTCAGGGAGGCGACCCGGACGCGGTCGCCGGCGACGTTCTCGACCATGTCGGCCAGGACCGTGAACGTGGTCAGGACCAGGGGGCGCCCGTCGTCGGCGCCGGCGGAGGAGCCCGCGGAGGAGGAGCAGGCGGTCAGGGCCAGGGCGAGGACGAGCGGAGCGGCGGCCCAGCGCGGTGAAGGGTTCCAATCTCTGAAGTTCGGCACACCTAACTTTTTACCACGTACGGGCGAAACCATGCGTGTCGGACGTGGCGTCCCCCATTCCCGCCCCCGTCGGCGCCCCGGCCCTCCCAGCTCAGGCCGGTGCGCACCCGCCGACGGGCGAAGGCCCCGCCCCGCGGGCGGTCCGGGGCGGGTGCGCACATCACTACAATCGTGCCCTGGCCGCCCCCCGTGCGCGCCTTTTCCGTACACGACGGCCCGCACCCGAGGGAGCCCGATGGGGTCCGAGACCGAACCCGAGCGCCTGCTGCGCGAGCGCTACCGCCTCACCGCCGAACTCGGCCGCGGGGGGATGGGACGGGTCTGGAAGGCCCACGACGACGACCTCAACCGCACCGTCGCCGTCAAGGAGATCCTGTTCGGCCCCGGGCTGAGCGAGGAGGAGCGGGCCCGCGCCGCCGCCCGCGCCCGCCGCGAGGCCCAGGCCGCCGCCATGGGGTCGCACCCCAACATCGTCACCGTCCACGACGTCTTCGAAGAGGACGGCCGCCCCTGGATCGTCATGGAGTTCCTCACCGGGTGCTCCCTGTACGAACTGGTCCGCCGGGAGGGCGTCCGCCCCGCCCACGAGGTCGCCCGGTGGGGCCTGGACCTGCTCAGCGCCCTGGACACCGCGCACCGGCAGGGCATCACGCACCGGGACGTCAAACCCGAGAACGTCATGGTGACCGACAGCGGACGGGTGGTGCTCACCGACTTCGGCATCGCGACGATCGCCGACACCACGGCCGTCACCCAGACCGCCGGGATCATGGGGTCGCCCGCCTACCTGCCCCCCGAACGCCTCTCGTCGGGACCGGCCACCCCCGCGGGCGACCTGTGGTCGCTGGGGGCGACCCTGTACCTCGCGGCCACGGGGATGTCCCCGTTCCGCCGCGAAGGGGTCCCGGCGACCCTCAACGCCATCCTCCACCAGGAACCGCCGGAACGGCTGGCCCCGGGGCCGCTGCGCGAGGCGGTGCACGGACTGCTGGCCAAGGACCCGCAGCGGCGCCTGGACGCCCGGCGCTGCCGGGCGCTGCTGGAGGCCGGCACGGCCCCCGCGCCCACCCCCCGGGCCCCCGCGGCCGCGGCCCCCGCCCCTGCGGCGGCACCGCAGGTCCCCCCGCCCGGCACCGGACCCCAGGCGCCGGCCGCACCGCCGGCCCCTGTCGGCCCCCCGCCGCAGCCCGGCCCCGCAGCGGCCGGCACCACCCGGCAGGTCGCCCTCACCGGCTCCTTCATCCCGCCCCGCACCGCCCCCACCCTCCCGGTCCAGCCCCCGCCCCCGGGCGCCCCCGACGGGCACCCCCGGCCCCGCGCGGACCGGCCCGCCCCGCGCGGCCGCCTCTCCTGGCCGGTGGTGGTCCTGACCCTGGGCCTGGCCCTGGTCGTCGCCGGGGCCGCCGTCCTGGTGGTGGTCGACCCCTGGGGCGCCCCCACCGGGACCGCCCTGTCCGGCACCGGCCCCGGCGACGGCGCGCCCTCCGACGACGCGGACGCCGCCGACACCACCGCCGCCGACGCCACCCCCGGGACCGGGCAGACGCAGGAGGAGCCGCAGGAGCCCGCCCACAGCGGCATGACCTGGACACCGGACCCCGAGAACGGCTTCTCCGTCCTGGTGCCCGACGGGTGGATCCGCCGGGTCGACGGCACCAGCGTCTTCTACGACTCCCCCACCGACGCCACCTACCTCCAGATCGACAGCGCCGAGCACCCCACCGAGGACGAGTACCAGCACGTGCTCGACCAGGAGCAGGGGGTGATCGACTCCGGGCGGCTGCCGGACTACCGGCGGATCCTGGTCGAGGACGTCACCGACCGCACCCCCTTCCAGTCGGCCGCCGACTGGGAGTTCGGCTGGACCGGCGACGGGCAGCAGCGCCGCGTCCTGGCCCGCAACATCACGGTCTCCCCCGGCGTGTACTACACCGTCGCCTGGGCCGGCCTCGAAGGGGACTGGGCCGGGTACGAGGACATGCGCGCGGCCGCCCTGGACTCCTTCGCCCCCTGACCCGCCCCGGTGCCGTCGGCGGCCGCCGACGGGACCACGGGGCCCCCACACCCCCGCCAACGGCGAAGCGCGCCGACGCAACCG
>NZ_JBEXTT010000029.1:0-82689 GCF_040614155.1 Nocardiopsis sp. NPDC006139
TTGTTTTTTTTTTGTTGTTTTGATTACCCCCCCCCCCCGCGGGGGGGGCCCCGGGGGGGCCCCCCACGGGTCCTGGGACCCCACGCGAACACGAGCGACCCGCCGACGATGCCGAGCAGCATGCCGATGACGAACCCGCCGAAGTTGGAGGTCACGAAGGTCACCAGGGCGAGCAGGACCCCGACCACTCCGAAGAACGTGTTCTGGGCCGGCTGGAGCCAGCTCAGCACGCCGAGCACGATCAAGAGCGCCGCGATGAGGGTGCCGGAGACGCCGGCGATGCCGGCGTAGATGATCAGGTCGATCGGGAGGACGAGGGTCTGGGCGGCCGGGGCGACCAGCAGCTCGACCCCGGCCGCGATGAGGATGACGCCGCCCCAGAACGGGCGGCCGTGCCGCCACTCGCGGAACCGTCCCCATCCCGAGCGCAGGAGGGTCAGTGCACGGGTCATGGGATCAGAAGCACTCGTGGTTTCCGGGCTTGACCGCCAGCCCCAGCCCGGACAGGCGCAGGGAGCCGGAGGTGACGGCCCAGGTGGTCAGTTCCATGTCGGAGATCGTGATGCTCTCGGACTGGAGGCCGAAGCCGCCCGCGGGGCCCTGGCCGCCCTCGGCCCTGTCGAGGGTGCTGGCGTCCCGGCCGATCTCGATCTCGCCGAACTCGGCGTTGCCCTGGAGCTGCTCGATGTCGATGACCAGGTTGGTGCCCTCGACCGGGGTGGCCTCCCCCGCGGTGATGACCAGGGTGGCCTCGCCGATCGGCAGGTCCCAGAGCGAGGACAGGCAGAGATTGTCGATCTCGGCGGTGTTGATCGCCGACAGGCCCACCGGGCGCCCGGTGCCGTCCACGGAGGTGGCGACGTCGCCGTACTGGGTGAAGCCGTTGCCGACCAGGCTGTCGGCGGAGAGCTTGAAGCTGTCGCCGGAGACGGCGAACGAGGCGGCGAGCAGGCCCTGCGTGGTCATCCCGCCGAGCACGGCCGCGGCGGCGAAGCCGGGCACCGCCACGAGGGCGAAGCGGCGCCAGCGGGTGCCACGCGGGCCTTCGTGCTGCTCAGGCGCGTCCTGGGACACCTCAGGCGTCTCCTCGGAAGCCTTGGGCATGGAAACCTCCAGTGGTCCGCCGCCCCGGGAGGCGGCGTGGGGGAGAGGAACTTGCGCCGATGCACGCCTCGCGTGTTACATGGAACACACCTTACTCGGCGGTAGTGACGAACATTACAATAGTTATTGTCACAATTCTAGATGGCGCAAAGAATGTTGCGGACCCGTGGCCGGCGCACCTCGGGCCGACCGCAACCGACCTGATAGCGAGACCAGCACGTGCCCCGAGAGCGCAACGCGGACTCCCCCGCCACCCCCGACAAGGCCACCGGACCGACCGAGGACGACCGCTTCGACTACGACGTCGTGGTGATCGGATCCGGCTTCGGCGGATCGGTCAGTGCCCTCCGCCTCACCGAGAAGGGCTACCGTGTCGGCGTCCTGGAAGCAGGGCGCCGTTTCACCCCCGAGACCCTGCCGTCCTCGTCCTGGGACGTGAAGAACTTCCTCTGGGCTCCGCGGGCCGGGCTCTACGGCATCCAGCGGATCCACCTGCTGCGCGACGTGATGATCCTGGCCGGCGCCGGGGTCGGCGGCGGTTCCCTCAACTACGCCAACACGCTGTACCACCCGCTGGACCCGTTCTTCGAGGACCCGCAGTGGCGCCACATCACCGACTGGAAGTCGGAGCTGGCGCCCTTCTACGACCAGGCCCGGCGCATGCTGGGCGTGCGCACCAACCCCACCGTCACCGCCTCCGACCGCCACCTCAAGGCGGTCGCCGACGAGATCGGCGTGGGCCACACCTTCCGGCTGACCCCGGTCGGCGTCTGCTTCGGCGACGGCGAGGACGGTTCGGGGGCCGAGGCCGCCCCGGGCGAGTCCGTGGGCGACCCGTACTTCGGCGGGGCCGGACCGGAGCGCAGGGCCTGCCTGGAGTGCGGCGAGTGCATGACCGGCTGCCGGCACGGTGCCAAGAACACGCTGACCGAGAACTACCTGTACTTCGCGGAGCGCGGGGGCGCCGAGGTGCACCCCCTGACCACGGTGGAGCGCATCCGCCCCCTGGCCGACGGCGGGTACGCCGTCGACGCCCTGCGCACCGACGCACCCCGGCGCCGGGAGAACGCCCGCACGTTCACCGCCCGCCAGGTCGTCGTCGCGGCCGGGACCTACAACACCCAGACCCTCCTGCACCGGATGAAGGACGCCGGGCTGCTGCCCCGGCTGTCGGACCGGCTGGGCACGCTCACCCGCACCAACTCCGAGGCCCTGGTGGGGGCGATGAGCCGCCACGTGCCGTGGCGGGAGGACCTGACCCACGGCGTGGCCATCACCTCCTCCATCCACCCCGACGAGAACACCCACATCGAACCGGTCCGCTACGGCAAGGGCTCCAACGCGATGGGCCTGCTCACCGCCATCCAGGTGCCGGGCGGCGGCCGCGTCCCCCGCTGGGCGCGGTTCCTGGGCCGGGCGGTCCGCCACCCGGTGGTGTTCGCCCGCAGCTTCTCCAACCGGCGCTGGTCGGAGCGGATCATCATCGGCCTGGTGATGCAGTCGCTGGACAACTCGCTCACCACGTCGGTCAAGAAGGGGCTGTTCGGCGGGGGGAAGAAGCTCACCTCCCGGCAGGGGCACGGCGAGCCCAACCCCACCTGGATCCCGGCGGGGCAGGACGTGGCCACCCGGCTGGCCGAGCGGATCGACGGCTACCCGGGCGGCACCGTCGGCGACGTCTTCAACATCCCGATGACCGCGCACTTCCTGGGCGGCTGCCCGATCGGCGACAGCGCCGAGAACGGTGTCATCGACCCGTACCACCGCCTGTTCGGGTACCCGGACCTGCACGTGGTGGACGGGGCGGCGGTCACCGCGAACCTGGGCGTGAACCCGTCGCTGACGATCACCGCGCAGGCCGAGCGCGCGCTGTCGATGTGGCCCAACAAGGGCGAGGAGGACGCCCGCCCGGCCCAGGGGGAGGGCTACCGCCGGGTGAAGCCGGTGTTCCCGCGCTCCCCCGCGGTGCCCGCGGGCGCCTTCGCGGAGCTGCGGTACACCACCCCGCTACCGCTGACCGTCGTCGAGCCCGCCCCCGTGGAGAAGTCGGCCGGGGACGCCCGGGCCGCCGGCTCCTGAGCGCCTCCCCCGGGGTCACCCGGCCCCGGGGGAGCCCTCCAGCCCGCGCAGCATCAGGCGCAGGGCCCGGTCGAGCCCGTCCGCGGTCTCCGGGTCCAGTACACCGGTGATCCGCGCCAGGTTGTCGGCGTGGTCGGCCAGCACCCCGTCGATCGCCCGCAGGCCCTCGGCGGTGAGCGCGACCAGGAAGCTGCGCCGGTCGGCGGGGTCGATCCGCCGCTCCACCAGCCCGGCCCGCTCCAGGCGGTCGATCCGCCCGGTCATGCCCGCCCGGGTCATCATCAGGGTGTCCGCCAGCTCCGAGGGGATGAGCGTGTAGGGCTCCCCCGCCCGGCGCAGGGCCGCCAGGACGTCGAACTCGCCTCCGCGGAGGCCGTGCTCGGCCAGGACGGCGTCGACCCGCTCGGAGACGAGGGCGGCGGCCCGGGACAGCCGCCCCAGCACCCCCAGCGCGGAGAGGTCCAGGTCGGGGCGCTCACGCCGCCACTGCGCGGCGATGGTGTCCATGGGGTCGGCGGGGCCGTCGGCTACGGGGCGATCGTTCATGGGGGGATTTTATTGACCTCTGATAGTTAGCTGACTTACTATCAATTCGCTTACTATAAGGCGACAAACCAAAAGGAGCGAGCCATGCCCCTTCCCACCCGCCCCCTGCTGGTGCGGGGCGCCGAGGCCGAGACCCTCGGAGCCGGAGCCGACACGACCACCCTGCTGCTGGACGCGCACCATACGGGCTCGGCCCTGAACGCCGTGCGCACCCGCCTGTCCCCCGGGACCGCCGGGCCGCCCCCGCACTACCACCGCCGCGCCCCCGAGACCTTCTTCCTGCTGGACGGGGCGCTGGACGTCCTGGTCGACGAGGAGGTCGTCGCCCTGGCCGCGGGCGACGTGCTCCTGGTCCCGGCGGGGGCGGTGCACGCCTGGGCCACCCCGGCCGACGCCCCCGCGGACGTCCTGATCGCCAAGAGCCCGGCCACCGACCGGTTCGACTACTTCCGCATCGCCGACCGGGTACGGCGCGGGCTGGAGGATCCGCAGCGGATCCTGGACACCCGGGAGAGGTTCGACAACCACTTCACGGTGAGCACCGTGTGGAAGGAACACCTGGTCGCGGCCGGACACCCCGCTCCCCTGGTGGTGTTCCCGGCGGGGAGCGGCCGATGAGCACCCACGTCGTCGTCCTGGGTGCCGGGTACACCGGCCTGGTCGCCGCCAAGCTGGCCGACCGCCTGCCCGGGGTGCGGGTGACCCTGGTCAACGAGCGCGACCGGTTCGTGGAACGCGTCCGCCTGCACCAGTGGGCGAGCGGGCAGGCCCTGCCGCCCCGCCCGCTGTCCGCCCTGCTCGCGGGCACCGGGGTCGACCTGGTCGTGGACCGGGTGGAGTCCCTGGACCCGGACCGGCGCACCGTGTCCCTGCGCGGCGCGGGCCCGCTCGGCTACGACCTCCTGGTCAACGCCCTGGGCAGCCGGTCCGGGCGCCCGCCGGGGGTGGGCCCCGGCCCGTTTCCCGACCACCTGCACTCCGTCAACGAGGCCGACCACGGGGACCGGTTGCGCGCCCGGCTGGCGGGCGCCCGGTCGGTGGCCGTCGTCGGCGGCGGGCTGACCGGGCTGGAGGCCGTCACCGAACTCGCCGAGACCCGCCCGGAGCTGGAAGTCCACCTGGTCACCGGGCGCGCCGCGGGCGCGGACCTGTCCGCCCGGGGCGCCCGCTACCTGCGGAGCGTCCTCGCCGACCTGGGGGTGCGCGTCCACGAGGGCTCCCCGGTGGCGGAGGTCCCACCCGAGGGGCCGGTGCGCGCCGACGGGCGGCTCGTGCCCGCCGACACCACGGTGTGGACGGCCGGGTTCCGGGTCCCGGAACTGGCCGGCGCGGCCGGGCTGGAGGTCACCGGGACCGGGCGGATGGTGGTGGACGAGGGGCTCCGCTCGGTCTCCCACCCCGAGGTCTACGGGGTCGGGGACGCGGCCGCCGCCCGCCGGTCCGACGGCCGGGAGCTGCGCATGGCCTGCGCCACGGGCATCCCGGGGGCGCAGCACGCCGTGCGGTCGATGGCCGCGCGCCTGGCGGGGCGGCCGGTGCGGCCGATGCGGTTCCGCTACTTCAACCAGTGCCTCAGCCTGGGGCGGCGGCGGGGGCTCATCCAGTTCGTGCGCGCGGACGACTCGCCGGTCGAACGGATCCTGACCGGGCGTGCGGCCGCCGTCTACAAGGAGGCGATGGTCCGGGGGGCGTACCTGGCCCAGCGGCATCCCTGGATCCCGGTCTCGGCCTGAGGAGGGTGCGGGCCCGGCCGCGGACGGGGAGCGTCCGCGGCCGGGCCGGCGGGGTCTGCGCGGAGGGGGTCGGCGCGGGGCGGGGGTCAGCCCTGCGCGTCGGGGGCGGGGGCGGGGACGGGGAGCCGGTCGCGCTCGTTGTTGAGCAGCTCCATGGCGTCGGCGAAGTGCTCGCCCATGACGTTGGTGAGCTGGACGGCCATCTCCTGGGCCAGCACCGCGTCCACGGCCTGCTGGGCCAGGGGGCGGACCTTGCGGATGACCTCGGCGACCTCGGCCGGGTCCTCGGTGCGCAGCACCGTGCCGGGGGCGTACTCGGCGATGATGTGGTCGGCGACCAGGCGCGTCATGTGCTCGGCGACGTGGCCGATCTTGTCGCGCAGGTTCTCGGCGATGTCGAGCACGGAGCCCACGGTCATGCCCATGCGCACCAGCTCGACGCCGGCGTGCAGCAGGCGGGGGCTGGGCACCCGGAAGCGCAGGCCGTCGCGCTCGATCACCCCCAGGTCCAGTGCGCGCTTTATGGTCTTGGGGTTCACCCCCTTGCCGAACAGTTCGCGCAGGTCGCCCAGGGTGAGGTAGTCGGCGATCTCGTCGCTCCAGGCGTCGCCGATCGCCGACTCGAAGCCGAGGATGTCGGAGAGGTCGCCGCCGCGCTCCCAGACCTGGAACATCTCGCCGATGTTGGCGAAGGTGTACCCGCGCCGCAGCAGCTGGCCGATCAGCCGCAGACGTGCCAGGTGCGCCTCGGAGTAGATGCCCACGCGGCCCTCACGGCGGGGCGGGGCGAGCAGCCCCCGGTCCTGGTACACCCGGACGTTGCGCACCGTCGTATCGGCCAGCCGGGCGAGTTCGTCTATACGGTATTCGGCCATGGCTCCAGCCTAGAGACACCCTCGAACGTTACTTGTCAGTATCTTCCCGGTGCGGGCGCTAACGACCATGACAACAGACGTTGTCAGGTTTGCGACACGAGTGCAAGAACCCGCACATCCACCCCGAGGGGGAACATCCCTCCGCCGGATCGGATCGCGGTTCCGCAGCACACCGCGTTCCTTCGGCCACGCGAGGACTTCCCCAATCCCTCTTCTCGGCCACCCGAAACCCTCCACCACGACACCCCGACCTCCGGCACGCCACGCACACCGGGGGCGACGGACGGTGAACCTACTCGCGAGTAAATTTCCGGCTTCACCCCATTGCATTGTGACAATGCTCGTTGTAACGTTCCGGCAATGACTGTGGAGGAGATCACATGACGACCCCCTTGCCGCGCCATCTGCGCAGGCTGCCAGGCCTGAACGCCATCGTCACCGGCGCCTCCGGGGCCTTCGGCAGCGCCACGGTGGCCGTCCTGCGGCACCTCGGCGTGAACGTCATCGGCATCGACCGCAAGCCCGCCCCCGGCGTCATCGGCTGCGACATCACCGACGACGAGCAGGTGCGCCAGGGCATCGCCGAGGCCCTCGAACGCCTCGACGGCCGGCTGGACCTGCTCATCCACTACGCGGGCGTCGGCCCGGCCGTCGACGTCGGCCAGGCCCCGGACGTCCACGTCCACCAGGCCCTGGAGGTCAACCTGCTGGGCACCTGGCGGGTCACCGCGGCCGCCGTGCCCGCCCTCCTCCGCAGCCGCGGCCGCGTCGTCATCACCGCGTCCCTGCTCGCCAACCTCCAGTTGCCGTTCGCCGGCGCCTACACGGTGTCCAAGCGCGCCGTCACCGCCTACGCGGACTGCCTGCGCGCCGAGTACGGCTCCCACATCGGGGTCACCACCGTCTACCCCGGCTACGTGGACACCCCGATCCACAACAGCTCCCGTGCCACCGGCGTCGCGCTCGACGGCCTCGTCCCCGCCGAGACCGAACGCGACACCGTCATGGCCGTGGTCCGGGCCGCCGGGGCCAGGCACGCACCGCGCGACGTGGCCTCCACCGCGCTCGGAACCGCCGGACTGCACCTGTTCCGGCACTTCCCCGGCACCACGGAGCAGATCGTCGACTTGCGGATCGGTCTGCTCCTCGCCGGCGGCGCCTTCGCCGACGCGGAGATCGCCCGGGGACTCCACGCACGTCACGGCAGCCCCGTACCCCAGCCGACGGCGTCCTGAGGAGGACGAGAATGACCGCAGAGATCACCGCCAAGCCCAAGATCACCGACCGGGAGGACATCGCCAAGCGCCTCCTGCGCGGATCGGCCAAGGCCTCCTTCGACCCGCTGGTCGAGATCGACTGGGACGCCCCGGTCGACCCCGACATGTGGGCCATCCGCCCCGAGCGGATCTCCATCTACGGGACCCCGCTGTGGGACTCCCTGAGCGAGGAGAAGCGCAAGGAGCTCAGCCGCCTGGAGGTCGCCAGCGTCGCGACCATCGGCATCTGGTTCGAGACCATCCTCATGCAGATGCTGGTGCGGCACGCGTACCGCAACGACCCCACCACGCTGCACGTCCAGTACGCCTACACCGAGATCGCCGACGAGTGCCGCCACACGGTCATGTTCGCGAAGATGGTGGAGAAGCTCGGCTGGCACACCCACCGGCTCGACCCGGTCGCCTACCACCTGGGCCGCCTCTTCAAGGCGATCGCCCACGGCCCGCTGATCTTCGCCGGCGCCCTGTTCGTCGAGGAGGTCCTGGACCAGCTCCAGCGGGAGGCGATCCCGGACGAGCAGATCCTGCCCCTGGTCCGCTCGGTCGCGCGCATCCACGTGACCGAGGAGGCGCGGCACATGCGCTACGCCCGCGAGGAGTTCCAGCGCGACTGGGTCCGGCGCGGCACCCTCAACAAGGCCTACAGCAAGGTCGTGCTGGGCCTGGTCACCTACTACTCGGCGACCCGCCTGATCAACCCCAAGGTCTACGAGCAGGTCGGGCTGGACCCCCGCGAGGCCTACAGGGCCGCGCACGCCAACCCGCACTGGACCGACACCAAGACCTGGGCGGCCCGCAAGGTCGTCGGCACGCTCGACACCGCCGGGGCCATCACCGGCCTGGGCCGCTACTTCTGGAAGAAGGCCGGCCTGCTGGGCCGCTGACCTCCCCGGGCGCCCCGGCGCCCACCCCAGACCCCGCCGTCGGAAGGCGAACGCGCCACGCCTTCCGACGGCGGACCCGGCCTCCCGGGGGCGTACGCGCCACGCTCCCGGGAGTCGGCTCCCCGGAGGGCGGAACGCGCCACCTCCCTCCGGGGCGGCACTCCCCCGGGGGCGTAACGCGCCACGCCCCCGGGGGACCACACCCCCCGGCCCGCAGCGGACCCCTCGCGCGGGCCGGTCGCACGAAGGGATCGACAGTGACCGACGCACCACCGCACTTCCGGGTGGCCATCATCGGGTCCGGGTTCGCCGGGCTCGGCATGGCCGTCCGGCTCAAGCAGGCAGGGCTGCGGGACCCGAGGGACTTCGTGGTCCTGGAGCGGGCCGACGACGTCGGCGGCACCTGGCGCGACAACTCCTACCCGGGTGCGGCCTGCGACGTCCCCTCGCACCTGTACTCCTTCTCCTTCGCGCCCAACCCCGCCTGGAGCCGGACCTTCTCCCCCCAGCCCGAGATCTTCGCCTACATCAAGCGGGTCGCCGGGGAGTACGGGATCCACAGGCACGTGCGCTACGGCCACGAGGTGCTCTCCGCCCACTGGGACCCCGCGGGCAACCGCTGGCGGATCGAGACCTCCCGGGGGCCGTTCACCGCCCAGTTCCTGGTCAGCGGCGCCGGCCCCCTCGCCGACCCGGCCCTGCCGGACATCAAGGGGATCGACACGTTCGAGGGCCGGATGTTCCACTCGGCCGACTGGGACCACGGCCACGACCTCACCGGCCGCAGGGTGGCCGTGATCGGCACCGGCGCCTCCGCCATCCAGTTCGTGCCGCGGATCCAGCCCGAGGTCGGGCGGCTGTCGCTGTTCCAGCGCACCGCGCCCTGGGTGATGTTCCGGCACGACCGCGACATCACCAGGGCCGAGAGCTGGCTGTACCGGAACCTGCCCCTCACCCAGCAGATCGCCCGCAAGAGCATCTACTGGGGGCGGGAGACCTACATCCTCGGCTTCGCCAAGAACCCCCGGCTGCTGTCGGTCGTGGAGCGGCTGGGCCGGGCCAACATCGCCCGCAGCATCAAGGACCCCGGGCTGCGTGCCAAGGTCACCCCGGACTTCCGCGCCGGGTGCAAGCGCATCCTGATGTCCAACGACTACTACCCCGCGCTGGCGCAGCCCAATGTGGACGTGGTCACCGACGGGATCGCGGAGATCCGCCCGGACTCGGTCGTCACCAGGGACGCCGCGGGGCGGGAGACCGAGCACAGGGTGGACACGATCATCCTGGGCACCGGCTTCCACGTGACCGACCCCCCGGTCGCCCACCGGATCTTCAACTCCGAGGGGCGGTCCCTGGCCGACCACTGGGGGAGCAACGTGCAGGCGTTCCGCGGCACCACGGTCGCGGGGTTCCCGAACGCGTTCATCCTGGCCGGCCCCAACACGGGGCTGGGCCACACCTCGCAGGTCTTCATGATCGAGGCCCAGATCCGGTACACCCTCCAGGCGCTCAAGTACCTGTGCCGCCAGGGGCTGGACCGGCTGGAGGTGCGCCCGGAGGCGCAGCGCTCCTACAACGAGATGGTCGCCAGGAGCATGGAGGGCACCGTCTGGGTGACCGGCGGCTGCGACAGCTGGTACCTCAACGAGGAGGGGCGCAACACCACCCTGTGGCCCACCTTCACCTGGGACTTCGCGCTGCGCACCCGCTGGTTCGACCCGCACAACTACGACCTGAGGGTCGACCGCGGCGCCCGCGCGGCCGCCTGAGCGAAGGAGGATGCGATGAGCGGTTTCGACGACGACGAAGAGGAGTACCGGGGCGAGGTGAGCCTCGTCCCCCTCGGCGGTGACGGCGCGCCCTCGGCCGAGCCGATCACCGCGCAGTGCCACGTGGCCGGGCACTTCTCCCCCCTCACCGGCGACTACCGGTGGTCGGGGCGGCTGTCGCCCTCCCCGGAGGTCACCGCGGCCTACGAGAGCGGGGTTCGCACCGTCCTGATCCGCACCCCGGACGGGCACGAGGGGGTGGCGGCCCTGGCCGAGCCCAACCTGTGGGGCGGGCACCCGGTGAGCGGCTCGGGCACCCCGCCCTACCCGGTCCCGCAGATCGACCTGAGCGACCTGCTCGACTGAACCCCCGAACGAGAGGTATCCCGATGGCGATCCGACACCTGGGCCCGGCCCGCGAGACGCGGGTGGTCTCCGACGACGGCACGGAACTGCACGTGGAGGTGCGCGGCCCGGCGAGCGGGCCGACCGTGGTGTTCTCCCACTGCTGGGCGACGTCGCTGGCCTCCTGGGGGCCCGTGGTCCGGCTGCTCGACGAGGACCTGCGGGTGGTGCTGTACGACCAGCGCGGGCACGGCCGCACCCCGGTGCCGCTGACCCCGGCCGGGTACGGGGAGGAGAAGCTGGCCGACGACCTGTGCGCGGTGCTGGCGGCGACCGTCCCGGACGGCGAGCGCGCCGTGGTGGCGGGGCACAGCATGGGCGGGATGACGGTCATGGCCGCGGGGGACCGCGAGGTCTTCCGGGAGAAGGCCGCGGCGGTGCTGCTCACCAACACCGGGTGCACGCAGCTGACCGGGAGGACCACCGCGATCCCGCTGCCCAGGGCCCTGGGGCGGTCGGCGGCGGCCGCGCTCACGCTGCGGGCCCCGTTGCCGCTGGGCCCGCGCAACCCGGCGACCACGGCCGCGCTGAAGTTCATCGCGATGAGCCCGGGGGCCGACCCGCGCATGGTGCGGCTGTGCGCGCGCATGGTGCACGCCTGCAACCCGGTCGCGCGCGGCCGCTGGGGCGACATGATGAACCGGCTGGACCTGGACGCGACGGTCCGCGCGATCTCCGCGCCGACCGTGGTCGTGGCGGGCGCCGAGGACCGCATGACCCCGCCCTGGCACGCGCACCACATCGCCTCCCTGGTGCAGGACTGCGCGGAGGTCGTGGAGGTGCCGGGCGCGGGGCACATGGGGCCGTTGGAGTTCCCGGACGTCCTGGCCGACCGCGTCGGGAAGCTGGCCGCGAACCACCTGGGCGCATCCCCGGCCCGCTGACCGCGTCGGCGGGCGGCGCTCCCGGGCCGCTCCGGGGCCGCCGCCCGCCGGAGGCCGCGGCCGCGCGGCCGCGCGGCCGGGCGGTCAGGCCGGGTCGTGGACGAGGGTGGGGACCACGTGCTCGGAGACCTCCGAGTGGACCTGGTGCAGCCGCGCCTGGACGGCGCGCCGCAGCTTGGCCAGGCACTCGACCAGGGTGATGTCGTCGCCCACCAGGCCGCCCTTGGCCACCACCGGCGTCCCGTCGAGCGGGCCGCCCGTGATGTGGCCGTGGACCGCCAGGGGGACCACCTCGCCGCCCACGTCGAAGGCGTGCACGCCCAGCTCGTCGAACAGCCCCGAGACCAGGTCCCCGCCCGTCAGGTACAGCCCGCTGGGCAGGGCGTGCGCGCCCGTGCTGTCGGCGATCTCCTGGACGGTGTCCGCGACCAGCCGGGCGATGCGGACCGGCAGCTCGGCCCTGACCCGCCCCGGCAGCGCGCGCACCCGCTCGGAGGTGGTGACCACCCGCAGCACGCACACGTCCGGGAAGCCCGACGCCAGCAGCTTCTCCGTCAGCTCCGTCGCGACCTCGTCGGAGTGGTCCCCGCCGGGATCGGCGAAGGCCACCGCGTCCAGGTCCACGAAGCGGACCGCGCCGGTGCGCGCCACCGTCGCCAGCTGCCGCCGGGTCAGGTCGGTGGTGCTGGCCACCACCCCCAGCAGGGGCCCGCGGGTGCCCGCCTGGCCGCGCAGCCGCAGGGCGTAGGCGAGCAGCGCCCCCGTGGGCCCCGGGTCGACCGAGACCCACACGGTGCCGTCGTCGTGGTGGGCGGCCGCGGCGGCCTCGGCGATGTCGGTGAGGTGCTGCTCGCTGGTGGCGTCGCACAGCACCACCGGCTCGTCCCCCGCCAGCAGTTCGGCGGTGAGCATGCTCTGGGTGACCTGGCGGACCGGGACGTGCCGGACGGCCAGGCCGGACTGGGCGGCCACGATGTCGGCGACCGCACCGGTGGTCATCGGGTGCAGCGGGTCGTGGGCGAGCTCGGTGTCCTGGAGGGGGACCCCGTTGAGGAGCTGGACGCCGTTCTCGGTGGTGCGCCCGCTCCCCGGGAAGGCCGGGGCGAGCAGCACCCGCACCCGGGTCCCCGCGGGCACCCGCTCGCGCACCTCCCGGTAGGCGGCCTCCAGCTCCGCGCCGACGTTGCCGCGCAGGGTCGAGTCGGTCCGCTTGACCACCAGGCCCACCGGCCAGACCGCCTCCACCACGTCGGCGATCAGGTCGACCGCCTGCTCGGCGGGGACGTGCCGGCTGTCGAGGTTGGCGACCACCACGTCGTAGTCCCCCGCGACCCGGCTGACGTGCTCGGGGGTCACGGTGGCCACCCGCATCCCGGTGCGCGCGAACCGGGCCCCGGTCGCATTGGCACCGGTGAGGTCGTCTGCGACCACGAGGACCTGGGCCACGGGAGTCTCCTTCGGCGAAACGCTCGGGTAACCTCCCTCCAACATAGGCCCGTACGGGCGTGCGCGGGGCCGAACGGCACCGGCGGAAGGGCTCACTCCCCCCGCCGCGGGCGGCGCAGGAGCACCAGGGAGAGGGCGCAGCCCAGGGCGAGGACCGCGGCCGCGCCCAGCGCGACGGCGGTGAAGCCCCGCCCGGACAGGGCCGCGGCGAGTTGCGGTCCCGCGCCCGCCCCGACGAACAGCGCGAAGGTGTACAGGGCGGTGGCGGTGGCCCGGGCCCGCCCGGCCCGCGCCCCGACGGCCTGGACCAGGGCGGGGGCCGCGACGGCGACGCACCCGGCGAGGAGCGCCAGGAGAACGCCCGCGGCGAGGGGGCCCGCGTCGGCGAACGGGGCGAGCAGGGCGGCGGTGAGCGCCGCCCCGGCCAGGGAGGCGCAGATCCTGGCCTCGGGGGCGGACCGGGCCAGGACGCCGGAGAGCAGGGGGACCGCGAACATGGCGGGCAGCGCGCCCGCGCGCAGGGCCAGGAGCGCGTCCGGGTCCGGGGCGGGGCCGTCCGGACCGGCGAGTTCCAGCCCGCCGTACACGGCGACGAGGCCGAGCAGCACCGTGGCGGTGGCGCCGTAGAGGACGGGCAGCCCCGGGGTGCGCAGCAGGGCGGGGATGCCGCCGGGGGCTCCGGCGGCGGTGTCGGCGGGCGCCTCGTCGGGGGCCAGCGCGAACCGCAGGAGCAGCGCCGCCGCGGCCAGGCAGAGCGCGCCGGCGAAGAACACCCAGCGCCAGCCCGCGGCCTGGCCGACCGCCTGGGCGGCGAGCTGTCCGATGACGGCGGAGGCGAGGAAGGAGCTGGTGAGCCAGGTGATGGCGGTGACCCGGCGGTGCGCCGGGACGCGGGCCGCGACGTACCCGAAGGCGGCGGGGGCGAAGGAGGCCGCCGCGAGCCCCTGGAGCGCCCGCAGGGCCAGGCCGGAGACGGCGTCGGGGGCCAGCGGGAGAGCGGCCGTCAGCAGGGCCGTGACAGGGGCTCCCAGGAGGATCACCCGGCGCGGTCCGTAGCGGTCGGCGGCCGGTCCCCAGGCGAGGAAGCCGGCGGCGTAGGCGACGGCGAACGCGGTCACCGCCCAGGCCGCGGTGGAGCGGTCCGTATCCCAGTCGGCGGCGACGGGTCCCAGGACGGGGAGGACCGCGTAGAGCTGGCCGACGACCAGGACGCCGGTGACGGCCAGGGCCGGGACGGCGAGCGGGTGCGCGGACGCTCCCGGGCCTCGGGCGGTCCTGTCGGTGGTCTGTGGTGAGGGCATGGCACCATCATCAAAAACCAACTGGTTGGTTGTCAACAGTCGAGAAACCAACCGGTTGGTGGTGTCCTACGATCGGGGGATGCGCAACGCCGACCGCACCGAGAACACCCGCGCCCTCCTCCTCCGGGCGGCGCGCGAGGAATTCGCCGCACACGGCATCGCCGGGGCCCGGGTGGACCGGATCGCCGAGCGCGCCGGGGTCAACAAGCAGCGCATCTACGCCCACTTCGGCGACAAGGAGCAGCTCTTCCGCCACGTGGTCGGGGACGCCCTGGACGAGCTCTCCCGCGCCGTGACCCTCACCGACGACGCCGACCCCGGCGAGTACGTCGCGCGCGTCTTCGACTACCACCGCGCCCGCCCCGAGCTGCTGCGCCTCTTCCTTTGGGAGGCCCTGCACTACGGGGACTCGCCCCTGCCCGGAGAGGAGGAGCGCGCCCGCCTCTACGAGGCCAAGACCGCCTCCCTCTCCGAGGCCCTGGGCGGCGGGGTGCCCGAGGCCGAGGTGCGGCTGATCCTGCTGACCCTCATCGGAATGGCCGCGTGGCCGCAGATCACCCCGCAGCTGGCCCGCCTGGTGCTCGGCGGGGGCGGTTCCGGGCCCGACCCGGAGCGGCTGCGGGACCACCTGGTGCGGTTCACCCGCGACGCGGTCTCCGCGACCCGGAACGATCCGCCGGACGCCCCCTAGCGCCCCGGGAGCGCGGCGACCGTGCCCGTGCGGGCGCTGCGCCGGGCGGCCTCGATGACCTCCAGGCCGTGGATCACCTCGTGCGGGTCCACCGGCAGCGGCTCGCCCTCCCCCACCGCGTCGCGCACGCCCGCGTAGAACTCGGGGTAGGCGCCCCGGGCCGAGGGCACCCGCCGGGTGGACCCGTCCACGCCCAGCAGCCCCCAGGCCGACTCGGGCAGCACCCCCCAGTCCTCGGCGGTCGGGCTCTCCCCCGCGAGCAGGCGCGCCTCCTGCCCGTCCATGCCGTGGCTGGTGAACGCCCCCGCGTCGCCCAGCACCCGGAAGCGCGGGCCGGCCTGGGCGGTGAGCGCGCCCATCCACAGCTGGGAGCGGGTGCCCCGGGCGTGGTGCAGCGACAGGAAGACGTCGTCGTCGGCCTGCACGCCCTCGCGCAGGGTGTCCACCTCGGCGTAGACCGACGAGACCGGCCCGAACAGGTTCACCGCCTGGTCGATCAGGTGCGGGCCCAGGTCGTAGAGCAGCCCCGCGCCGTTCTCCACCGCGCCGCTCTCGCGCCAGGTGCCCTTGGCCCGCGGCCGCCAGCGCTCGAACCGGGACTCGAACCGGTGCACCCGGCCCAGCACGCCCTCCTCCACCAGGTTCCACAGGGTCAGGAAGTCCGCGTCCCACCGGCGGTTCTGGTACACCGTGAGCACCCGTCCCAGCTTCTCGGCCAGGTCGGTGAGCTCGCGGGCCTGTCCCGCGGTGAGCGCGAACGGCTTGTCCACCACCACGGACATGCCCGCCTCCAGCGCCGCCCGGGCCAGCGGGGCGTGGGTGTCGTTGGGGGTGGTGACGACGGCGATCTCGTAGCGCCCGGCGTCGGCCCACAGGTCGGCGACGGTCGGGTACACGGTGGCGTCCGGGTGGCGCTCGCGGACCGTGCGGGCGCGCTCGGGGTTCCCGGTCACCACGGCGGACAGGCGCAGTCCGGGGACCGCCTCGATGACCGGGGCGTGGAAGACCTCACCCCCCTTGCCGTAGCCGATGAGGGCGACGTGCAGCTCGGGGCCGTCGTGCTCGGGGACCTGCGGTGCGTTGGACATGTCCCCAATTTACGGCGCGGGGGCCCGGACGCGGGAGCGCGCGGCCCCGGTGTGCCGCACCCCCGGGAGAACGTCGGGTCATGGGCGGTGACCAGGGCGTTTCGGCATCGTTACGAAAGTATTTGCGGATTTTGTAGACATTTTCATGCAATGCGGATTGCATCATGTTTCAACGTGCCCCGAGTCACATGTCCCCTCGCACAAGGGAGAACCATGCCGAGAACAGAATCCGGGAACCGCCGTCACCTGGCGCTGGTCGCCGCGGCGGGGAGCGCCGTCCTCCTCGCCACGGGCTGCTCCTACCTGAGCGGTGAAGGCGGCGGGGGCGGCACGGACGCCGCCGACGTCGACTGCGCCCCCTTCGAGGCGTGGTCGGACGTGGAGGGGACCGTCAGCATCTACTCCTCCATCCGCGACGAGGAGGCCGAGCGGATGGACCGCTCCTGGGCCGACTTCGAAGCGTGCACCGGCATCGACATCCAGCACGAGGGCAGCGGCGAGTTCGAGGCCCAGCTGCCCATCCGCCTGGAGGGCGGCAACGCCCCCGACCTCGCCCTCATCCCCCAGCCCGGCCTGCTCCAGCGGGTCGTCGACGACGGCTACGCGGTGCCCGTCGCCGACGGGGTCCGCGCCAACGCCGAGGAGGGCTGGGGCGAGGACTGGCTCGGCTACGCCACCTTCGACGGCGAGCTGTACGGCACCCCCTACGGCGCCAACATGAAGTCGATGGTCTGGTACTCGCCGACCTACTTCGCCGACAACGGCTACGAGGTCCCGCAGACCTGGGACGAGATGATCGAGCTCAGCGACACGATCGCCGAGTCCGGCACCAAGCCCTGGTGCGTGGGCTTCGAGTCCGGCGACGCCACCGGCTGGCCCGGCACCGACTGGATCGAGAACGCGCTGCTGCGCAGCGCCGGGACCGACGTCTACAACCAGTGGGTCTCCCACGAGATCCCCTTCGACGACCCGCAGGTCGCCGAGGCGTTCGAGCTGGCCGGCGACATCGTCCGCAACCCCGACTACGTCAACGGCACCTTCGGCGAGGTGGAGAGCATCGCCGTCACCTCCTTCCAGGAGGCCGGGCTGCCGCTGCTCGACGGCGGCTGCGCCATGTACCTGATGGGGTCGTTCTACTCCGCGCAGTTCGAGGAGGGCGTGACCGTCGCCGAGGACGGCGACGTGTACGGCTTCGTCATGCCGCCGATGGAGGCGGGCGCCGAGGTCCCGGTCATGGGCGGCGGCGAGTTCGCCGTGCCCTTCGCCGACCGCCCCGAGGTCGCCGCGGTCCACGAGTACCTGTCCACCCCCGAGTACGCCAACAGCCGCGCCTCCCAGGGCGCCTGGGTGTCGGCCAACCGGAACATGGACCCGTCCGTGATCGAGGATCCGGCCTCGCAGTTCGCCGCCGAGGTGCTGCTGTCCCCCGACACCGTCTTCCACTTCGACGGCAGTGACGCGATGCCCTCCTCCGTGGGCACCAACGTGTTCTGGAACGGCATGGTCGACTGGGTCACCGGCACCTCCACCGAGGACGTCCTGGAGACCATCGAGTCCGCCTGGCCGTAACGGACCCGGGGGGACGGCGGCCCCGCCGCCGTCCCCTCCCCGTCCCCCTCCGGCCCTCCCCACCCCTCCGTCCCTCTCCCCGAGATCACAAGGGGCCCCACCCATGGAGTTCTCGTTCCTGGACGAGCTTCCCAAGATCGTGTGGATGCTCATCGGGATCGCCGCCTTCCTCGGCGTCATCGGCCTGCTGCTGCTCCTCGTCGACGTGCCCCGCACCCGGCGCGACCGGTGGCAGGCGGTCCTCTTCCTCTCCCCGGCACTGCTCCTGCTGGCGGGCGGGCTCGTCTACCCCGTCCTGCGCACCACCTACCTGTCCTTCCACGACCGCTCCGGCGACGAGTTCGTGGGGTTGGCCAACTACATCTGGATGTTCCAGCGCCCGGAGATCCTCCAGGTGCTGTGGAACACCCTGCTGTGGGTGGCGTTCGCACCCCTGCTCGCCACCGCGATCGGCCTGGTCTACGCGGTGCTGGTGGACCGGTCCCGGTTCGAGCCGGTCGCCAAGTCCCTGGTGTTCATGCCGATGGCGATCTCGTTCGTCGGCGCGAGCATCATCTGGCGGTTCGTGTACGCCTACCGGCCCGCCGACCAGGAGCAGTACGGCCTGTTCAACCAGATCGTCGTGTGGTTCGGCGGCGAGCCGCGGCTGTGGCTGCTGGAGCAGCCGCTGAACACGTTCCTGCTGATCCTGGTGCTCATCTGGGTGCAGGCCGGGTTCGCGATGGTCGTGCTGTCGGCGGCGATCAAGGCCATCCCCGCCGAGATCGTCGAGGCCGCGCGCATCGACGGCGCCGGCCCCTTCCAGCTGTTCCGGAGCATCACCCTGCCGTCGGTGTGGCCGACCCTCCTGGTCGTCCTCATCACCATCACCGTGCAGACCCTGAAGGTGTTCGACATCGTCCGCACCATGACCGGCGGCAACTACGGCACCAGCGTGATCGCCAACGAGATGTACAGCCAGGCGTTCTCCCAGGGCCAGACCGGCCAGGGGTCGGCCCTGGCGGTGTTCCTGTTCGTCCTGGTCATCCCGCTGGTGGCCCTGCAGATCCGGCGCACCCGCAAGGCGAGGGAGCTGTCATGACCTCCACCCCCACCATCACCGACGTCCGCGACGCGGGCCCGGCCGCCCGGGTGCGGCGCAGGCTCAGCGGGTCGGCGGCGAGCCTGGCGGCCCTGGTCATCGCCGTGCTGTGGACGGTGCCCACCGCGGGGCTGTTCATCTCCTCGTTCCGCCCCGCCGACCAGATCCGCACCACCGGCTGGTGGACGTTCTTCTCCTCGCCCCAGGTGACCCTGGACAACTACCGGGACGTGCTGTTCGGTTCCGCCAGCGACGGCCGGCTGGCCAGCCACTTCGTCAACTCGCTGGTGATCACGCTGCCCTCGACGGTGTTCGTGCTGGGCCTGGCGGCGCTGGCGGCGTACGCGCTGGCCTGGATCGACTTCCGCGGACGCGACTGGGTGTTCCTCGGGATCTTCGCGCTCCAGATCGTGCCCCTGCAGATGGCGCTGGTGCCGCTGCTGCGCTTCTTCTCGCAGGGCGTCACCGTCGGCGGCGTCCAGGTGCTGCCCGCCTGGGAGCTGACCGGGGCGATGGCGTTCACCAACGTGTGGGTGGCGCACACGGTCTTCGGACTGCCGCTGGGCGTGTTCCTGCTGCACAACTTCATCTCGCAGCTGCCCAGGACCCTGTTCGAGGCGGCCCGGGTGGACGGCGCCGGGCACGGCCGCATCTTCCTTCGGATCGTGCTGCCGCTCATCACCCCGGCCCTGGTGTCGCTGGGCATCTTCCAGTTCCTGTGGGTGTGGAACGACCTGCTGGTGGCGCTGATCTTCACCGGCGGCGACACCGCCACCGCCCCGCTCACCGTGCGCCTGGCCGAGCTGGCGGGCACCCGCGGCGAGGCCTGGCACCGGCTGACCGCGGGCGCGTTCGTGTCGATGGTCGTGCCGCTGCTGGTGTTCTTCCTCCTCCAGCGCCACTTCGTCCGCGGCCTCCTGGCGGGCAGCGTCAAGGGATAGCCGAACCCGCTCCGCGCCCCGCGCCGCCCTCGCTACCCCCGGAGGGCGGCGCGGGCCGCTTCCAGGGCGGTGGTGCGGTAGGCGGCGCCGAACAGGCACACGTGGACCAGCAGCGGGTACAGCTGGTGCAGGGCCACCCGGGAGCGCCAGCCCGCCGCCAGCGGCGCCACCTCGTTGTAGGCGTCGCGGACCCGCTCCAGGTGGGGCAGGCCGAACAGGGTGAGCATGGCCAGGTCCGCCTCCCGGTGCCCGCCGTGGGCGGCCGGGTCGATGAGCACGGCGTCCCGGGCGCGCCACAGCACGTTGCCGTTCCACAGGTCGCCGTGGATGCGTGCGGGCGGCTCGGGCTCCCCCGCCAGGTCGGCGACCCGGTCCACCACCTTCTCCACGGTGCGCCCGTCGGCCGGGGTGAGCCCGCCCTGGTCGACGGCCCGGCGCAGGCAGGGGCGCAGCCGCTGCTCGGCGTAGAAGGTCGGCCAGTGCCGGGCCGGCGTGTTGTCCGCCGGCAGCGGCCCGACGTAGCCGGGCCAGTCGGCGCCGAAGTGGTCCGCCCCGGTCAGGTGCAGCCCGGCAAGTCGGCGGCCCAGGCGCTCGGCGGCGGCCGGCGTGGGGTCGTCCTCCGCCACCCAGGGCAGGACCAGGATGCGCTCGTCCCAGGCGACCGGCTGCAGCACCGGCGACCCGAAGGCGCGGCCCAGCCACTCCAGGCCGCGGGCCTCGGAGGTGAGCACCGCGCTGGGCGCGGCGTTGCGCGGCAGCGACTTCACGAACAGGCGGGTGCCGTCCTCCAGCTCCGCGTAGGAGATGTCCCAGTCATGGCTGCGCTGGGCCCGCGCGGCCCGGCGCACCGGACGGCCCAGCAGGACGGTGAGCCGCTCCGCCATGGTCCCCTTGACCGGATCCCGGCGCCGGCCCCCACCGCCCCCCGCGGCGCACACCGGTCCCTCCTCCACCCGGCCTCCGCTACCGCTGCTTGAGCAGCGCGGTGAGTTCGCCGGTCAGGCCCTTGGCCGCGGCCTCCACCATGTTGAGGACGGCGGTGAACCCGTCGTCGCCGCCGTAGTAGGGGTCGGGCACCTCGGGGTTGGGGCCCGCGCCCGGGGCGAAGGAGCGGAACAGGCGCAGCCGGGACGGGTCGAAGCCGTACTCGGCCCCGTACCGGTCGACGATGCGGCGCAGGTCGCCGAGGTTGTCCAGGTCCATGGCCAGCAGCAGGTCGAGCCGGGCCAGGTCGGCCGGGTCGAACTGCCGGGCGGTGTGGTCGGTGAGGTACCCGTGCACGCGCAGGGTGGAGGCGGCCCGGGGGTCCATCGCCCCGCCCACGTGCCAGTCGCCGGTACCGGTGCTGTCCACCTCGACGAGGCCGCTCAGCCCGGCCCGTTCCAGGTCGGCGGCCAGCACCTTGGCGGCCATCGGTGAGCGGCAGATGTTGCCCAGGCAGACCACGCCGACACGGTAGGGACCGTCGGGGTGGCGGGGTTCCGGCAGGCTCATACCTCTTACCGTAACGAAAAACCGGCGCGGCCACCCGCTCTGCGGCGGGCGCGTTCGCCGCGGTCCGGTAACGCCGTCTACCCCTTGGGCAGGCGCACCACGGTGACGAAGAAGTCGTCGATCTGGCGCACGACCTTGATGAACTGGTCGAAGTCCACCGGCTTGGGCACGTAGGCGTTGGCGTGCAGGCGGTAGCTGCGCAGCACGTCCTCCTCCGCCTCGGAGGTGGTGAGCACGACGACGGGGATGTGCGCGAGCTCCTCGTCGTTCTTGACCTCCTGGAGGACCTCCCGCCCGTCCTTGCGGGGCAGGTTGAGGTCGAGCAGGATCAGGTGCGGCCGCGGGGCCTGGGCGTACTCGCCCTCCCGGCGCAGGAAGCGCAGGGCCTCGACGCCGTCGGAGACCACGTGCAGGCGGTTGCCCAGCTTGTGTTCCTCGAACGCCTCCTTGGTCATGAGGACGTCGCCCGGGTCGTCCTCGACCAGCAGCACCTCGATGGGATGCACCAACATGACCTCGCTCAAGCCTCAGAACCCCTGTCAGGGCCCGCCCCGTCGTCGGGGGGAACCGTACCGCCATCGGACACCGGCGCGGTGGAGGTCGCCCCGGGGGAATCACCCCCGGACGCGTCCGCCTCCGGCCCGCCCCGGCCCGTGGACCACCGTGCGGCCGTCGGTGCCGGGGCCGCCGGGGCGGTCTCGGCCTCCTGAACCCCGTCGTCGGCGAGCGCCTCCCGGGCGGCGGGTGCGCCGTCCGCTTCCGCGGTCTCCTCCTGCCCGGGGTCGACGGGCAGAGACCAGCATATGCGCGTTCCGGTACGGGGGGCCTCCCCCTCACCGGAGGTTTCCGATCCGTGCGAGGTGTCCAGCCAGATCCGGCCGCCGTGGAACTCGACGATCTTCTTGCACATCGCCAGGCCGATCCCGGTTCCCGTGTACTTCTCCCTGGTATGCAACCGCTGGAAGATCACGAAGATGCGCTCGGCGTACTGCGGTTCGATCCCGATTCCGTTGTCCTGGCAGCAGAAGATCCACTCGTCGCCCCGGCGCTCGACGCCGATGCGGACGCGCGGGTCCTCCTCGCCGCGGAACTTGACGGCGTTGCCCACCAGGTTGAAGAACACCTGGGTGAGCAGGGTGCGGTCGCCCTGGACGGTGGGCAGGCCGTCCCAGACCACCTCGGCGCCGGTCTCCTCCAGGCGGGTGGACAGGCTGCTGAGGGCGTCGTCGAGGGCGTCGTCGAGGGCGACCGCGGCGAAGTTCTTGGTGCGGCCGACCCGGGAGAAGGCGAGCAGGTCGTTGATGAGGGTCTGCATGCGCTTGGCGCCCTCGACCGCGAAGTCGATGTAGGAGTCGGCGCGTTCGTCGAGCTGCCCGTGGTAGCGGCGCTGGAGCAGCTGGCAGAAGCTGGCGACCTTGCGCAGGGGCTCCTGGAGGTCGTGCGAGGCGACGTAGGCGAACTGCTCCAGTTCGAGGTTGGAGCGGCGCAGCTCCTCGGCCTGGTGCTCCAGCAGGGCCGACTGCTCCTGGAGCTTGCGCCGGGCGGAGGCGACCTCGTCCAGGTCCTGGACGATGCGCTCGCGCATGGCGTCCACGTCCCGGCCCAGGCGGACGATCTCGGGTGGGCCGTGCAGGGAGATGCGGTGGGCGTAGTAGCCCTCCGACACCTGGCGCATGTGCCCGGCCAGCTCCTCCAGGGGTCGCAGCACCCACTGCTGGAGCATCACCCACAGGAACACCGACAGGAACACCACGACCAGGCCGACCAGCACCAGCAGGGCGACGACCTGCTGGGTGGCCAGGGTCAGGCCGCTGCGGGCCTCCTCGATCTCGTTCTGGAGGTTGCGCAGGGCGGCCTCGCTGGAGCGGGTGAGCTCCAGGTAGAGGACGCGGCCGCGGCGCAGGTCGTCCGGGCTGGGCTCCTGCCCGTTGCCGACCTGCTCCAGGGTGGGCTCGGCGAACTCGTCGGTCCAGATCTCCCCGGCGCGCAGCAGGGCGTCGATGTTCGACGCCAGGACCGGGTCCTCCTCGCGGCGGCTGTCGGCCAGCTCGCGCAGCAGCGCCCGCTCCTCGGTGATCTTGAGGCGGGCGTCGATGTAGGGCTGGAGGAACTCGCGCTCCTCGGTGAGGATGTAGCCCCGCAGGGCGTGGTCCTGGGTCAGGTAGGCGGAGCGGAGCTGCTCGACCGAGCCGACGGCCGGGGTGAGCTCGTCGACCTGGAGGGCCAGGGAGTCGCGGGCGCTGAAGGCGGCCAGGGTGATGATCGAGACGGCGACCACCAGGACGACCGCCACCACGGTCAGCAGGCTGGTCACCCGGCGGCGCAGGCTCCACGACTCGTGGGGCACGGCCGGCCGGCCCCGGTCGCCGTTGACGAAGTGGACGCCGCCGACGGAGGGGGTCGGGGGCGCGCCGGTGTCCGGGCGGGCCTCGGCTCCGTCGGTGTCGGTCGCCATGGCCGTCCCCTCCCCGGGAGGTGTCACTCCCGGTCTCCGTTGTTCTCCCCGTGGTCGTCGTGGGTGATGAGGAGCATCGCCACGTCGTCCTGGAGCGGTCCCCCGTTGCTGCGTTCGGCCTCGTCCACCACGTGCTCGGGCAGGCGGGCCAGGGAGACGCCCTGTTCCAGGATGCCGGTGACCAGCCGGCGCAGGCCCGCGACCTCCAGGCGCGCGGGCGGTTCCCCGTCGTAGGCGTCGACCAGGCCGTCCGTGTACATCAGCAGGCTGGAGCCGCGCGGCAGGCGGACCTCGTCGACGTCGGCGTCCTCCACCGGGAAGACGCCGAGCGGGGGCTGGGGGGTGACCGGGGTCTCCGCCACGGAGGTGTCCCGGACGATCATGGGCGGCGGGTGGCCCAGCACGCGCAGCCGGACCCGGTCGTCGCCGGTGTCCATGCTGGCCATGCACAGGGTCGCGTACATCTCCTCCTGGGCCCGCTCGCTGACGAGGATGGCCTCCAGGTTGGGCAGCACCGTGGACTCGGCGACCCCGGCCATGATGAGCGTCCGCCAGGCGATGCGCAGGCTGACGCCCAGCGCGGCCTCGTCGGGGCCGTGGCCGCTGACGTCGCCGATGATGACGTGGGTGGTGCCGTCCTTCTCGACCGCGTCGTAGAAGTCGCCGCCGACGATGGCGCGCTTGCGGCCGGGCCGGTAGTAGGTGCGGTGGCTGAGCGGCGAGCGCTGGAGCAGCACCTGGGGCAGCAGGCCGCGTTCCAGGCGCATGTTCTCGCGGGCGCGCAGGCGTGCCTCGCGGAGCTGGTGGGCGTTCTCGTCGGCGCGGCGGCGCTCCAGGGAGTAGCGCAGGCTGCGGCCCAGCAGGGAGCCGTCGACCTGGCCCTTGACGAGGTAGTCCTGGGCTCCGGCGGAGACGGCGGCGACGCCCTCGTGCTCGTCGTCCAGGCCGGTGAGGACCACGACGGCCGCCGACGGCGCGCTCTGGAGGACCTCGCGGAGCAGGTCCAGGCCGTGCGCGTCGGGCAGGTTGAGGTCGAGCAGGACGCAGCCGCGGAAGCCCTTGAGGTGGTCCCGGGCCTCCTCGAGGGTGGCGACCCAGGTGATCCGGGTGGTGAGCGCTGTCTCGGCGAGCAGTTCCTCGGCCAGGAAGGCGTCGCCCGCATCGTCCTCGATCAGCAGGACGTCAACCGATTCGACGGCAGCCTCCACCCGTTCGTTCAGGACGGCGTCGCCCAGGGCGGCGCGGCCGTCGGCGGCCACGCCGTCAGCGGGGGCGGTGTGCGCCGTCCCCGTGCCGATCACCGTCGTGGGATCGTGCCCTGTTCTCCTGGTATCCACTCATCGCCTTCGGTCTGACGGTCCGCGGGCGCTCGCCGTCGCGCCGCGTGGGCCCGAGACGGACACCCCGGGGCGGTTCGGACCGCATGGCTCCCCAAAAGATAAACGCCCCGGGGACCTGTTGACCAGCAGGCGTGGGGGAGACACATCCGACGGATCCGCGGGGAACCCCGTCGTCGGAGGGGGTCGGCGGGCCGGAACCGGCTGGGGGCCGGGGTTTGCGCGGGGCCGCCGGGGGCGGTCCGCGGGCGCGTGCAGGGGCATGTGCACGGAGGCGGCGCCTGTGAGGCCGCACACAGGCTAAGCGACATCGCCCGGGTTTTTTATGACAGCCTGTCGTATCCTCCTTGAAGGAAGGCTCGCCTAAATGACATCATGTCATCAAAGGCACCGATCGAGGAAGTACGGAGAACGCGGATGAGCGTCACGGCCGAAGCCCCCTCCACGGCCCCCGACTCGGAGCTGTTCTCCGAGCGGCTCAAGGCGGCCACCTGGAGCGCCCACCAGGCCGCCGAGGACCACGGGTTCACCCGGGCCCTGATGTCCGGCACCCTCCCCGTGGCCGGGTACACCGCGATGGTCGCCCAGCACTACTTCGCCTACGTCGCGCTGGAGGAGGTCGGCCGCGCCCTGGCCGGCGACCCCCTGGCCGGCCGGTTCCACTACCCCGAACTGGAGCGCGTGCCCGCGCTCGTGACCGACCTGGAGCACCTGCTCGGCCCCGACTGGCGCGGGAGGATCGAGCCGACCCCCGCCACCCGCACCTACGTGGCGCGCATCGAGCAGATGGCCGACCGCCCCGAGGGCTTCATCGCCCACCACTACACCCGGTACATGGGCGACGTCTCCGGCGGCCAGTTCATCCGCCGCACCGCCGCGGAGGCCTACGGGCTCACGGACGGAGCCGGGGTCGCCTTCTACGTGTTCGACCGCCTGGGCAGCCTGCCCCGGTTCCGCGCGGGCTACCGCGAGCGGCTGGACTCCCTGGAGATGGACGCCGCCACCGCCGACCGGCTCATCGCCGAGACCCGCCTGGCCTACCAGCTCAACACGGAGGTGTTCGCCGACCTGGGCCGACTGCACACCGCCCGCTGACGACCACGGCGCCCCGGGCGCGCGCCCCCGGGAGGACACCGCGGAGGAGGCCGGACCGTGCGGTCCGGCCCCTTCGGCGTGCCACCATAGAGGAATGCCCAAGATCACGGCGCCCACCATCGCCGCCCACCGTGCCCGCACACGGGAGCGCATCATGGAGGCTGTCGACGAGCTCATCCGCTCGCAGGGGATCGACCGCGTCTCCATGACCGACGTCGCCAACGCCGCGGGCATCACCCGCACCGCGCTCTACAACTACTTCCCGGACAAGCCCACCCTGCTGCTGGCGTTCACCGAGGAGGTGAACAACCGCTTCGTGGAGGACTACCGGCGCGAGCTGCCCTCGGGGGTCTCCGCGGCCCGGCGGCTGTCGGCTTTCGTCCGCCTCCAGCTCCAGGGCATCATGGCGCACCCGCACCCGCCTGCGGCCGAGCTCGGCGCCAGCCTGGGCCCGCAGGCCTACCAGGCGCTGGCCGCCCACGTCGCCCCGATGCAGAGCCTGCTCACCGAGATCCTGGAGGAGGGGATCGCGGACGGCGAGTTCGACGCGATGCCCCCCGAGGCGGTCGCCCGGCTGACCCTGTCGATGGTCGGCTCCCAGCGGATCCCCCTGGTGAGCGGCGAGATCGATCCGGAGGAGACGCACGCCCTGGTCACCCGGTTCGTGCTGCGCGCCCTGGGTGTGGAGACCGAAACCGTGGACACCATCGTCCCCAACCGGACCACCACAGAGACCGTCGGCGACGACGCATGAGCGGCGGGTGATAACGGACCGCCCGTAACGGGCGCTCCGGTGGCGATCGGGTGATACCGAGTCGAGAATCGCGGCCCGGATCCGGTAGGAATCATGACCCCGGACCCGAGTCGTGAAGGTTCACCCCCGCCGTGTCTCTCGTGCTGCTGGCGATCGGCGCCGTGCTGGTGCTGGTCGCGATGTCCAACAGGCTGCCCCGCTACGTCCCGCCCCGCCCCGTGCGCGCCCCCGCCCGCGGCGGGTCCGCCACGCGCACCGCCACACGGGCCCCGGCGCGGTCCGCCGGCCCCCGGCTGCGGCTGGTCCCGGCCCGCCTCACCGAACAGGGCCGCGCCCTGTTCACCACCCTGGGCGGCAGCGCGATGATCGTCGCGTTCTTCCTCGCCCTCTCCGGCTACTAGGGGCCCCTCGGGCCGCCCCTCGCGACGCCGCCTGCGCTTGGACGGTCGGCCCCGGGGCCGACCCGCGCCGGTCGTCTCCCGAGAGATCGCCTCGCGGCCGCCCGCGCCCGTTCGACGCAGACATCGAACCGCACGAGAGCACCCACCGAGCACACCCCGGGAGCACGGCACCGCAGGGGCGCTCGGCCGGGCCTCTCGCGGGGGTCGCCCGGCGGCCGCCCGTGCCCGTTCGGCGCGGGCGCCGAACCGCACGGGAGCACCCACCGGACACGCCCCGGGAGCACGGCACCACAGGTGCGCTCGCGGGGGACCGCCCCGGAGGCCGTCCCCTAGCGGCGGCGCAGGCGGCGGCCCAGGCCGGCCAGCAGTCCGCCGGCCGCCAGGCCGCCGGCCACCGCGGCGGCCGCCGCGAGGCGGCGGCGCGCCCGCGCGTCCCGGTGCGCCGCCATCTCCGCGATCGCCCGGTCCGAGGGGCCGAACGCCCCGCCGCACAGGAAGGGGTCCAGCTCCAGGGGGCGCCAGCGCGCGCCCGGCCACGGGCGCGGGACGAACAGGTCCGGCGGGGTGGAGGTGCGCGGCTTCCAGCGCACGGCCTCCGAGGGCGCGCCCGAGGGCACCGGGACCCTGCGGCGCAGCGGGACCGCGACCGGCTCGGGCTCGGCACCGTGGTAGCGCAGCTCACCCGGGGCGTTGGCGATCATCTCCACCAGCAGGCGGGCGCAGGCGCGGGCGTCGCCCAGGGCGGTGTGCTGCCCGGTCGGCCACACGCCGCTGAGCGCGTGCGAGGCCTTGGGCAGCGAGTAGCGCTCCAGCCTGACCTGCGCGCGCAGGGCCCGCAGCGTGCACAGCCCCGGCAGCCCCTCGGGCAGGCCGACGGGGACCAGCTCCGAGGCCAGGAAGCGCTGCTCGAAGTCGAGGTTGTGGCCCACCACCACCGCGCCCGAGAGCAGCCGGACCAGTTCCGGCACCACCTCGTCGACGGACGGGGCGCCGATGACGTCGCCGTCGCCGATGCCGTGGAACTCACGGCCGGCCACGTCCGCGCGCGGGTCCACCAGGGTGGTGAACTCCCGCAGCAGGGTGCCGTCGCCGCGCACCCGCACCACGGCGATCTCGACGATGCGGGCGCCCGTGCGCGGGTCCAGGCCGGTGGTCTCGGTGTCGAGCACCGCGTACTCCAGGTCCGCCGCCCGGATGCCGCCCCTGCGCCGGGTCAGCGTCCCCATCCGCAGCGTTCCCATGCCCGTCCCTTCGTTGAAAACCACCGGCTCCACGGCCATGACCCTACTCCCCGGCACCGACGGCCCGGCCCGCGGTGCTTCCGCGCTCCCGGTGGAAACGGAAGAAAGAGACCCGGGGTAACGTTCTGACGCATGTCCGTACACCCCCGGACACTCCACGCACCCCTCGACGATGAGGAGACCCGTATGACCAGAACCCCGCTGCCCGAGTACGTGCCCCTCGCCGAGGTGACCCGTTCCGGGATGCGCGAGAGCGTGCACTACGGGGCGGTCGTCGGTCTGTCCGCCGACGGGCGCATCGCCCACGCGCGCGGACCGGTGCACCAGCCGATGTTCCCCCGCTCCTCCGCCAAGCCGTTCCAGGCCGTGGCGATGCTGCGCGCCGGCGCCCCGCTGTCCGGGCCCTCCCTGGCGATCGCGGCGGGCAGCCACGGCGGCGAGCCCCTGCACGAGGAGCGCGCCCGGCTGATCCTCGCCGAGGCGGGGCTCACCCCCGACGCGCTGCGCTGTCCGCCCGACATCCCCGGCGGCTCCGAGGCCCGCCGCGAGTTCGTCCGCTCCGGGCGCGAGCCCGAGCGCCTCCTGATGAACTGCTCGGGCAAGCACGCGGGCATGCTCGCCGCCTGCGTCGCGCGGGGGTGGACCACCGAGGCCTACCTCGACCCGGGGCACCCCCTCCAGGTGCTCGTCCGCGAGACCACCGAGGACCTGTGCGGCGAGGAGGTCGCCCACACCGCCGTCGACGGCTGCGGGGCGCCCCAGCTGGCCGTCTCCCTGGCGGGGCTGGCCCGGGGGCTGTGGCGGATGCGCACCGCGCCCGAGGGCTCGCCCGAGCGCGCGGTCCTCGCGGCCATGAGCGCCCACCCCGAGTACGTGTCCGGCACCGGCCGGGTGGACACCGACCTGATGACCCGCATGCCCGGCCTGGTGTCCAAGATCGGCGCCGACGGGGTGCTGGTCCTGTCCGCGCCCTCCGGGGAGGCCGTCGCCGTCAAGATCAGCGACGGGGACGCCGCGGAGCGGGCGCGTACGCTGGTCGCACTCGACGCCCTGCGCTCCCTGGGCGTGGACGTCTCCCCCGTCCGGGACCGGCTTCGGGTGGACGTCTACGGCGGCGGCGCGCCCGTCGGCGAGGTCCGTCCGCTCTGATCGGAGGCACAGTGCGAAACATCGTCATCGTCGGCGCCGGGATGGCGGGGCTGCACACCGCGGCGGCCCTGCGCGAACGCGGTTTCGAGGGCCGTGTCACCCTCATCGGCGAGGAGCCCCACCGGCCCTACTCCCGGCCGCCGCTCTCCAAGGAGGCGCTGACCGGGGCGGGCCTGGACCCGGGCCCCCTGGCGGGCCACCGGGCGCTGCGGCTGCTGGAGGACGCCGAGGTCGACGCCCTGGACCTGGACTTCCGTCCGGGCACCCGGGCGCTCGGCCTGGACACCGCCTCCCGCACGGTGAAGCTCGACGACGGCGACGTCCCCTACGACGGCCTGGTGGTCGCGACGGGCGCCCGGGCCCGCCGCCCGGACACCGGCCTGGCGGGGGTGCACGTGCTGCGCACCCTGGAGGACGCCGAGGCGGTGCGCGCGGGGATCGCCGAGCACGGGCGCCTGGTGGTCGTGGGCGCCGGGTTCGTCGGCGCCGAGGTGGCGGCGAGCGCCCGTGCCCTGGGCGCCGAGGTCACCCTGGTGGAGGCGGCCCCCACACCGCTGACCAGGGTGGTCGACCCGCGGCTGGGAACGGTGCTGACCGACCTGCACCGGGAGAACGGCGTGGACGTGCGCCTGGGCGTCGGGGTCGACGCCTACGAGGGCTCCGGACGGGTCGAGCGCGTGCGGCTCGCCGACGGGGAGGCCGTCGAGGCGCCCCTGGTGGTGGCGGGCATCGGCGTGCGCCTCAACACCGAGTGGCTCCAGGGGGCGCTCGACCTCATGCCCGACGGGTCGGTGCGCTGCGACGAGTACTCGGCGGCGTCCGCCCCCGGCGTGTACGCGGTCGGCGACCTCGCGAACTGGCCGCACCCCCGCTACGGCGGGCGCATCCGCCTGGAGCACTGGACCAACGCCGGGGAGCAGGCCGCGGCGGCCGCGCACAACCTGCTCGCCGCCCCGCGGGAGCGCAGGCCCTTCACTCCGGTGCCCTACTTCTGGTCGGACCAATACAAAATGAAGATCCAGCTGCTGGGACAGGGCGCCCCGGCCGATGAGGTCGCCGTCGTCCACGGGTCCGTGCAGGACCGTAAGTTCGTGGCGTTCCTCGGCCGGGGCGGCATGCTGACGGGCGTCCTGGGGCTGCGGTCCACCCCGCGCACCATGCGGTACCGGGGACTGCTGGAGCGGCCGACCACCTGGGAGGACGCCCTGGCGGCGGTCAGTCCGCGACCGTGATGGCCCGCTTGGGGCACAGCTTCTCGGCCTGGCGGACCCGGTCGTGGAGCGCGGCGGGCGGCTCCTCGGTGAGCAGGTACAGGAAGTCGTCGTCCCTGACCTCGAAGACCTCGGGGGCGACGCCCATGCACAGGGCGTTGCTCTCGCACAGGTCGTAGTCGACCTCGACTCGCATGGTGTGACTCCTCGCGCGGATGGAAGTGTCCTACCGCACACTACGCCGGTGTCTCCGTGAACCGGCGGGCGAGGCCGGGAGTCCCACGCTGTACGGGGATCCCCCCGTCCAGCGTCCGAGCCGAGGGACACCATGGCAGTTCCCGAAACCCCGCACACCCACCACCCCCCGTACCCGCCGTACCTCCCGCCGGCCTACCGGCCCAGGCCGGTGCTGCCCAGGGCGCCGGGCTGGCTGCTCATCGCGGTCCTGGCGGTGGGGACGTTCTCCTCGCTGTTCGCCTCCCTGGCCCGCCCGGGCCTGGGGCTGGTGCTCACCGGGCTCCTGGCGGGGCTGACCGCCCTGGTCGCGCTCCTGGTCCGCCCGGCCATCCCGGAGGCCCCCGTGGCGGCCGGGGACGGCGACGGGCCCGGAGACGGGGACGGTCCGGAGGAGGACCGGTGGGAAGCGGAGGAGGACGGGGGAACGGCGGACGCCGACCCGGACCCCGGTCCCGACGACCGCCCCGGCGCCGCGGACGGGGACCGGGACGAGGCCCCTGAGGACCCCGGCACACCCGCCGCCGAGGACACCGAAAACGCCGAAGCCCTCGAGGCCCCCGAGGACGGGGACACCGGCGGGGCCCCGGACGCGGACGGGCGGGAACCCGCCCGGAGCTCCCCGGCCGACGCCGACGCCTCGGCCCCGGCCGCCCGGGACGGCTGGGAGCCCGCGCCCGGCGGCGGCTGGCGCCCCGCGGGCGGCCCGGTGGAGGAGGTCGGCGAGCCCGACCGCTACTCCCACGCCTGGGCGGCGATCTTCGGGGTGATCGCGACCGCCCTGCTCTTCACCGCCCTGTTCCGCGACGCCGGATGGCTGCTGTTCTGGACGCTCGCCGGCGCGTTCCTGACCGCCTCGCTGGCCTTCGCCGTCCGCGGCCCCCTCTCGCGCAGCGGCACGGTGGGCGTCGCCGCGGGCGCGTTCGCGCTGGTGCGCAACCTCTTCGCCACGCCGCGCTTCCTGCTGAGCCCCCTCCAGAACAGCCGGACCCGGCTGCTGCTGGGCCCCGCGGTGCTCACCGCCCTGGTCACCACGGCGCTGCTGCTGGTCTTCGGGCTGCTGTTCTCGTTCGCCGACACCGTGTTCGCCCACTACGTGGCCGACCTCTTCACCCCGCTGACCGAGGGCACCTCGTTCTCCGAGGGGATCGGCCGCCTGTTCCTCCTGGTGTTCACCGCCCTGTTCACCGGGTCCGCGGTGCTCACCGCACGGCGCCGCCGCCCCGCACCCACCGCGCGCCCCGAGCGGGAGGCCCGGATGCCGGTGTGGGCGTGGACCATCCCCCTGGGCGCGCTGACCGCGCTGTTCGCCGCGTTCCTGGCGGTGCAGGCCGTCACCCTGTTCGGCGGCGACGACCACGTGCAAAGGGTGGTCGGGGTCACCTACGCCGAGTACGCCCGGCAGGGGTTCTTCCAGCTGGTGGTCGTCAGCGTCCTGGTCCTGGGCGTCATCGGCCTGTCCGCCCGGATCGTCCCCGCGCGCCCGCGCGGCGTCCGCCTGCTGCGCAACGCCCTGCTGGGGGCGCTGTGCGTGCTCACCCTGGTCATCCTCGCCTCGGCGATGTACCGCCTGCAGCTGTACATCGACGTGTTCGGCCTCACCCGGCTCCGGGCCGTCGCGGAGGCGTGGATCGTGTGGAGCGCCCTGGTGTTCGCACTGGTCATCGCCGCCGGGGTGCTCAACACCCTGGGGCGGCCCGCGGTGTGGCTGCCCCGGGTCGTGGCCGCCACGGCCGGGGTGTCGCTGGCCGTGTTCGCCTACGCGGACCCGGACCTGCGCATCGCCGAGAGCCACCTGGGCACCGAGCTGAACATGTCGGACGTCTGGTACCTGCGGGACCTGTCCGCCGACGCCGTCCCGGCCCTGGTCGAGCTGGAGGGCGAGGACCGCGCCTGCGTGCTCCAGCGGCAGTACTACCGCCTCGGGGACGACGGCCTCGCGTCCTGGAACCTGTCCCGGGAGCGGGCGGAGGAGCTGCTGCCCCCGCCCGCCGACCCGTACTCCTGCGTCGACCGCTACGACTGGTGACCCCTCCCGGGCGCGCCGGGGCGCGCCCGGGGCCCGTCATCGCGCGAAGCGGTCCGTCGCCTCGATGAGGCGGTCGAGGATGCCGGGTTCGCTGAACGCGTGCCCGGCGTCGTCGACGATGTGGAACTCCGCCTCCGGCCAGGCGCGGTGCAGGTCGTAGGCGGTGCGCACCGGGGTGCACACGTCGTAGCGGCCCTGCACGATCACCCCGGGGATGTGCCGGATCCGCTCGGCGCCCTCGATCAGCTGCTCCGGCGTGAAGAACCCCCTGTTGACGAAGAAGTGGTTCTCGATCCGGGCGAACGCCATCGCGTACTCGTCCTCGGCGTGGTGCTCCCGCAGCTCCTTGTTCGGCAGCAGGGTCACCGTGGAGCCCTCCCAGACGCTCCACGCCCGCGCCGCCTCGACCCGGGTCTCGCGGTCGGGCGACTCCAGCCGCCGGGCGTAGGCGGCCATGAGGTCGCCGCGCTCCTCCTCGGGGATGGGCGCCAGATAGGACTCCCACAGGTCGGGGAACATCATGGACGCCCCCTCCTGGTAGAACCAGCGCAGCTCCTCGTCGCGCAGCGTGAAGATGCCGCGGAGGATCAGCTCGGTGACCCGGTCGGGGTGGGCCTGGGCGTAGGCCAGGGCCAGGCAGCTGCCCCACGACCCGCCGAAGACCTGCCAGGCCTGCACGCCGATCATCTCGCGCAGCCGCTCCATGTCCTCCACCAGCGTCCAGGTGGTGTTGGTGGACAGGTCGGTGTCCATCCTCCCGGCGTGCGGGGTGGAGCGGCCGCAGTTGCGCTGGTCGAACAGCAGGATCCGGTACCGCTCCGGGTCGAACAGCCGCCGGTGGTCGGGCACGCAGCCGCCGCCGGGCCCGCCGTGCAGGAACACCACGGGCTTGCCCGCGGGGTTGCCGCACAGCTCCCAGTAGACGCGGTGTCCGTCGCCGACGTCGAGCATGCCCGAGTCGTACGGTTCGATGGGCGGGTACAGGGTGCGCACAGCGTGGCCTTTCCTGGGTGTTCGTCGTGTGCCCCGGAAAGGGTCTTCCGGGACGGGCCGGGCGGGGGGCGGCCGGGGTCCCTCCGGCGGGGGAACGGGGAAGGCTAGAGGCGGCCCAGGAGTTCGGCCTTCTTGTCGGCGAACTCCTGGTCGGTGAGCAGGCCCTCGGCGTGCAGGCGGCCCAGCTCGCGGATCTTGGCGAAGACCTCCTCGGCGCCGCCCGGCTCACCGCCCTCCAGGGCGGGCGCGGCGGGCGCGTCACCGATGTACGCGTTGATGGTGGCCGCCATCAGGAAGGTCTCCTCGGCGCCCTTGGAGCCGTGCGAGGCGAGCGTGAAGAAGTCGTTCTCCAGGGAGGTCGCCTCGGGCAGGGTGACCCCGCGCAGCACGACGCGCATGTACCCCTCCGTGACGTCGACCTGCGGGTGCCAGTCCACCGACTCGATCTCGGCCAGCCGGTACTCGCGGGACTTCTCCTTCTCCTTGGCGGTGCTGGCCAGCCACCCGTCCCACTGCAGGCGCACCTTCTCGCCGTCGAAGGAGGCCGACCCCTCGGCCGTGCGGGCCTGCACGGGGGGCCGGGCCACCAGGGCCCGGGCGACCTCGGTGCGGTCCAGCTCGCCGGCGAGGGTCTCGCGGGCGTAGCGGGCCAGGTCCCGGATCTTGTCGGCGACGTACTCGGCGACCAGCTCGGTGTCGTGGGGGCCGCTCAGGACCAGGGGGGTGAGCACGTCGCGGGCGGACGCGCCCGGCCTGGTGTAGGGGTCGAGCCCGGGGAGCAGGTCCAGCCGCAGCCGCCACCCGTGCTTGCGGTCGCCCCGGTAGAAGTCCGCCTCGCGCACCGCGGCCAGCGGGACCTCGGCGCCGCCCAGTGCCTTGAACAGCGTCGGCACCTTGCGTCCGGAATCGAAGCGGATCCGTACCGTCTCGTCGTCGATCCTCCAGAGGGCGTGGTGCCCGCGCAGTTCCTCCATGGCTCACCATCCTAGGGCGTGCCCGCCGGGCCCCCGCTTCTCCCGGCCGCCGGGGTCCGCGGCCCCTCCCTGGCCCGGCCCCCGCCGGGCGCACGGCGCGGGGCGATGGGTCGCCGGGGCGCATCGGGGGTAGAAACCGCAGCACACCGGCCCCGGAGCGAGGCGGGCGGAGATCCGAAAGGTCGAAGCGATGTCCAAAGAGGCGGCGGCCGAGGGTGCCGCGGAGTTCCGTGCGGCGCGCGATCTGCTCCTGCGGCTGCGGGAGGACCGCGAGGGCGCGCACCGGGAGTTCACCTGGCCCCGGCCCGAGGTGTTCAACTGGGCGCTGGACCATTTCGACGAGGTGGCGGAGCGGCGGCCGGACCGCACGGCGCTGTGGATCGTCGACGAGGACGGCTCGGAGGAGAAGCACACCTACCGGCGCATGTCGGAGCGCTCCTCCCAGGTCGCCAACTGGCTGCACGCCCAGGGCGTGCACGCGGGCGACCGCATCCTGGTGATGCTCGGCCCCCAGGTGGAGCTGTGGGAGATCACCCTGGCGGCCGTCAAGCTCGGCGCTGTGGTGGTGCCGACCGCCACCAACCTGACCGAGGGCGACCTGCTGGACCGGCTGGAGCGCGGCGAGATCGGGCACGTGGTGTGCTCCCCGGTGGACACGGCGAAGTTCGAGGGCCTGAGCGGCCACTGGACCCGCATCTGCGTGGGGTACATGGACGGCTGGCTCGGCTACCCCGACTCCGAGCACGCCGGCCTGGAGTTCCACCCGCCGCACCGCGTCGGCCCCGACGACCCCCTGCTCGTCTACTTCACCTCGGGCACCACCGCCACGCCCAAGCTCGTCGTGCACACCCAGCGCTCCTACCCGGTCGGGCACCTGTCCACCATGTACTGGCTGGGCGTGCGGCCGGGCGACGTGCACCTGAACGTGTCCGTCCCCGGCTGGGGCAAGCACGCCTACAGCAGCGTCTTCGGCCCCTGGAACGCCGAGGCGACGGTGCTGGTGGTGCGCCAGGACCGCTTCTCCCCCGAGCGCCTGCTGGACGAGATCGTGCGCTGCGGCGTCCACACCTTCTGCGCGCCGCCGACGGTGTGGCGGATGCTGGTGCAGACCGACCTGGCGTCGTGGAAGGTCCCCCTGCGCGAGGCCCTGGCCGCCGGGGAGCCGCTGAACGCGGAGGTGGTCGAGCACGTGCGCAGGGCGTGGGGCCTGACGGTGCGCGACGGGTTCGGCCAGACGGAGACCACCCTGCTGGTCGGCAACTCCCCCGGCCAGCGCGTGGTCCCCGGGTCGATGGGCCGCGAGATGCCCGGGTACCGGATCGTCCTGGTGGACCCGGTCACCGAGGAGCCGGGCGACACCGGCGAGATCTGCGTGGACCTGTCCGACGGGCCGGTGGGGATCATGAAGGGGTACGCGGACAGTCCCGACCTGACCCGGGCGGCGACCCGCCGGGGCCTGTTCCACACCGGGGATCTGGCCTCCCGGGAGGCCGACGGGCACATTACCTATATCGGTCGCGGCGACGATGTGTTCAAGGCCTCGGATTACCGCATCTCACCATTCGAACTCGAAAGCGTGCTCGTCGAACACGAATACGTGGCCGAGGCCGCGGTGGTCCCCTCCCCCGATCCGCTGCGGCTGGCGGTCGCCAAGGCGTTCGTGACCCCGGCCCCCGGGGTGCCGCCCACGGCGGAGACGGCGCGGGCGATCCTGGAGCACGTCCGCGGCCGCCTCTCCCCGTACAAGAGGGTCCGCCGCCTGGAGTTCGCCGAGTTGCCCAAGACCGTGTCGGGCAAGATCCGCCGGGTGCAGCTGCGCCGGGAGGAGGCCGAGCGCGGCCCCGTCGAGGACGGCTCGCGCCGCCCCGCCGAATTCTGGGAGGAGGACTTCGCCGACCCCGAGCCGTGAACCCGCGCGGGCACCCCCGAAGAAATGCGTCTCAGTGGGCGAGACGAACATTTCACCATTGTCGCCGTTACCGGCCCCCGCCGTGTGACCCTCGTCCGAAATACCGGCGTGATCGCGTTCCGGAGCCGCGGCCGCGCTAGTGTGCAGGGTGGCGGCACCGCACGAGCGAGGACACAGGGGAGCAGCAGCATGCCCAGCACCAACGACACAAGGGTGGTCGACTACAAGCCGCTCATCGCCCCCCGGGACCTGCTCTCGGAGCTTCCCCTGGGGACGGAGCGCACCGCCCTGGTCGAGCGCTCCCGCGCCGAGGTCAAGCGGGTCCTGGACGGTGAGGACGACCGCCTGCTGGTCGTCGTCGGCCCCTGCTCCGTGCACGACCGCGAGTCGGCCATGGACTACGCCCACCGGCTGATCGAGCTGGTCCCCTCGCTGAGCGAGGAGCTGTGCGTGGTCATGCGCGTGTACTTCGAGAAGCCGCGCACCACCGTCGGCTGGAAGGGCCTCATCAACGACCCCGGCCTCGACGACACCTACGACGTCCAGCGCGGCCTGCGCCTGGCCCGCGAGATCCTGCTGGACATCAACTCGCTGGGGCTGCCCGCGGGCACCGAGTTCCTCGACCCCATCACCCCGCAGTACATCGCCGACGCCGTGTCCTGGGGCGCGATCGGCGCCCGCACCACCGAGAGCCAGGTGCACCGCCAGCTGAGCAGCGGCCTGAGCACCCCGGTGGGCTTCAAGAACGGCACCGACGGCGACGTGCAGGTGGCCGTGGACGCGGTGGGCGCGGCCGCGGCCTCGCACACGTTCTTCGGTGTGGACCCGACCGGCGCCGGCTCGGTGGTCGTCACCGAGGGCAACCCCGACTGCCACGTCATCCTGCGCGGCGGCCGCACCGGTCCCAACCACGACGCCGCCTCGGTGGACGCCGCCCTGGACGTCATCGCCCGGGCGGGGCTGCCGCGCCGCCTGATGATCGACGCCAGCCACGCCAACAGCGGCAAGGACCACGAGCGCCAGCCGGGCGTGGCCGCCGAGATCGCCGCCCAGGTGGCCGAGGGCCAGCACGGCATCATCGGCGTCATGCTGGAGAGCTTCCTCGTCCCCGGCGCCCAGAAGCTGGGCGACCCGGCGGACCTGGTGTACGGCCAGTCCATCACCGACAAGTGCATGGGCTGGGACACCACCACCGAGGTGCTGACCACCCTGGCCGAGGCCGTCCGCGCCCGCCGCAAGACCGCCTAGCCGGCGCCCCTTCCGGACCCGCCGGGCCCCGCCCCGTCCGCCACGGGGCGGGGCCCGGCCGTCTCCCCCCGAGCCGTTCCCTACCGGGTGCCGGACTCCCGGGGCAGGACGTCCAGGGCCGCCAGCAGCTCGCGCCCCAGCGCCTCGCAGTCCCCGGCCCCGCGCTCCCCCGGCTCCAGGCGCAGGGCGAAGGAGTGCGTCCGCTCCCCGGCGGCCACCCAGCCGACCCACCAGCCCGGCGCCCCGTCCCCGTCGCAGGCCGCGCGGCCGTGCAGCGTGTGCCCGGCGCCCTCCTCCACGAGGGTGGCCGCGTGCAGCGCCTCCTGGTGGGCGGCGTCCACCGGCAGCTCCCGGCGGGCCAGCCCGGCCAGGAACTCCGTCTGCTCCACCGCCGAGACCCCCAGCGGGCCCCGCGCCCAGAAGTCGCCGGAGCCGTCCTCCGGCGCGCCGGTGTCGCGGTCGCCGTACTCGAACCGGTCCACCCACGTGGCCAGCCGGTCCCGGCCCACCCGCTCCACCGCGTCCCGGTGCGCCGCCCCGCCGGCGCCCACCACGGCCCCCGCGTCGGACACCGCGCCCGTCTGGAGCGCCACCAGCGCCGTCACCAGCTCGAACGTCTCCCCCGGCACCGCGCGCTCGCGCGCCCGCTCCGGGTCCACCAGCACCGAGGTGCGGTCCCGTGTGTCGTAGAGCACGAACGTGCCCGCCGCACCGGCCCGCTCGAACACCCCGGCCAGGTCCGCCCGCTCCACCGCGGCCACGTCGCCGCCCACCGCGGCGGCGTTGCCCGCCCCCGGGGCGGGGCCCGACTCCTCGCCCTCCTCCCGCGGGGCGGCACAGCCCAGCAGCGCCGCCAGCGCCGCACCGGCCACCGACGCGTAGCCGATCCGTCTCATCCTCCGCGTGTCCACCAGCACTCGGTCCCCCTCGGTGCACGAACCGCCACGACCCGTTCAGGGGACACGGTAACCCGTGCCCGCCCCCGCCGCCCGGGTTTCGCCCGCGCCGGTCGCGCGGGCGGTGCCGCCCTTGGGGGCGGCCACGGCCGCTGCTAGGCTGAACGTGTTGCTGACCCCGTACGGGAGAGTGCCCGCGCAGCCGGCGCGGGCCGCCGAAGGAGCAATCCCTCCCCGAAACAACCTCTCAGGCACAGTGGACCGTACGGGCGAGACCACTCTGGAAAGCAGGGACCGGGAGTCCCTCGCCGAAGGTGCAAGCCACGCCGAGCGCGGGGCGAAGCTCTCAGGCACCGATGACAGAGGGGGAGGATGGCAACGCCTATGCACGATACGACGCCCATCCTCTCGGGAGTACCCATGTCAGAGCCCGCGTCCGCGTCGCGGCCCACCGCCCTGCGCGCGATCCACGAGAAGGCCGGCGCCTCCCTCGTCGACTTCGCCGGGTGGCTCATGCCTCTGCGCTACGGCAGCGAGACCGCCGAGCACAGGGCCGTACGCGAGGCCGCGGGCCTCTTCGACCTCTCCCACATGGGCGAGATCCGCCTCACCGGGCCGGACGCCGGCCGCGCCCTCGACCACGCTCTGGTCGGGCACCTGTCGCAGGTCAAGCCGGGCAGGGCCCGCTACACGATGATCACCGACGCCGACGGCGGCGTCCTGGACGACCTCATCGTCTACCGGCTCGGCGAGGAGGAGTACCTCGTGGTGGCCAACGCCGCCAACGCCGACGCCGTCTCCGCCGCCCTGGCCGAGCGCGCCGCCGGGTTCGACGTCGAGGTGGCCGACGAGTCCGCCGAGTACTCGCTCATCGCGATCCAGGGCCCCCGGGCAGTGGAGATCCTGGCCCCGCTCACCGACGCCGATCTCGACTCCATCCGCTACTACGCGGGCTACGAGCACACCGTCGCCGGGGTGCCCGTCCTGCTGGCGCGCACCGGCTACACCGGCGAGGACGGCTTCGAGATCTTCGTCAGGCCCGCCGACCGCGCCGTCGGGGTGTGGGAGGCCCTCATGGCCGCCGGCGCCGACAAGGGCCTGGTCCCCGCCGGGCTGTCGGCCCGCGACACCCTGCGCCTGGAGGCGGGCATGCCGCTGTACGGCCAGGAGCTGAGCACCGACCTCACCCCCTTCGACGCCGGACTGGGCCGCGTGGTCAAGTTCGACAAGGAGGGCGACTTCGTCGGCCGGGCCGCCTTGGAAGAGGCCGCCCGCACCGCCCGCCCCCGCCGCCTCATCGGCCTCGTCGCGCGCGGACGCCGTCCGCTGCGCCGCGGCCAGGACGTCCTGCGCGACGGCGAGGTCGTCGGCACCATCACCAGCGGCGCCCCCTCCCCCACCCTGGGCAGCCCCATCGCCATGGCCTACGTGGACGGCGAACTCGACACCGCGACCGGCGCGTTCACCGTGGACGTGCGCGGCCGCGGCGAGGACGTCGACGTGGTCGAGCTGCCGTTCTACAAGCGGCAGGCCTGAGAACGTGGGTCCCCCACCAAAGGGACCCCGCGCGCCCCGCGCGGCTGAACCCCTGACCGGGATCGGCACGGGCGGGCGCGACCGGACGTAGGCCGGGCCGGGCGGCCGTCACCCGGCGGCGCGGCAGGAATGAAGAGAACCTCCAAGGAGAGTTGAAGTGAGCGTTCCCACGGAGCTGGGTTACACCGCCGAACACGAGTGGGTCTCGATCGAGGACGGGGTCGCCACGGTCGGCATCACGGCGTTCGCCGCCGAGTCCCTCGGCGACATCGTCTACGTCGAGGCCCCCGCGGCCGGGACCACCGTGAGCGCGGGCGATACCTGCGGCGAGGTGGAGTCCACCAAGTCCGTCAGCGACATCTACTCCCCCGTCGACGGCGAGGTCGTCGAGGTCAACGCCGACCTCGAGGGCGAGCCGGAGTCCATCAACTCCGACCCCTACGGCGCCTGGCTGTTCAAGGTGCGCCTGTCCGGGGAACCGGGCGAGCTGCTCTCCGCGGAGGAGTACACCAAGCTGACCGAAGGCGAGGACTGACCCCCGATGGCCACCGACAACACGCTCAACCAGAGCCTGAGCGAACTCGACCCGGAAGTCGCGGCCGCCGTCGACGCCGAACTGGGCCGCCAGCGCGACACCCTTGAAATGATCGCCTCGGAGAACTTCGCCCCGCAGGCCGTCATCGAGGCGCAGGGCACCGTCCTGACCAACAAGTACGCGGAGGGCTACCCCGGCCGCCGCTACTACGGCGGGTGCGAACACGTCGACGTCGTCGAGCAGCTCGCCATCGACCGGGCCAAGGCCCTGTTCGGCGCCGAGCACGCCAACGTGCAGCCGCACTCGGGCGCCCAGGCCAACACGGCCGTGTACTTCGCCCTGCTCAAGCCGGGCGACACCATCCTCGGTCTGGACCTGGCCCACGGCGGCCACCTGACCCACGGGATGCGCATCAACTACTCCGGCAAGGTCCTCAACGCCGTGGCGTACCACGTGCGCGACGAGGACGGCACCGTCGACTACGACGAGGTCGCCGCCCTGGCCAAGGAGCACCAGCCCAAGATGATCGTCGCGGGCTGGTCCGCCTACCCGCGGCAGCTGGACTTCGCCCGGTTCCGGGAGATCGCCGACTCCGTGGGCGCCCTGCTCATGGTCGACATGGCGCACTTCGCCGGCCTGGTCGCGGCGGGCCTGCACCCCAACCCGGTGCCGTTCGCCGACGTGGTCACCACCACCACGCACAAGACCCTGGGCGGCCCGCGCGGCGGTCTGATCCTCACCAAGGCCGACCTGGCCAAGAAGATCAACTCCGCGGTGTTCCCCGGCATGCAGGGCGGCCCGCTGGAGCACGTGATCGCGGCCAAGGCCGTGGCGCTCAAGGTCGCGGCGGGCGAGGAGTTCGCCGACCGCCAGCGCCGCACCGTGTCCGGGGCCAAGCTGCTCGCCGAGCGGCTGACCCGGCCGGACGCCGCCGAGGCCGGCGTCAAGGTGGCCTCCGGGGGGACGGACGTGCACCTGGTGCTGGTCGACCTGGTGGACTCCGAGCTCAACGGCCAGGAGGCCGAGGACCGGCTGCACTCCATCGGGATCACGGTCAACCGCAACGCGGTGCCCAACGACCCGCGGCCGCCGATGGTCACCTCGGGTCTGCGGATCGGCACCCCCGCGCTGGCCACGCGCGGGTTCGGCGACGAGGACTTCGCCGAGGTCGCCGACGTCATCGCCGAGGCCCTCAAGCCGGAGTTCGACGCCGAGTCGCTGCGCGCCCGGGTCCGGGCCCTGACCGAGAAGTACCCGCTCTACCCCAACCTGTAGGGCCCCGCCGTGCGGGGCCGCCGGGCCCCGCACGGCGTTCGTCCGGCAGGCACGGCCCTGTGCTCAACGAGGAGGACAGACCTTTGGCCATCAGCGTGTTCGACCTGTTCAAAATCGGTATCGGACCGTCGAGTTCGCACACCGTCGGGCCGATGAAGGCCGCCCGCACGTTCGTCTCCCGGCTGCGGGAGAACGGGCTGCTGGACGAGGTGGCGCACGTGCGCGCGGAGCTGTACGGGTCCCTCGCCCTCACCGGCAAGGGGCACGGCAGCGACACGGCCGTCGTGCTCGGCCTGCTGGGCCACACCCCCGAGGGGGTGGACGTGGACTCCGTGCCCGCCCTGGTGGAGCGGGTGCGCGCCGAGCGCTCGATGGCCCTGGGCGGCCCGGACGGGCCGACGGTGGACTTCGACCCGGCCGTGGACGTGGACTTCCGCCGCAAGGAGAGCCTGCCCGACCACCCCAACGGGATGCGGTTCGTCGCCCGGGACTCCGTCGGCGCCGAGCTGGCCGCCAAGGTGTACTACTCCGTGGGCGGCGGGTTCGTCGTGGACGAGCGGGCGGCGGGGGCCGACCGCATCAAGGCCGACGACACCGTGCTGCCCCACCCGTTCGACAGCGCCGAGGAGCTGCTGGCGCTGTGCGCGGAGACTGGCATGTCGATCAGCGCGGTCATGCGCGCCAACGAGCGCGCCTTCGGCCGCACCGACGCCGAGATCACCGCCGGGCTCCTGGAGGTCTGGACGGTGATGCGCCAGTGCGTGCGCCGCGGGGTGACCACCGAGGGCACCCTGCCCGGCGGCCTGCGGGTGCCGCGCCGGGCGCACCGGCTGTACCGCCAGCTCGGCGGCAACTGCGACGACGCGGGGCTGCTCGCCCCCACCGCCGACGACCCCGACCCGATGCGCGGCAGCGACTGGATCACCCTGTACGCGCTGGCGGTCAACGAGGAGAACGCCGCGGGCGGCCGGGTGGTCACCGCGCCGACCAACGGCGCGGCGGGGATCGTCCCGGCGGTGCTGCACTACTACACGCACTTCAGCCCGGGCGCGGGCGAGGAGGGCGTGGTCCGGTTCCTGCTGACGGCCGGCGCGATCGGCATCCTGTTCAAGCAGAACGCGTCGATCTCCGGCGCCGAGGTGGGCTGCCAGGGCGAGGTCGGCTCGGCCTCCTCCATGGCCGCCGCGGGGCTGGCCGAGGTGCTCGGCGGCACCCCGGCCCAGGTGGAGAACGCCGCGGAGATCGCCATGGAGCACAACCTGGGCCTGACCTGCGACCCGATCGGCGGCCTGGTCCAGGTCCCGTGCATCGAACGCAACGCGCTGGCGTCGGTCAAGGCCATCAGCGCGGCCCGCATCGCGCTGCGCGGCGACGGCAGCCACTTCGTGTCCCTGGACAAGGTCATCAAGACCATGCGCGACACCGGCCGCGACATGCACGACAAGTACAAGGAGACCAGCCGCGGCGGCCTCGCCGTCAACGTCATCGAGTGCTGAGGCGGGCCGCCGGGGCCGTCAGGCCGGGGCGTCGGCCGGGGCCGGTTCGGCGGGCTCGGCCGCCCGGGTGCAGAGGCTGACCGCGACCAGCGCGACCAGGGCCGCGGGCAGCGCCACGATGACGGCGTTGAGCCCGCCCGGGGAGCCGGCGACCTGCCAGCCGATGGTGGTGGCCGCGCCCGCCACCAGGGCGGCGACGGCGCCGGCGGTGGTCGCCCGCTTCCAGAACAGCACCGACAGGACGACCGGGGTGATCGCCGCCCCGTAGATCGTGTAGGAGTACATCTGCAGCTCCAGCACGGTCGGGAAGAACAGGCCGAGGGCGACGCCCAGGACCGCGACGCCCAGGACCGACAGGCGCTGGACCAGGAGCTTGCGGCGCTCGCCCGCCCGCTCGCCCGCGAACCGGGCGTACAGGTCGTAGGCCACGTTGGAGGCCCCCGACAGCATGTACGAGGAGCCGGTGGTGATGACGAACGCGACCGCGCCCGCCAGGATGAGGCCGCCCAGGACGGCGGGCAGGTAGCCCTCGGAGGCCAGGCTGAGGATCGCCATGTCCCCGTCGATGCCGGGCATCAGGACCGCGGCCGCCGTGGCGAGCAGCACGACCGGGACGAAGACGAAGAAACCGCCCACCAGCATGCCGAGCGTCGAGGAGCGGGCCTCCTTCTCGTCCTTGGCGGCGGCGAGCCGCTGGTACATGTTCTGGTCGGCGAGCAGCAGCAGGAAGAGCGGGAGGAAGTAGCCGAGCAGCTGGAGGGCGGTGAGCCCGCCGCTGAACGTGGTGGCCTGCTCGGGGAGGCCGTCCCAGTAGGCGCCCGGCCCGCCGACGGCGGCGAGCACCAGCGGCACCGACACGATCAGGCCGAGCACGATGAGGATGGCCGAGAAGAAGTCGGTGTAGGCGACGGAGAAGAGCCCGCCGGTGATGGTCAGCACGGTCACGACCACCGCGACGAGCAGCGTCCCCTGGAACGCGTTCAGCGGGGTGACCAGGCTGACCACGTAGCCGCCGCCGACGAACTGGGAGGCGGTCAGGCCCAGGTAGGCGATGGTGGTGACGGCCGCGGCGACGGTGCGGACGCCGATGCCGAAGCGCGCCTCCAGCAGTTCGGGGATGGTGTGCCGCGAGGCCCTGCGGATCCGGCGGGCGGCCAGGAGCAGGACCAGGATCCCCAGCGGGGTCCCGGCGAAGAAGACCATCCCCGCGGTCGGGCCGTAGGTGTAGGCGAAGTTGGCGCCGCCGATGATGGTCCCGGAGCCGACCCAGGTGACGAGCATGGTGGCGATCATGACCGGGCGCGGCAGGCTGCGCCCCGCGAACAGGAAGTCGTCGCCGCCGCGGAGCCTGCCCGAACGCAGGAAGTACAGGGCGACCCCCAGCATGGCCGCGATGTACACGGCGAGGATCACGAGATGGGTCGTTTGCATGGATCACCTTGCGGGGTTCGGGGTGGGGAGGGGGACCGCGGGGGGCCGGCGGTAGGGGCCATGAAAACAGCCCCGACCATGAAATGCAACACTTATTGCATTCGGGGTGACCCTGATCACACCACGTGGGTCCGTGTCCCATCGCCGCAGGTGGCCCGCCCCGAGGCCGCTCAGAAGAGCTCCGTCTCCTCCCACAGGCGCTCGGTGTCGCGCACCGCGCGCAGCACCCGCTCGCCCCCGATCCGGGCCAGCTCGGCCAGGACCGCGTGGATCACCGACATCGCCGGGGTCAGCGAGGGGAACATCCCCACCCCCTCGCTGGGGACCAGCAGCACGTGGGCGGCCCCCTGCGCCAGCGGCGAGTCGCGGCGGTCGGTGATCACCGCCACCGGCACGGACCGCCCCGCCGCCACCCGGGCCGCCGAGCGCAGCGCGGTCGGCAGCCGCCACAGGTCGCAGGCCAGGAACAGGTCCTCCGGGCCCATCCGCGCCAGCGCGCTGACCAGCGCGGTCCCTCCCACCTCGAAGCGCACCACGTCGTACCCCATGATCCCCGCGGCGTGCGCGAGCTGCAGTCCCGGGGCCGCGAACGTGCCCGAGCCCACCACGCCGGTCCGGCGGGCGCCGTGGATGGCCGCGGCCAGGGCGCGCACCCGGTCCGGCTCGATCGTCGCCTCCAGGCCCCGCAGCCCCTCCCGGTCCGCCCGGAACGCGGCCCGCACGGGGTCCGCGTCGGACCCGGCGTGCTCGGCCAGGACCTCGCCCGCGCTGAGCGAGGCCAGGTAGCGGGAGCGCAGCTCCAGCCGGAGCGCCGGCCAGCCGGAGAACCCGAGTGTCTGCGCGGCCCGCACCACGGTCGCGACGTTCACGCCGGCCCGTTCGGCCACCTCCGCCGTACTGGCGTAGGAGGCGAACTTCTGCTCGTCCCGGAGCACCCGGACCACGCGCTCGGCGGCCCGGCCGAGCCGGCCGTCCCCCAGCGCGGCCTCGATCCAGTCCGCCATCGCACCTCCGTCCGGGCCGTCCGCCGGACCTCCCGGCGGGCGTGCCGCTCCCCCAAGCGATACCACCACCCGGGCACCGGCCCGCAAAAGATGCAACATATATTGCATATAAGGCGTGGGTCACACGCCGGACCGCTCCACCGGAGGTATCCATGACACGCCCGTCCCGCCCGACGACCCTCTTCACCGGCGCAGGCCTGCTCGACCCCGGGGCCGGGACCCGCGCCCCCGGCTGGCTCCTGGTCGAGGACGGCCGCATCGCGCGCAGCGGCGGCGGCCCCGCCCCCGAGGTCGGCGACGCGGTCGAGGTCGTCGACCTGGGAGGGGCCACCCTCATGCCCGGGCTCATCGACGCCCACGTCCACCCGACCGCCTTCAGCGCCGACCTGGGCGCGGCCATGGACCACGCGCCCTCCTACGTCGCCGCCTACGCGGCCCGCTCCCTCAACGACATGCTCCGCCGCGGCTTCACGACCGTCCGCGACGTCGCCGGGGGCGACTGGGGGCTGGCCCGGGCCGTCGACGAGGGGCTCGTCGACGGCCCCCGGCTGATGTTCGGCGGCAAGGCGCTGTCCCAGACCGGCGGCCACGGCGACTTCCGGGGCCCCGGCCGCCAGGGCAACGACACCCACGCCTGCTGCCCCGGGGCGGGCCTCGTCTGCGACGGCCCCACCGAGTTCCGCCGCGCGGCCCGCGAGCAGCTGCGCACCGGGGCCCACCACCTCAAGATCATGCTCTCCGGCGGCGTCGCCTCGCCCACCGACCGCATCGACTCCACCCAGTCCTCCGAGGACGAGATCCGCGCCGTGGTGGAGGAGGCCGAGGCGGCCAACCGCTACGTCACGGGCCACGCCTACACCGCCCGCGCGGTCAACCGCGGCCTGCGCCTGGGCGTGCGCTGCATCGAGCACGGCAACCTCATCGACGAGAGCAGCATCGAGCTGTTCCTGGAGCACGACGCCTTCCTGGTGCCCACCCTCGTCACCTACCGGGAGCTCGCCCGGCGGGGCGAGCAGGAGGGCCTGCCCCCCGAGAGCCGGGCGAAGGTCGACACGGTGCTGGCCCGGGGGCTGGACGCCCTGCGCGCGGCCCACGAGGCGGGGGTGAACCTGGTCTTCGGCAGCGACCTGCTCGGGAGCATGCAGGACCGGCAGAGCGAGGAGTTCGCCATCCGCGGCACGGTGCAGCCCGCCGCGGACGTCCTGCGCGCGGCCACCGTGAACGCCGCCCGCCTGCTCGGCCTGGAGGGGGAGGTCGGCACGCTGCGCGAGGGCGCCCGCGCCGACCTCATCGTGGTCGACGGCGATCCGCTGGCCGACATCTCGGTGCTCGCCGACCCCGCGCGCAACGTCCGCACCGTCCTGCGGGACGGCCTGGTCCGCCACCGGCGCGCCGACTCCCTCTGACACCGCACGGACCGGCCCCGCCCCGGCGGGGGCGGGGCCGGTCCGCCTCGGTCAGGCGAGGCTGCGGCGGGGGTTCTTGGCCGGGGCGGTCATGGACATGCGGACCACCGCCGGGATGCTCTCCAGCTCCAGGGAGCGGCGCAGGTCGGCCAGCGCCTCGGAGCGCACCCGCCGCCACACGCCGGCGACGTCGGCGTCGTCGTCCAGGGTCAGCGCCAGCCGCAGGTGGGGCGCCTCGGCCGACTCGGTGAGGCGGGCCCGCGCCCGGCGCACGCCCGGGTAGTCGGCCACCTCCTGCTCCAGCGCGCTGCGCGCGACGCTCTCGGGCAGCTCCACCCGGCCCTCGGCGCCGCGTTCCAGCACCAGGCGGCCGACCGTGTCGTCGAACCCCTGCACCAGCAGCCACCGCAGTGCCAGGAACGCGGCGACGAACGCCACCGCCACTACCGCGTACGGCATCCAGCCGGCGGCCAGGAGGCCCCGGACCGTGTCGTTGAGCAGGGCGTCCCCGGCCACGTCCGCGCCGAACACCCCGCGCCCGGCCGCGAACGCCGCGGCGCCGGCCGCCAGCAGCACGACCCCCACCAGCAGCAGTCCCTGCCGGTTGCCCCGGGCCGACCTGCGTGCCCTGTTCCGTGCCATGGTCACCCCTCCGCGTAACGGACGTGGGTGGCGATCCGCAGGCTGCGCAGCGGTGCCAGCTCCTCCAGCCGCCGCTCCACGGCGGCGGTGACCTCCGCCGGCAGCTCCGGCGCCTCGCGCATCCCGGTGCGCACCTGCACCCGGATACGGCTGCCGCGCACGTGCACCCCCACCTGGTCGACGCCGCTGACGTCCTGGGCGGCGGCGGCCACCGCCCGGCGCAGGGCGCTGCGGGTCATGCCGACGACCAGCGCCGGGTCGTCGGTGCGCAGCGCCGTCCAGTGCCCGCGCCCCGGCGCGAGCGCGGCCACGATCAGCACGAGCCCGATCAGGGCCAGCAGCGCGGACGCGATCTGCACCGACGGCTGCGACCACGTGGTGGCCTGCGCGTACTCCGTCGCGGTCCCGACGGGGAACAGCCCCAGGGGGCTGCCCGCCAGCGCCGCGATCACCTCGGCCGCGGCGAGGACCGCGACGACGAGGATCACGAACCCGGTGATCACCGCGGGCCATGACCGTCGGGGGCGGAACGTGTGGACGGCCACTCTCCTGGCCTTCCGGTCGACCCCCTGGTCGGGACGGCCGAGCACCTCTTCCACGGTGGTCATCACAACTCCTAGTACGGCGGTCCCCGACCGGGCCGGAAGGGCGTGCCCCTCCCGGCCCGCCGTCGCGGAGCGGTGGAACGGCGCGGTCAGCGCACCGTTTCGGCGATCTCGATGTCGATGTGGTGGACCTGCTTGCCGGTGACGTGCTCCACCCGCTCCCGGACCCGGGAGCGGACGAGCGCGGCGATCCGGCGCACGGGTTCGGGATAGTCCACGCGGATCCGCAGGCGCAGCAGGACGACGTCCCCGCTCACCCGGGCGCGCACCGCCCGGCCCCGGCTCGCCGCCCCCGCCCCGGCCACCTCGTCCACGGCGCGGGCGGCCGTCTTCTCGACGACCCCGCTCGCGATGTCCGTGCGCCCGCCGGGGTCGCGCAGCTCCCCGTCGCGGACGTGCCGCCCCCGGACGGCGGTGTGCTCCCGCTGCCGGGGGACGTCCTGTGTGCGTGTTCCCACCATGGCCGCGCCCGTCAGGCCGAACGCCGCGAGAACATCTCGCTCAGGTCGACGTCGCCCTCCATGGCCCGGCCCGCGACGAATCCGGCCAGGCCCAGGACCAGCACGAGCGCGAAGGCCACGAACCCGCCGAACGCGCCCGCCAACCCCAGCACCGTCCCGTAGGACAGTCCGACTATGGGCCACATGGCATCCCCCTTCATGTCCAGCGCTCATCTCGTTTGCGGTCGGGTCCGGGTGCCTGCCGCCCCGGCGACCACGTCCTCCACGCTGACGTGGACGGCGCGGCCGCCGGCGACCGGGGCGAGCGCCCTGCGGAGCTCGCCCGCGATCTCGGGCAGCGGCCGCCCGAAGTGGACCACGACGCCGACCTCGACGGTGTCCGGACGCACCGCCACCCCCCGGACGCGGCCGCCCGGAACGGGTGTGGACAGCGTCCCGAACGACCCCGCGGACAGTTCGACCACGTCCGGGGACCCCAGGGCCGCCCGGGCCACCCGCCGGGCGATCTCCCCCGGCTCGTCGACGCCGCCCATCACTACTGGACCCTGGGTGAGGAGTCCGCGCCGCCGCCGTCGCCGCGCGCGGACTCGCCGTCGTCGTCATCGGGCAGGTGGATGTCGTCCACCCTGATGTTGATCTCGGTGACCTCGAGACCGGTCATCTTCTCGATGGCGTTGGTGACGTTGCGGCGCACGGCCGCGGCGAGTTCCTGGATGGCGGTGCCGTACTCGACGACGACGTCGATGTCGACGGCGGTCTGCCGCTCCCCGACCTCGACGGACACGCCGCGGGCCACCGACCCCTTGTCCCCGCCGCCGGTGACGGCGTCCCTGACGGCCCCCATGGCGCGGGCGGCGCCGCCGCCCATGGCGTACACGCCGCCGATCTCACGGGCTGCCATGCCCGCGATCTTGGCGACCACGCCGTCCGCGATGTGGGTGTGGCCGCCCTCTGCGGCCCCTCCCCGCCGGTCCGCCTCGCGGGCGCCCGGCACCCTGGCCTCGGTCCTGGTATCCGACACTGGTCCCCCTACGCAGTGTGCAGACGAGCCCGTTCGGGCTCCGGTCGTATGGGCGGCGTCAGCGCTTGAAGACGTTCTTGATCTTCTCGCCGGCGTTCTCGACCGCCTCCTCCGCCTTGGCCTTGGCCTTGTCGGCGGTGTCCTTGGCGCGCGCCTTGGCCTGGTCGGCCTTGCCCTCGGCCTCCTTGGACCGGTCGCCGGCCGCCTTGCCGTAGGCCTCCTTGGCCTTGCCGCCCAGGTCGTCGAAGTGCTTGCCCATGTGTGTTCACGCCCCTTCGCCCGGGAGTTCCGTCCCGGGGTTTCGGACCGAAACCCGTGCCCCGTCTTCCCCGGGGACCGAACGGGTTTCGAACTAGATCACACCATATACACACTCTGGGTAGCCAACAAGGCACTGTGAGTAAGGTTTTGCGCGACAGAACAGGTAACGTCATCCCCATCCCTGCCCCAAAGACCGCCCGGGAACCCTGTCACGGGCAGAAAACGAAGGGGCGCCCGAAGGCGCCCCTGGAACGTCCGAAACCGGCCGCGGACCGTCTCACCCGAAGACGACGGTCTTGTCCCCGTTGAGGAGGACCCGCCGCTGGGCGTGCCAGTTGACGGCGCGGGCCAGTGCCACCGACTCCAGGTCGCGGCCGATCTCGGTGAGCTTCTCGGGGCTGTCGGTGTGGTCCACCCGGGCCACCTCCTGCTCGATGATCGGCCCCTCGTCGAGGTCGGCGGTGACGTAGTGGGCGGTGGCGCCGATGAGCTTCACGCCGCGCGCGTGCGCCTGGTGGTAGGGCCGGGCGCCCTTGAAGCTCGGCAGGAACGAGTGGTGGATGTTGATGATCCGCCCCGACATCTTGGTGCACAGCTTCTCGGACAGCACCTGCATGTACCGGGCCAGCACCACCAGGTCGACGTCGTAGGAGCCGACCAGCTCCAGCAGCCGGGCCTCCTGCTCGCCCTTGGTCTGCGGGGTCACCGGCAGGTGGTGGAAGTCCACCCCGTAGGAGTCGGCCAGGAACTCCAGGTCCGGGTGGTTGGAGACCACAGCGGCGATGTCGATGTCCAGCAGGCCGCTGCGGTGCCGGTAGAGCAGGTCGTTGAGGCAGTGCCCGAACTTGGAGACCATCACGATCATGCGGGGGCGCACGTCGCGCGGGCTGAGCGTCCACTCCACGGAGGTCCCGCCGGCGCCGCCGAAGTCCCCGGCCAGCGCCGCGAAGGCGCCGCGCAGGTCGTCCTCGCCGACGACCCCCCGCTCGCCCGCCTCGGCCACGAACTGCATGCGCAGGAAGAAGCGGCCGGTGTAGTGGTCGCCGTACTGCTGGCTCTCGGTGATGTTGCAGCCGTGGTCGGAGAGCAGGTTGGCCACCGCCGCGACGATGCCGCGGCTGTCGGGGCACGCCAGGGTCAGGATGTACTCGCGCTCGCTCATGGAGAGAAAACCGTTTCTGGGGTCGGACCGGCCGTACGGCCGTGACGTCCCAGGATATCCGCCGCGGGGGCGTCGCGGGGGCCCGGCCCGGAAGCGGTGGCGGCCGGCGCACCCGGCGCGGGCGCGCCTCCGGGCACAGCAGGGCGATTCCGGCGGACCATACGATTTCCGCCCAGGGAATATGAAAAGGATTCATGTTCTGGCATCCTCGGAGGCATGACAAGCCTGCGTGAGAAGTACGAGGCCGCGACGCGCGAACTCCAGGCCCCCTTCGCCGTGGTCGACCTGGCCGCCTTCCGCGCCAACGCGGCCGCCCTCACCGGCCGCGCGCACGGCAGGCCCATCCGGGTCGCCAGCAAGTCGGTGCGCTGCCGCGAGCTGATGCGCACCGTGCTGGAGACGCCCGGCTACGAGGGTGTCATGGCCTTCACCCTGCCCGAGGCGCTCTGGCTCGCCCAGGGGGACCCCGGCGGCCCCCTCGGCCGCGACATCCTGGTCGCCTACCCCACCGCCGACACCGAGGCCCTGGCCCGCCTGGCCGCCGACCCCGCGGCCCTGGGCTCCGTCACCCTCATGGTCGACGACACCGCCCACCTGGACCTCGTCTCCCGGGCCGTGGCCGCCGCCGAGCGCGACGGCACCCGGCCCTCCGACGCGCCCCCCGTCCGGGTCTGCCTGGACATCGACACCAGCTGGCAGCCGCTCGGCCCGCGGGTGCGCATCGGCAGCCTGCGCTCGCCCGTGCGCACCCCCGCGCAGGCCGCGGCCCTGGCCCGCGCCGTGGTGCGCCGCCCGGAGCTGCACCTGGACGGGATCATGGCCTACGAGGCGCAGATCGCCGGGGTCGGCGACGCCCCGCCCGGGCGCCCCCTCTTCGGCCGCGTCCTGCGCGCCGTCCAGCACCGCTCCGCCGTCGAACTGGCCAAGCGCCGCGCCGCCATCGTCCGCGCCGTCCGCGAGGTCGCCCCACTCCGCTTCGTCAACGGCGGCGGCACCGGCAGCCTGCACACCACCGGCCGGGAGAAGGCCGTCACCGAGCTCGGCGCCGGGTCCGGCCTGTACCACCCGCACCTCTTCGACTACTACAGCGCCTTCCGGGGCCGACCGGCCGCCCTGTTCGCGCTGCCCGTCGTGCGCCGCCCCGCCCGCGGCGCGGTGACCGCGCTGGGCGGCGGCTACCTCGCCTCCGGGCCCGCGGACCCCCTGCGCCTGCCCGTCCCCCACCTGCCGGCCGGGCTGTCCTACAGCGCCAACGAGGGGGCCGGCGAGGTGCAGACCCCGCTGCTGGGCGCCGCGGCCGACACGCTGGAGATCGGCGACCGGGTGTGGATGCGCCACACCAAGGCCGGCGAGCTGTGCGAGCGGTTCGACACCCTGCACCTCATCGACTCCGACACCGGCGCCTACGTGCGCGCCGTCCCCACCTACCGGGGCGAGGGCCGGACCTTCCTGTGAGGGGGGTCCGCCGAAACGCCGGAGGGGCCCGCGCCACGGGCGCGGGCCCCTCCTTCCGTTCGTCCGTGCGTCCGCCGGGCCTACGCGCGCCTGCGCCGCGCGATCAGGGCCACCACGCCGACCGCGATGACCGCGCCGACGCCCACCGCGAGGATCACGGCCTCGGGGGGAAGCCGCCTGCGCGACTGGTAGGTGGTCACGACCTCCTCGTCGCCCCTGAGGAGGATGCTGCCCTCCTCGGGCTCGACCAGGTGGCTCTCCACCCGCACCGCGCCGCCGCCGACGACCAGGGCCCGCGCCTCGTCCAGGATCCGGCCGCCCGTCTCCTTGGCCTTCGCGACCTGGCGCCGCGCGATGTTCGCGGGCTTGGCCGTGACCACCAACTCGTCGATGGTCTCGGCGAGTCGCCGCTGCTCGCGGTTGATCTCGGCCTCGATCTCGGCCGGGGTCCGGCGCGGTTCGGTATCGCCTGCCGCCATCTGGGCCGCCTCTCTCATTAGCGCAGAGTCGTGTGAGATCCCGTGTCCGAGCCGGTGTCCCGGCCCTCGTCCTCCGCGCCGTCGGACGGACCGGAGAATCTCAGCGCGCCGTCGATTCCGTCGACCACGCGGAAGAAGTCCCGCGTGGACAACCACAGTTTATAGATGATGGCGATCTCGAACGCGAGGAGCAAAACACCCGCCACCGCGGTGATCCAGCCGATAGCGGACGGGGCGCCCGCCAGCGCGACCACCACCGGGGCGATCACGAACACCGCCATCTGGAACTCGATGCCGCCGACCAGGTGAGTGCGCACCCGGCGCGCGTTGAGCGCCGACCAGAACCGCTGGTACCAGGGGAAGCGCGTACGGAACTCCTGGTGCAGGTCCACTTTGGGCAGGGTCAGGTCCGGCTGCTTGCCCGCCGTGCGCCGGTTGCGGTTCTCCCGCTCGGTCTGGGTGCGCAGGATGTCCTCCAGCACCGAGATGCCGTGCCGCAGCACCGCCTGCTCGCCGCCGTCGCTCATGGTGCGCCCGCCCGCGCCGGTCGCCGCGGAGGTGTCGTCCTCGTCCGGGCCCAGCATCGACAGGGTCGCCCGCGCCCGCTCCAGCGCCGCCGCCAGGTGCGAGCGCATCTCCCGGCGCACCTTGTACACCTGGAGCGCGTTGAGGTAGCGCAGCATGTCCAGGAACACCACGGCCAGGGCCAGCCACACGAACCACACCGGGTCCGCGCCCGGGTCGGCCTCCTCGGCCACCACGTACTGGCCGCCCATCAGGGCCACCACGCACACCAGCACCCGGAACCGGTCGGTCACGTAGTCCACCCAGGCGCCGAACACCGACTCGGTGCCGGTCAGCCGGGCCAGCTTGCCGTCCATGCAGTCCACCAGGAACGACAGGTAGTACAGGACCGCGCCCAGCAGCAGGAACTCGCGGTAGCCCAGGGCGAAGCACACCGCCGCGCCCAGGCCCAGGAAGAGCGCCAGCACCGTGAGCTGGTTGGGGGTGACGGAGGTGCGGTTGGCGACCGGCCGTACCAGGCGGACCGCGATCGGGTCCACGAGGTACACCGTCCACCAGGAATCGCGCTCCTTGAGCGTGCGGTCCCTGACCTCGTCGAGCGTGAATGCAGGCATCGGTGCCGAGACTCCCAACCGACCAATCGTGAAGTGCGTCAACAATAGGTGATCGAACCGCCGCCCGATCCCAAAGCGTATGAACCGAACCGGAATCGCAACCGAAGCACGGGACTCCTCCGGCCCCGACACCACAGGGTCGTTAGTGTTGTCGGCGAGGCAGACCGGGGCCGCACCGGCGCCCGGCGACAGAGAGGAATCCCACGTGAGCGACCCCATCCGGCTGGAGCCCGGCGACCAGGCCCCCGACTTCACCCTGGAGGACGCCGACGGTGAGTCCGTGACGCTCAGCGAGGTCCTGGCCCGGACCGGCAAGAGCGTCGTGCTCTACTTCTACCCCGCCGCCATGACACCCGGCTGCACCACCGAGGCCTGCGACTTCCGCGACAACCTCCGCGACTTCGACGCCGCCGGCTTCACCGTCATCGGCGTGTCCCCCGACACCACGGACAAGCTGGCGAAGTTCCGCGACCAGGAGGGCCTGACCTTCACCCTCGTCGGCGACCCCGGCAAGGAGACCCTGCGGGCCTACGGCGCCTTCGGGGAGAAGAAGAACTACGGCCGCCTCGTCCAGGGCGTCATCCGCTCCACGGTGATCGTCGGCCCCGACGGCAAGGTCGCCAAGGCCTTCTACAACGTGAAGGCCACCGGCCACGTCGACCGCGTCAAGAAGGAGCTGGGCGTCTGACCGGCCCCTCCGGCCCGCCCGGCCGCAGGGTCGCGGAGTCCCGCGGCCCGGCGGCCGGGTCCCCCGCCGATCCCGGTACAGTTGTGCCCACGGGCACGCCCGGGGGCCGTAGTCCAATTGGCAGGAGACGGCAGCTTTAGGTGCTGTACAGTGCGGGTTCGAGTCCCGCCGGCCCCACCCACTCGGGACGCCCCCGCCCGGGGGCGCCCGCTCCGCGTCAGCGGCCCAGCAGGGCCCACAGGACGATCGCCAGCAGCACCAGCACGCCCACCGCCACCGCGGCGACCCGCGCCGGGGCTCCCGCACCGGTCCTGCCGGCGTGCCGCCCGGGGTTGGTGAGCCCCAGGGTGTCGGTGGACTCGCGCAGCGAGGCCACGAACGCGCTCATCGCCTCCGGGCTGTTGCGCAGCCGGTCGCTGATGTTCTCGGCCAGCACCCGGCCGCCCGCCTTGAAGTGCTCCCGGGCCGACTCGCGCTGCTCGGGGACCGCGGCCCCCGCCTCCCCGGCGCCCTCGTCGGCCGTCCCGGCCCCGGAGGCGGCCTTCTCCGCGGCGGCCCCGGGGGCCTCCCCGGACGCCGCCGGCTCCGCCGGCCCGGCGGCCATCGCGGCCTCGGGCGCGTCCGCGCGCTCGCCCGCCTCGGTGCTCCACGGGGCCAGCGCCGCGATGCGCAGCATCTTGGCGGCGTTGTCCGCGGTCAGCCGCTCGGCGGCCTCCACCTTGAGCAGCCCGGCCAGCGCCGGCGCCAGCGGGCCCGCCTTGGACGCCGGGGCGGGCTCCTCCAGCGGCTCCTGCCGCAGGATCTTGATGTAGCCCTTGCGGTCGTAGGGCGTGTGCCCCTCCACCGCCGCGTACAGGGTGGCGCCCAGCGACCACAGGTCCGAGGCCGGGCCGACCGGGCCCGCCTTGGCCCGCTCCGGCGACAGGTACGCCGGGGAGCCCACGATGCGGCCGGACTCGCTGAGCGCGGACTCGCCGTTCCACGCCGCCAGGCCGAAGTCGGTGAGCACCACGCGGCCGCCGCTGGTGATCATCACGTTGCCGGGCTTGACGTCGCGGTGCACGATGCCCTCGTTGTGCGCGACCTTGAGGGCGTCGATGAGCTGCAGCCCGATCTCGGCCACCCGCTGGTAGGGCAGCGGGCCGCCGACGTCGATGATCTCCTCCAGCGTGGAGGCCTCCAGCAGCTCCATGACGATCCACGGCCGGCCGTCCTCGTCGACCACGTCGAGGACCGTGATGAGGCTGGGGTGGCTCAGCCGCCCGGCCACGCGGGCCTCGCGGGTGGTGCGCTGGAGCAGGGACTCGCGGTCGGACCGGCTCAGGGATTCGGGGAGGCGCAGCTCCTTGACCGCTACCTCGCGGTCGATCACCAGGTCGACGGCGCGCCACACGGTCCCCACGCCGCCCCGGGCGATCTCCGAGACCAGCTGGTAGCGCCCCTTCAGCAGGCGCCCCTCAGGCGCGGCCACCGGGGCCTCCTGCGGATCCTGCGGGCGCCCGGAATCTGGCGCCGGCCCCGGGCGCTGTGTGTGGGGGTTGTCTAGGGAGGACACTGTTATCCACGGGTCCATTCACCGGCCATGGTGGCCTCCTGCGGAGCATTGCGGTCGCTGTCACCACGTAGGTGCACGGATCACTCGTTATACCAGCAGGACGTCGGGGCCCTGCCGGACGTTGCCATAACACCGGCACATAGGTTCGCTTTCGTTATGTCCGGGGAGAGCGAACCCATGCATCGCCGGCCCCTCCTTCACCCGTCCCGGGTCAGGAGGGGCCCACGTCCGGATGGGACGCGCCCGGAGGCGCATCGGTTCACCCGCGTCCCGGGTTTCACACCCAGAGCTCGTCGGGGGTGCGCACCTCGATCGGGCCGACGCCGGTCCCGGCGAGCGGGGAGCGCAGCCGCTCGGCGTCGCCGACGACGATCACCACGGCCTCCTCGGGGCGCAGGTACTCGACCGCGGCCGAGTCCAGGTCCTTCTTGGTGAGCCGCTCGTACCCGGCCCGGACGGTGTCCACGTGGTCGTCGGGCAGGTCGTGGACGACCATGTCCACCAGGGCCCCGGCCATCGAGCGGGCGGTGGAGTAGGTCACCGGCAGGCCGACCGTGTTGGCGTCGCGCACCGCGGCCAGCTCCTCCTCGGTGACACCGCCCTCGCGCAGCTTCGCCACCTGCTCCAGGGAGGAGGTGATGGAGTGCGCGGTGGTGTCCGCCTCCACCTGCGCGGACATGAAGAACACCCCGCTGTCGCGGCGCAGGTCGAACCGCGCCCCGGCGCCGTAGGTGTAGCCCAGGCGCTCGCGCAGCTCCAGGTTGAGCCGGGAGGTGAACATGCCGCCCAGCACCTCGCCGATCCCCTCGGCGCGGGGCAGGTCCACCTGCGAGCGCGAGGGCGCCCGGTGCGCGATGACCAGGGCCGACTGCACCGATCCGGGGCGGTCGACGACCAGCACGCGGGGCAGCTCCCCGGGCGGCGGCGCGGGCTCGGTGATGGTCCGCGCGGGCGCCGGCGCGGTGTCCCCGAACACGGTCTTGCCCAGCTCCACCAGGTCGACGCCGCTCAGGTCGCCGACCACCACCAGGGTGCCCGCGACGGAGGCCAGGGTGTCGGCGTGGTAGGCCGCGACGGCCTCGGGGGTGATGTCGGCCAGCTTGACCGGGCCGCCGGCCAGCGGAGTGGCGTAGCGGCCGGTGAACAGCTGCCCGCCGAGGCTGCGCATGGCCAGGGTGCTGGCGGTGGCGGCCTCCAGCCAGAAGCGCTCCAGCAGCTGCTCGCGGCGCCGGACGATGTCGTCGGGCACCAGCGCGGGGCGGCGCACCGCGTCGGCGAAGAGCCGGACGGCCTCGCCCAGGCGGCCCACCGGGGCGTCCACGCCGGTGATGAACCCGTCCCAGTTGATGCGGGACACCCACTCGGCGCCGTGCCGCTCCAGGGCCGGGGCCAGGGAGCTGTTGCCGTCGGGGCCGTCCTCCAGCACCTCGCTGGTCAGGGCGCCCACGCCCATGGCGTCGAGCGGCTCGACCGCGCCGCCGTAGGGGTGCACCAGCCGCACGGAGGCGAGGTACTGGCCGGGGACGTCGATCGCGACGACCGTGCCGCCGCCGACGGTGATCCGCTCAGGCCGGGGAAAGGTGTAGGAAGCCGGGGTACCGAGGTCCGGGCGGTTCTGCGACATGCTCAGAGACTCTTTCTGTGGTGGCTCGGCGGGACTCAGGCGTCGGCGGCGTCGGCGGCCGCGGCGGAGGCCTGCGCCTCGGCCTCCAGCGCCTCGGCGGCGGCCGCGGGCTCGGGGTCGAACCGGACGACGAGCCTGTTCTCGTCGACGAGCAGCCGCTCGGCGGCGGCCCGCACCTCCTCGGCCGTGATGTCCTGCCACCGGGCCGGCCAGGTCAGGGCCAGCTCGGGGTCGTCGAACAGCTGCGTGCAGGAGCTGATCGCGTCGGCCAGCCCGGCGGGGCCGGAGATGGACTGCAGGTGGTCCCGCTCCAGGACCGCGCGCGCCCGGTCGAGCTCCTCCTCGGTGACGCCCTGGGCGACCTTGGCGACCTCGGCGAGGATCTCGGCCTCCAGGGTGTCGCCGTCCACGTTCTCGCGGGCGAGCATGTTCACCAGCAGCAGGCTGTCGGTGTAGCGGAACGGCAGGACGTCGGCGGCGGCGCCGCCGTCGTCGGCGGCGATGGGGCGGTCCACGACCAGGGACCGGTACAGGCGGCTGCCCTGGCCCTGGCCGAGCACGGCCGAGAGCAGGTGGGCGACGTCGAACCCGCGCTCGCCGTAGGCGGGGGCGCGGTAGCACAGGAACACCCCGGCGGCCGGGACGGTCTCCACGACCAGGTCGCGCAGCGGGCCGCCCAGCGGGGCGCGCAGGACCGCGTCGGGGGCCTGCGGGACCTCCTCGCGGGCCGGGATGTCCCCGAAGTACTTCTCCACCCGGGCCCGCACGTCCTCGGGGTCCAGCTCGCTGACCACGGTGATGACGCAGTTGTCGGGGCCGTAGTGGGCCTTGTGGAAGGACTTGACGTAGTCCAGGTCCGCCGCGTCCAGGTCGGCCATGGAGCCGATGGTCGGGTGGTGGTAGGGGTGGCCCTCGGGGTAGGCCAGGCGCAGGATGCGCTCCAGGGCGGTCCCGTAGGGCTGGTTGTCGTAGCGCTGGCGGCGCTCGTTCTTGACCACGTCGCGCTGGTTGTCCAGCACCTCCTGGGTCATCCCGTCGCGCAGGGTCGCCAGGCGGTCGGCCTCCAGCCACAGGATCCGGTCCAGGGCGTGGGCGGGGACCGTCTCGTAGTAGTTGGTGCGGTCGCTCGAGGTGGAGGCGTTGATGTCGCCGCCCAGGCGCTCGATCTCCTCGAAGTGCTCGCCCTTGGCGACGTTGCCGCTGCCCTGGAACATCAGGTGCTCGAAGAGGTGGGCGAACCCGGTCCGGCCGGGCACCTCGTGGCGGGACCCGACCCCGTACCACAGGTTCACGGCCGCCACCTGGCCGGTGGAGGCGGGCGCGGTCACCAGGCGCATCCCGTTCTCCAGCCTGTACTGAACCAACCGTCCCGCCGCTCCGATGCCGGTCACCAGTGCATGCACCCCGATTCACGCCGTCGCCTGTAGCCGGTCACCGCGCCGAAGCGGTGACGACTACGACCCTACGGCCTCCGGACACCCGGTGGACACCCGAACAGGCGCACCGGCCCGGGATCAGTTGCTGTAGCCGTCGGTGTTCATCGAGGCCGCCACCTGGTCGTAGACGGCGCTGTACTGGGAGTCGGCCGACCACACGTAGAGCAGCACGTCGCTGATCGGCAGGAACCACATGCGCACCTCGAAGGTGTCGTCGTTGGCGCAGGTCACCCGCCACACGGAGTGGTGGGACTTGAGGTCGTTGGCGTGCGTGGTGAAGTCGGAGACCGTCAGCTCCGCCCCGGAGACGCCGATACCGCCGGAGGCCGCGGTGTTGAGGCTGCGGCAGCTGCTCGTGTCGTCCGCCCAGCCGTCGTCCTTGGCGTGGGCGTCGCCCTTCTTGGGCCATTCCCGCGGGTTGTTCTCCGCGGCCCGCGGGGTGAGGCGGATGGACCCGTAGGCGCAGGCGGCCTGCCCGGGCGGGCTGGCGCACAGGGTGCCGCCCTCGTTCTGGATCTCCCAGCCCTCGGGCATGTCGATCGTGATGCCGTCGATGGTCTGGGAGGCGAACCCCTCGGGGCCGGGCGGTTCGACGGCCGGAACGACGCCGCTGGCGCCCATCTCCAGGCCGGACTCCTCGCCGCCGCCCTCGTCGGAACCCCCGGAGCAGGCCGTGAGCAGCAGCAGGGAGGCCGCCGCGGCCGCCGCTCCCGCGGCGCGCGCGCCGCGCGTCCGATCCCCTCGCCCGTGGATGCCCGCCATCGCCTCGTCCCTCTCAAGCCGTGCGTTCCGCCGGTCAGAACACAGTCGACCTTAGGGCATGTTCCGGTAATACTCACCCGTCGCGGGACGCCCGGGGACCTCTCCCCGCGCCGCGCGGTCCGCCCCCGGCCCCGTCGTCCACAGGTGGCCGCGGGCGCCCCTCCCGGCGGGGCCCCGCCGACTACCCTGGGGCCATGGTGGACCTCGCGAAGATCACGCAACCCTTGTCCCTCGACCGGTTCGGCCCCCGCAGGGACGGACCCCTGGTGCTGGAGCTGGACCTGACCGAGGGGGTCGCCGACGAGGCCCCCGGGGACCCGATCGGCCAGCTCGTCAACCGCCGGCGCCAGCACTACCTGGACGTGGTGGAGGGGATCCGCCGCGGCGCCCGCGACCCGGGCGTGGCCGCTCTGCTGGTGCGGGTGGACGCCCGCTCCCTGGGGTTCGCCAAGGTGCAGGAGCTGCGCGCGTGCGTCGCCGACTTCCGCGCGTCCGGCAAGCCCGCCCTGGCCTGGGCCGACTCCTTCGGCGAGGCGGGCGACGGCAACCTGCCCTACTACCTGGCCTGCGCCTTCTCCGAGATCGTCATGGCGCCCACCGGCGTGCTGGGGCTGACCGGCCTGCGGCTCAAGAGCACCTTCGTCAAGGGCGCCCTGGACAAGGTGGGCCTGGACTACGAGGTCGGCAAGCGGTACGAGTACAAGAACGCGCTCAACGGGGTCACCGAGACCGGGTTCACCGACGCCCACCGGGAGGCGACCGAGCGGATCGTCACCTCGCTGGGCGACCAGCTGGTCGAGGGCGTGGCCGCGGCCCGCCCGCTCTCCGCCGACGAGGTGCGCGACCTGCTCTCCCGGGGGCCGTTCATGGGCGACGAGGCGGTCGGGCACGGCCTGGTGGACCGCCTGGCCTACCGCGACGAGATCTACGCCGACCTGCTGTCCCGGGTGCGCGGCCAGGACGGCCCCGAGCCGCGGCTCGCCTTCGTCACCCGCTACCACCGCCGCAACACCCCGGGGCCGCTCCCGCGGGTGGGCGGGGACGCCGACCACATCGCCCTGATCACCGCCACCGGGGCGATCAGCCTGGGGCGCACCCGCCGCTCGCCGCTGGGCGGCGGCACGGTGATGGGCTCGGACACGGTGTGCGCGGCGTTCCGGGCCGCCCGCCGCGACCCGCACGTCAAGGCGGTGGTGTTCCGGGTGGACAGCCGGGGCGGGTCGCCCACGGCCTCCGACGCCATCCGCCGCGAGGCGGAGCTGACCCGCGAGGCGGGCATCCCGGTGGTGGTGACGATGGGCGACATCGCCGGGTCGGGCGGCTACTACGTGACGCTGGCCTCGGACGCGATCGTGGCCCAGCCGGGCACGCTGACCGGGTCCATCGGCGTCATCGTCGGCAAGCCGGTGGTGGGGCCGCTGCTGGAGCGGTACGGGATCACCAGCGACACGGTGGCCGTCGGCGAGCACGCCGGGATGTTCGACTCCGACCGGCCGTTCAGCGAGTCGGAGTGGGAGCGGGTCGACAACCTGCTGGACCGGGTGTACGAGGACTTCACCGGCAAGGTCGCCGCGGCGCGGGGCATGAGCCGGGACGAGGTGCACGAGGTGGCCCGGGGACGGGTGTGGACCGGCCGGGACGCCGCCGAGCGCGGCCTGGTGGACACGCTGGGCGGGCTGGAGACGGCGGTGCGCATCGCCCGGGAGAAGGCGGGCGGCCGCGCGCTGCCGCTGCGCCCGTTCCCGCGCCAGAACCCGCTGGACCGGCTGCGCCCGCACGAGTCCAGCGAGGACCCGGCCGCCGCCCAGCCGCAGAGCTCCCTGAGCGCCTGGGGCCCGCTGCGCCGCGTCGCCGCCGCCCTGGGCCTGCCCGAGGCCGGCCCCCTCACCATGCCCGACCCCGGACGGCTGCTGTAGCCGCCGGAGCGCGGCGCCCCGCGGCGTCCCCTCTCCGGCCGGGTCCGGCGGGCGGGGCCGCCGCGCGGCAGGAGGACCCGTACGGCGGACGGGGCACGGGAGGGCGCCCGGTACGGGATGATCGGGGCGATGGACGTACACGCACGAGCGGGGGGGTGACGGGGTGGGCGACCCGGTGGCGACCGGTCCTTACCTGGACGCGATGGGGCTGCTGCCGGTCGGGGTCGCGGTGGTGACCGTCGCCGACGGCCGGGACGACATCGGGGCGACGGTGAGCTCCTTCGGGTCCGTCTCCGCCGATCCCCCGGTGGTCTCGGTGAGCGTGGACTCCGACGGGTACGTGGCCGAGGTGATCGAAGAGGTCGGCGCGTTCGCGGTGAGCGTGCTCGGCGGCGGCCAGACGGCGCTGGCGGGCCGGTTCTCCGCCGAGGGCAGGCCCAGCGCCCGGCGGCTGGTGTCCGGGCTGGACCACCACCGCGGGGAGCACACCCGGGCGATCGTGCTGGACGACGCCCTGGCGGCGTTCGAGTGCCGGGTGCTGGACCACGTCGAGGTGGGCGACCACACCGTGTTCTTCGCCGCCGTGACCGCCCTGCCCGCGGTGCGCGGCACGGGCCCGGCCCTGGTGCGCCGCGCCGGCCGCTACCGCCCGGTCGACTGACCGCGCCGGAGACCGGCGGCCCCGCGCGGCCCGGACCGTCCGGTCCCGGCCGCGCGGGGCACCTCCGACCCCCGCCCTCCGCCCGGCCCGGCGCGCCGGGCCGGGCCGGGCGACCGTCGGGCCGCGGCGGAGCGAAGGCCCGGAGGAGTACCTCCTAGGGCGTGTTCGGCGGATGCTTTCGAGTGTTCCGGCGCTTGCGCCGAATGGCGGGAGCGGCCGCGAGGCGATCTCTCGCAAGACGACCAGCGCGGGTCGGCCCGGGTTCGGCCCTCCGAGCGCAGGCGGCGCGGCGAGAGGAAGCCTCGCGGCCGCGACCCGGAATGATCCGCCGAACACGCCCTAGGCCAGGTCCTGAGCGCCCAGCCACTCCTGGGCGACGTCGGCCGCCTCCTCGTTGTCGATGATGATCCGCTCGTTGAGCGCGGTCAGCTCCTCGGTGGTGAGCGCCGCCGACACCGCGTTCAGCACGGCGCGGGCGTCCTCGTCCACCTGCTCGGAGTTGATGAGCGGGGTGACGTTCTGGGCGCCGAACAGGTTCTCCGGGTCCTCCAGGACCACGAAGCCCTGCGCCGCGATCTGCGGGTCGGTGGTGAACAGGTTGGCGGCCTGCACGTCCCCGTCCGTGAGCGCCTGCGGGATCAGCGCCGGGTCCAGGGCCCGGAACTCGCCGAACTCCACGCCGTAGGTGTCGGCCAGGCCCGGCACGCCCTGGGGCCGGGTCTCGAACTCCGGCGGGGCGCCCAGGGCCATGTCGCCCGCCGCCTCGGCCAGGTCGGCGATACTGGCCAGCCCGTACTCCTCGGCGGTCTGCGGGGTCACCGTGACGGAGTCCTTGTTCTCCGCCGCGGACGACTCCAGGATCTCCAGCCCCTCCGGCAGCGCCTCGGTGATGGCCGCGTTGGTCTCCTCCGCGGTGCCCACCGGGGCCTGGTCGTCGAGGTAGGCGAGGATGCCGCCGTTGTACTCCGGGAACACCGACAGCCGACCGGACTCCACCTGCGAGTAGTACACCTCCCGGCTGCCGATGTTGAGCTGGTACTCCACCTCGAAGCCCTCGGCGGCCAGGGCGCGGCCGTAGATCTCGGCGAGCAGCGCGCTCTCGGGGAAGTCGGCCGAGCCGACGACGATGGCGCCGGAGCCCTCCTGGCCCCCTCCCCCGTTCTCCTCCTGGAAGGGGTCGCTGGCGCCGCAGGCGCTCAGCAACAGGACCAGGGGGAGCCCGGCGAGGGCGATCCGTGTCTTCATCTTCGGGAAACCTTCTCTCTCGTCGGCCCGCCGTGTCGGCGGACCCCTCACCGCGCGGTCGCGGCCTGCGCGCGCAGTCCGGGGGCGACCAGCAGGCGGCGCGCCCCGGCGAACAAAAGTGTGGTGACGACGGCCAGCGCCACCACGAGGACGGAACCGCCCAGGATCATGGACAGGTTCTGCTGGGCCTGGCCGTCGAAGATGTAGCGGCCCAGGCCGCCGACGCCCACGTAGGCGGCGATGGTGGCGGTCGCCACGACCTGGACGGCGGCGGTGCGCAGCCCGATCAGGATGAGCGGCAGCGCCACCGGCAGCTCCAGGCGCAGCAGGACCTCGCGGCCGCGCATGCCCATGCCCCGGGCGGCGTCGCGCAGCCCGGCGTCGACCGAGCGCACGCCCTCGTGGGTGTTGACCAGGATCGGCGGCACCGCCAGCGCCACCAGGGCGGCGGTGACCGGGACCAGGCCGATCCCGGCCGCCATGACGACGAGGAACAGCACGCCGATGGTGGGCAGCGCCCGGGCGAAGTTGGCCAGGCTCGCGGTGAGGAACCCGCCCACACCGGTGTGCCCGGTGAGCAGGCCGACGGGTACCGCGATGAGCGCCGACAGCACCAGGGCCAGCAGCGAGTAGTACACGTGCTCGCCGAGCCGGGCGGGGATGCCGGCGGACCCGCTCCACTGGGCGGGATCGCCGAACCAGGCGATGAGGCCGTCGAGGATCTCCACGGTCACCCCTTCCCCGGCGGTGCGACCGCCGTCGATTCGAGGGCCTCGGCTCCCGCGGGGGCCGCCGCGGCCCGGCGGCGGCGCCGGAACCCGGCGCGCGGCCGGTCGCGCCGCGCCCACGGGGTGAGCAGGCGCTGGGCCAGGACGAGCAGGGCGTCGGTGGCGAAGGCCAGCAGCACCACGAGCACGACGCCCACCACGATGGGCGCGTCGAACTGGCGGCGGAACCCGTCGCTGAGGATGAGCCGCCCCAGGCCGCCCAGGCCCACCAGGGAGGCGACGCTGACCATGCTGATGGTGGCCACCGACGCCACCCGCAGCCCTGCGATGATGACCGGCACCGCCACCGGCGTCTCCACCCGGACCAGGCGGCGCAGCGGGCCGAAGCCCATCGCCACGGCCGCCTGGCGGACGTGGTCGGGCACCTGGTTCAGCCCGTCGACCACGTTGGGCAGCAGGATGACCAGCGTGTACAGCGCCAGCGGCACGATCGCCGTCCAGTCGCTGAACCCGGTGTAGGGCAGCAGCAGGAAGAACAGGGCGATGGAGGGCACGGCGTAGAGCACGTTCACGCCGGTCAGCAGCGGCGGGTACAGCACCTTCCAGCGCACGCAGGCCAGGCCCAGCGGGACCGCCAGCACCAGCCCGATGGCGATGGAGGAGTACGCCAGGCGGACGTGCTCCACCAGCCGGGGCCGGATGCCCCGCCCCGGCTCCTCGGGGAAGTACCAGTTGGCCGCCGCCCAGTCCCACACGCCCTGGGCCCAGTCCCAGACCCCGGCGCTCATTCGGTCACCGACCACAGGGCGGCGCCGAGCTCGTCCTGGCTCACCACTCCCAGCACCCGGCCGTCGCCGTCCACTCCGACGGCGCGCCCGGCGGGCGAGAGCACGGCGGCGTCCAGCGCGGCGCGCAGGGAGTCGGTCTCCACCGTGAACGTGTGACCGTAGGGGACGGTGTCCAGTTCGCCCAGGCGGATGCCGGAGGGGACGTCGGCCAGGGAGCGCTCGGAGATCCACCCCAGGGGCGCCCGGTCGGTGTCGACGACCAGCAGCCAGGGGTGTTCGGCGGCGATGTGGCGCACGTCCTCGACCTTGAGGTCGTCCTCGAAGACGACGTCGTCGCGCAGCGACAGGGTCCGGGCGGGGAAGAACGACAGCCGGCGCACGCCCCGGTCGTGGCCGACGAAGGATTCGACGAAGTCGTCGGCGGGGGTGGTGAGCAGCCGCTCGGGGGTGTCGTACTGGGCGAGTTCGCCGCCGGGGCGGAACACCGCGATGCGGTCGCCCAGGCGCACGGCCTCGTCGATGTCGTGGGTGACGAACACGATGGTCTTGTGGAGCTCCTGCTGGAGCCGCAGCAGCTCGTCCTGGAGCCCGGTGCGCACCACGGGGTCGACGGCGCTGAAGGGCTCGTCCATGAGCAGGACGGGCGGGTCGGCGGCCAGGGCGCGGGCGACGCCGACGCGCTGCTGCTGCCCGCCGGAGAGCTGGTGGGGCCAGCGGCGGCCCATGGCGGGGTCGAGTCCGACCAGCTCCATGAGCTCGGCGGCGCGGGCGCGGGCGGTCCTCCTGGGCGTGCCCACCAGCAGCGGCACGGTCGCGATGTTGTCCAGGACGGTGCGGTGCGGGAACAGCCCGGCCTGCTGGATGACGTACCCGATGCCGCGGCGCAGCAGGGCGGGGTCGCGTTCGCGGATGTCGACGCCGTCGATGCGCACGGTCCCCCGGGTGGGCTCGACCATGCGGTTGATCATCCGCAGGGACGTGGTCTTACCGCTGCCGGAGGGGCCGACGAAGACCGTCGTCCGGCCGGTCTCGACGGTGAGGTCGAGGTCGGCGACGGCGACGGTGCCGTCGGGGTAGTGCTTGGCGGCGCCCTCGAAGGTGATCATCGGGGTCTCCAGTCCGGGGCGGGGCGGATGGTACGGGTGCGGGCCCTGCGGGAGGGGGGACCCCGGGGGCGGACCGTTCGACGGTACCCGTGTTCGAGTCCGCCAAACGGGAAGGACGCACACCGTGACCGAATCGCCCTATTACACACTTTTCCCGTCGGACAGAGGGGGAATGGGGAGGGGTGCCGCGGCGGCGGGGGCCGCGGCGGGCCGTCAGGCCCGTTCCAGGGCCCACTCCGCGATCCGGTGCAGGTCGTCGGCGACCAGGTCGGCCCGTGCCGCGTGGGGCGAGGCGGAGTGCCGGTACCCGTAGATCCCCCGGCGCAGCAGGGCCGTCCTCATGCCCGCCCGCAGCGCGGGCAGCACGTCGTTGTCGACCCGGTCGCCCACATAGAGGATCTCCCCGGCCGAGATCCCGGGCCGGACCAGGGCGGCCAGGTCCAGGACCCGGTCGAAGAACTCCGGCTCCGGCTTCTTCACGCCCCAGGTGTCGGAGATGCCGATCCCGTCCACGCCCAGCCCCATCGCCTCCAGCGCGGGCCCGGCCTCGGGCGGCTGGTTCCCGGCGATGACCAGCGACAGGCCGCCCCGGCGCATGGTCTCGAACGCGGGCCGCACGTCCGGGTACAGGTCCTTCTCCCCGAAGTGCTCGCGCTCGCCGTCCGGGTCCTCGGCCCGCCAGCGCTCGCTCTCGGCCGCCAGGTCGAATCCGGGCACCATCAGGCGGAACCCGTCGGTGAGGGTGCCGCCGTCGGCCAGGACACCGCCGATGGTGCCGAAGAACGCCATGTGCGGGATCCCGAACCGGTCCGCCCAGCGCTCGAAGATCCGCGTCTCGTCGACCAGTGTTTCCCCGACGTCGAACACCACAGTACGAATAGCCACGTCGGGGAAGTCTACTTGTCCCCCGCACCCTGTCCGGGGGGCCGCAGCACCGCGAAGGCGTCGGTGATCTGCAGGCTCCGCGACCGGAACCGGAACAGCGCCGCGGGCCGGCCGCCCGAGCGGCCCGAGGGCACCGAGCGCCCGGTCTCCTCGATCTGCCCCCGGCGCAGCAGCACCCGGCGCAGGTTGGTGGCGGCCACGTCGTGCCCCAGCGCGGCCCGGTAGTAGCCCGACAGCTCCGACATGGTGAACTCCGGCGGGGCCAGGGCGAACCCCACGTTGGTGTAGCTGAGCTTGGCGCGCAGCCTCTGGCGCCCGGAGCGGACGATGGAGGCGTGGTCGAAGGCCATCGGCGGCAGGTCGCCGGCGGGGTGCCAGCGGGTGTCGGCGGGCACCACGGGGTCGATGCCGGCCGGGACCAGGCCCAGGTAGGCGGTGGCCAGGGTGCGGCGCTCGGGGTGGCGGTCGGGGTCGCTGCGCGTCTCCAACTGCTCCAGGTGCGACAGGTCGCGCACGTCGACCTTCTGGGCGAGCTGGCGGCTGATGGAGGCGCCCAGGCTCTCGTCGGCCCGCAGCCTGCCGCCGGGCAGCGCCCACTCCCCCTCGCAGGGCGGCAGCGCGCGGCGCCACAGCAGGACGCACAGCTCTCCGGCGCGGATCTGGAGGACGACGGCGAGCGCCTCGTGCGCCGAGAGTCCCGTGTCCTCGGCCACGGCGCCCACCACCTGTCCGTTTGCTTCCGGGATATCCACCCTGTCCCTTCCGTTCCCCGACATGTTAAGCTGCGACAGGTTTGTGCCTGACAGACAAAAACCCTGTCCCCGCACCGACCAGCCACGGCGCGGCGTCCACGCCCGCCCACAGCCTCAAGGAAGTAGTACGGACATGGCACCGGTCACCGCCTCGGCGGACACCATGACCAGGCAGGAATGGGCCGCGGAGGTCCGCCGCCTGGCGCAGGAGCGCGACGCGGTCATCCTCGCGCACAACTACCAGCGTCCGGAAATCCAGGACGTCGCGCACCACACCGGCGACTCCCTGGCCCTGTCCCGCCTGGCCGCCACCGTCGACGCGGGCACCATCGTCTTCTGCGGCGTGCACTTCATGGCCGAGACCGCCAAGATCCTGGCCCCGGAGAAGACGGTCCTGCTGCCGGACCCGGCGGCCGGCTGCTCCCTGGCCGACACCATCACCGCCGAGCAGGTGCGCGAGTGGAAGGCGCAGCACCCGGGCGCGGTCGTCGTCGCGTACGTCAACACCACCGCCGCGGTCAAGGCCGAGACCGACATCTGCTGCACCTCGTCCAACGCCGCCGACGTCATCCGATCGATCCCCGAGGACCGGGAGATCCTGTTCCTCCCGGACCAGTTCCTGGGCGCCCACGTCAAGCGCGTCACCGGCCGCGACAACATCCACATCTGGATGGGCGAGTGCCACGTCCACGCCGGCATCGACGGGCACACCCTGCGCCGGCGCGTGGAGTCCGAGCCCGACGCCGAGGTCTACGTGCACCCCGAGTGCGGCTGCGCCACCTCCGCCCTGTACCTGGTCGGCAGCGGCGCCGTCCCGCAGGAGCGCGTCAAGGTCCTGTCGACCGGCGGCATGCTCACCGCGGCCGAGAACACCACCGCGAAGAAGGTCCTCATCGCGACCGAGACCGGCATGCTGCACCAGCTGCGCAACGCCAACCCCAGGACCGAGTTCGAGGCGGTCAACTCGCGCGCCGAGTGCCACTACATGAAGATGATCGACGCCGACAAGCTGCTGAACTCGCTGCGCTTCGGCACCACGGAGATCACCGTGGACGCCGACACCGCGGAGCGGGCCCGCCGCTCCGTCGAGCGCATGATCGCCATCGGCTCGCCCTCGCGCGGAGGCGAGTGAACAGGGCCCCTCACCCCGCGCGAGGCCCCGGAGACCCGGCGTGAGGTAACAGAAACCTCACCTTCACGCCACAGTCCCCGGATTCCCCCGCGCGGTCCGACTCCCCCCACTACCGTCTGCGGTGTGGGGGGAGAATCGTGACCAGAGGCAACGAAAGAGACGAACCGGGTCCGGAGCCGGTCGAGGCGCTCTACGACGCCTTCGCACCGGCCCTGTACCGGTACGCCTGGTCCCTCCTGGGCGAGGGCCCCGGCACCGCCGACGCCGTACACGACGGACTGGTCGCCGCGCGCACGCTCACCGAGCGGCCCGCCGACCCGGCCGAACGCGCCCCCTGGCTGTACGCCCTGGTCCGGGCGGCCGCCCGCCGCCGCGGGTTCGTCCACGTGTGCCCCTACGCCCGGCTGGCCACCGTGCCCGCCGAGGAGCCGGTCGCGCGCATGTTCTCCCGCCTCCCGGCCAGCCACCGCGAACTGGTCGAGCTCCACCTGCGCCACGCGCTGCCCGCCTCGGCGATCGCCCGCGTCCTGGGCCTGGACCACGACCTGTGCGCCGAGCTGGCCCGCTCGGCGGTGCGCCGCGCCGCCGACGGCCTGGCCGAGGCCCGCGACCCCCGGCGCGCCGCCCGCTCCCGCGAGCGCGTGCCCGCCGACGAGGGGCCGCCCTCACCGGTCGGCTGGCGCGCCCGGATGGAGGAGGTCTCCACCGCCCTGGCGCTGCTCCGCCCGCCGGGACCGCCCCCGGGCCTGCGCGACCGGGTCCTGGAGACCTGCACCGACCCCGGTCTGGAGGGGGAGCGCCGCCGCATCGCCCGGGAGATGCACCCGCTCACCTCCGAGGGCTACCCGCTGCACCGCTCCCGGGCCGCCGAGGACGCCGCCGGCGTCGGCGGCGAGGACGGAGGGGACGGGACCGACGAGGCGCGGGCGCCGCGCCCCGCCCGGGTCCTGCCGGGCGACCGGCTGAGCACCGCCGACCACCCGGTCCGGGAGGAGCACCGGGCCCCGCTGCCCGGCCCCGGGGGCGTGGACGAGGACGAGGAGACCGCGCCCCGGCGCTCGCGCCGGGCGCTGCCGGTGGTCGCCGGGCTGGCCACCGCCGCCCTGGCCATGGCGCTGTGGGGCTGGGCCGGCGCCTCGGAGGAGCCCGCCACCGTCATCGGCACGGGCCCGGACGCCCCCCGGCCCGCCGGCCCGGTGCTCACCGGGGTGGAGACCTCCTCCAGCGCCGCCGACACCCGGCCCGAGGCCGGGCCCACCACCCCGGGGGCCCCGGCGTCGGGCACGCCCGACGCGCCGGAGACCGGGCAGGAGGAGCCGCGGGAGGAGACCGCCCCCGAAGAGCCGCAGGCCCCGCCGGCCGCCCCGGCCGACCCCGGCGACCCGCCCCGGGAGGAGCCCCCCGCGGGGGAGGCCCCGTCGCAGTCGCCCTCGCCCGGCCCCGGGGACGACGACGCCTCCGGCGGGGAACCCGGCGATGACGGGTCCGAGCGCGGAGGCGGTCTGATCAGCGGCCTGCTGGGCCTGCTCCTGGGCGGTGGCTGACGCCCGGGTCCCTGCGGGGCGGAGGTCCGGTCTAGAAGGAGGCGAGGAGGCGCTCGGCGGCGACGTGCAGCCGCCGCTCGACCTCGTCGACGTCGCGGCGGCCCTTGAGGACCTCCACCAGCTCGAAGATCCACACGCTGGTGAGCGACCCGGCCAGCACGTAGCCCACGCCCTCGCGGTCGATGTCGGGGGCGTCCTCGCGGGCGTCCTCGGCCGCCAGCGAGCCGGTGGCCACCCGCCAGACCAGGTCGGTGATGCGGACGTCCAGCTCGATCTTGACCTCGGCCATGATGAGCGAGCGCACCAGCGCGTCGGCCAGCTCCGGCTCGCGCATCAGCCCCCGGGTGGCGCGCAGCAGCACGTCCACGGCGCGGCCGGCGGGGGTGTCGGCGGTGGGCGGACGGCGGACGATGCCGCCCTCCAGCAGGTCGAGCTCCTCGGTGACCACGGCCACGACGAGGTCCATCTTGGAGGGGAAGTAGCGGTAGAGGGTGCCCAGGGCGACCCCCGCCCGCTCGGCGACCGAGCGCATCTGCATGGCCTCGACGCCGCCGCGCACGGCCAGGGCCGCCGCGGTCTGCACGATGCGCTTGCGTCGCTGGGTCTGGCTTCGCGACATGGTTCCGATCGGCGCCTGTACCGCCACAGGATCTCTCCCCTTCGTCGTCGGTCGCGCCGACTGCTCGCCGCAGCACCGAGAGGGCTACCAGGTGTGGCCGAAGCCCGTCCGGAGCACCGACCTTATGAGAACACGTTATCCAACCGCTTCCCGTTCGCGCAGCGGTTCCCTCCCATGATTCACGCCTCATTGACCGGCAGGGCAGCGGCCTTGCGGAACCGATCCAGGGTTTTTGGGAACGCTGGTACAGGATTTATAGAATATGTTCTATTTCGCTCCGGGACGGGTCGTCCACCCCCGGCGGTCACGCTGGGTGCGCACCCGCCGCCGGACCTCCGCCCGGCCGCGGCCGGCGCACACCCCCCACTCTAGAATCGAATCCGATTCTGTTTCCAGTGAGAGGCCGCCCATGCCCGAGACACCCCCCGTCGAGGACCTCGGAGACGGCGTGTGGAGCCTGCCGGTGCCCATCCCCGGCAACCCCCTCGGCTTCACCTACGTCTACGTCCTGACCGGCTCCGACGGCCCCGTCCTCATCGACACCGGCTGGGACCACGACGACTCCTGGGACGCCCTGGTCAAGGGCCTGGCCCGGATCGGACACACCGTCGGGGAGGTGCGCGGCGCCGTCCTCACCCACTTCCACCCCGACCACACCGGGCTCACCGGGCGGCTGCGCGAGTCCTCCGACGCCTGGCTGGCCATGCACCCCGCCGACATCACCGTCACCGAGCGCATGCTCGCCCTCGACGGCGACGCCCGCCTGCGCTCGCTGGCCGACCAGATGCGCGCCGCCGGATTCCCCGAGGACGACGTCGACGAACTCCTGGCCGGCCCCCGCTACTCCCCTCCCCCGGTCGTCCCCGACCTCCCCCTGGCCGACGGCGCCCGCGTGGACCTGCCCGGCCGCGACCTGCGCGCCGTGTGGACCCCCGGCCACACCCCCGGCCACCTGTGCCTGCACCTGGCCGACGGCGGGCTCCTGTTCACCGGCGACCACGTCCTGCCGCGCATCACCCCGCACGTGGGGCGGTTCCCGCTGACCACCGGCGAGGGAGACCCGCTCGGCGACTTCCTCGCCTCCCAGCGGGCCGTCGGGGGCCTGCCCGGCGCCGACACGCTGGTGTGCCTTCCCTCACACGAGCGCCGTTTCACCGGGCTGGGCGCCCGCACCGCCGAGATCGTCGAGCACCACGAGGACCGCGTCGCGGAGATCCTGACGCTGCTCCGGGCCGCGGGCCCCGCCACCCTGTGGGAGGCCGCCGCCGGCCTCACCTGGCGCCGGCCCTGGGCCGATATGAGCGTCCGCTCCCGCCACATGGCCGCCGCCGAGACCGCGGCGCACCTGCGCCTGGCCGAGGAGCGCGGGCTGGCCGCCCTCACCGGAACCCCCTCCCTGCCCCGCTGGGTCGCCGTCACCGGGCCCGATGCCCCGGCATAGGATCCCTACCAACCGGCCCGGGGGCCGACCCGAACACAACTGACGAGTAACATATGGGACGCCCGTACCCGCCACCGGCCCGGCCCGCGCGCGACGCCCGGCGGCGACCACCCCGCCCACCGAGGCGGCCGGGCCCCGCGACCCAACGAAGAGGTGGACTCTTGACCCAGTCGGGCAAAAGCACGGGACCGCACCCCGACCGCCCCCTGCGCGTGGCCCTGCTCTCCTACCGGAGCAAGCAGCACGTGGGCGGCCAGGGCGTGTACGTCCGCCACCTGTCCCGCGAGCTCGCCGCACTGGGCCACGAGGTCACCGTCTTCTCCGGCCAGCCCTACCCCGTCCTGGACGAGGGCGTCACCCTGGAGAAGATCCCCTCCCTCGACCTCTACAACGACGCCGACCCCTTCGTCGCCCCGCCGCTGCGCGAGTGGCGCGACTGGATCGACGCCCTGGAGGTCGCCACCATGTGGACCGCCGGGTTCCCCGAGCCGCTCACCTTCTCCCTGCGCGCCAACCGCGAACTCCGCCGCCGCCTGGACGAGTTCGACGTCGTCCACGACAACCAGACCCTGGGCTGGGGCCTGCTCGGCATCAAGTCCGCCGGGATCCCCCTGGTCACCACCATCCACCACCCCATCAGCGTCGACCGCCGCATCGAGATCGACGAGGCACAGGGGTGGCAGAAGCTCTCCAAGCGCCGCTGGTACGGGTTCGTCAGGATGCAGGCCAGGGTGGCCCGCCGCCTCGACCCCATCCTGGTGCCCTCCCGGTCCTCCGCCGACGACATCGCCCGCGAGTTCGGCGTGGCCCCCGAGGCCATGGAGGTCACCCCCCTGGGCGTCGACACCCGCTACTTCCACCCGCGCCCGGAGGTCCGGCGCGTCCCCGGCCGCATCGTGTGCACCGCCAGCGCCGACAGCCCCCTCAAGGGCGTCGCCACCCTGCTGCGCGCCACCGCCGAACTCGCCGCCGAGCGCGACGTCACCCTGACCGTCGTCAGCAGGCCCCGCCCCGGCGGGCCCACCGACCGGCTGGTCGACGAACTCGGCCTGCGCGACCGCGTCGAGTTCGTCAGCGGCATCGACGACACCGCGCTGGCCGAACTCATCGCCACCGCGCAGGTCGCCGTCGTCCCGTCCTTCTACGAGGGCTTCTCCCTGCCCGCCGTCGAGGCCATGGCCTGCGCCACCCCGCTCATCGCCAGCCGCGCCGGGGCGCTGCCCGAGGTCGTGGGCACCGACGGCGACGCCGGCCGCCTCATCGCCCCCGGCGACCCCGGACTGCTGGCCGCCGAGCTCGCCCGCCTCCTCGACGACGACGCCGAGCGCGAACGCATGGGCGCCGCCGCCTGGCGCCGCGTCCAGGAACGCTTCACCTGGCGGGCGGTGGCCGAGCTGACCGCCCGCCGCTACGCGTCCACGATCGCGTCCGCCACCGGCCGACGCCCCGCCGACGGGGACAGCCGCCCCGCCCCCGCCCGGGCCAACGGCGCCTGAGCACCTTTTTCGCAGAACACGAGGGAGCCTCCACTGATCACCGTCGACTTCACCCTGTTCCCCGTCGGTCCGGGCGACCGCGTGCTCGACCTGGGCTGCGGCGGCGGCCGCCACGCCTTCGAGGTCTACCGCCGCGGCGCCGACATCGTCGCCTTCGACCAGAACGTCGAGGACCTGGCCTCCGTCGAGACCATGTTCGCCGCCATGAAGGAGGAGGGCGAGGCCCCCGCCTCCGCCACCGCGGAGACCGTCAAGGGCGACGCCCTCGACATGCCCTTCGACGAGGGCTCCTTCGACCGCGTCATCGCCGCGGAGATCTTCGAGCACATCCCGCACGACACCGCCGCCATGAAGGAGCTGTACCGGGTCCTCAGGCCCGGCGGCATCGCCGCGGTGACCGTGCCCAGCTTCCTGCCCGAGCGCATCTGCTGGGCCCTCTCGGAGGAGTACCACACCAACGAGGGCGGCCACATCCGCATCTACACCCGCGCCGAGCTGGAGGCCAAGCTCAAGGCCACCGGGTTCCTGATCGGCCCGCACCACCACGCGCACGCCCTGCACGCGCCCTACTGGTGGATCAAGTGCGCGGTGGGCACCGACAACAACGACCACCCGCTCGCCAAGGCCTACCACGAGCTGCTCGTCTGGGACATGTTCCAGGCCCCCAAGGTGACCCGGGTGGCCGAGCGCCTGCTCAACCCGGTCATCGGCAAGAGCGTGGTCGTGTACGTGCGCAAGCCGCTCGACGCCGCCTGATGTCCGTCGTCACCGCACCGGACGACCTGACCCTGCGCCTGCCCGGCGTGCTGGACGCCGGGCAGCTGCTGCGCTCCGCCGACTACCTGGCCCGCAGCCAGGAGGCCGCCGGCGCCCTGCCCTGGTTCCCCGGCGGCCACACCGACGTGTGGGACCACGTCGAGTGCGCCATGGCGCTGACCGTCACCGGCCTGTGGGAGCCCGCGCACGCCGCGGCCGCCCGCCGCGCCTACCGGTGGCTGGCCGGCGCCCGCCACCCCGGCGGCGGCTGGCCCGCCAAGTTCCGCCAGGGCGTCCCCGTGACCGAGCTGCGCGAGGCCAACCACGCCGCCTACCCGGCCGTGGGGGCGTTCCACCACCTGCTCGTCACCGGGGACACGGCCTTCGCCGAGGAGCTGTGGCCCGTCGTCGAGGACGGCCTGGAGTTCGTGCTGGCCCTGCGCGGCGAACGCGGAGAGATCCTGTGGGCGCGCGGGGAGGACGGGTCCCCCGGCGACCACGCCCTGCTCACCGTCTGCGCCAGCGTGCACCACGCGCTGCGCTGCGGCGCCGCCCTGGGCGAGCGGCTGGGCCGCCCGCGCCCGGAGTGGACCGAGGCCGCCGACCGGCTGTCCGGCCTCATCAACGACGACGAGGACCTGTTCGCCGACCGCGGCCGGTTCTCGATGGACTGGTTCTACCCGATCCTGGGCGGCGCCGTCCGCGGCGAGGCCGCCCACGCGCGCCTGGCCGAGCGCTGGGACCGGTTCGTGGTCCCGGGCCTGGGCGTGCGCTGCGTCGACGACCAGCCCTGGGTCACCGCCGCCGAGACCTCCGAACTGGTCCTGGCCCTGGCCGCCGTGGGCCGGACCGGGGACGGCGTGCGCATCCTGCGCGAGGTGCAGCACCTGCGCGACGGCGACGACGGCGTCTACTGGACCGGCTACCAGTTCGCCGAGCAGGTGCGCTGGCCGGTGGAGCGCAGCACCTGGACCACCGCCGCCGTGATCCTCGCCGTGGACGCCCTCACCCGGACCACGCCGGGGTCGCACGTGTTCCTGCACACCTGGGACGGGTGAGCCCGGGCGCACACGGCGAAGGGGCCGCGGACGTCGCCGTCCGCGGCCCCTTCGCACTCACCCCGCCCGGCGGGGTCAGCCGGCCGGGAACTCCCTGACCTCCTCGCGGGCCGGCGGGGTCTCCCCGCCGCCGCCCTCGCCGTCACCCGGCCCGGGGAACTCCGGAACCTCCGGGACCTCCGGCGTGCCCGGGTTCTCCGGGGTCTCCGGGACCTCGGGGACCTCCGGCGTGCCCGGGTCCTGGGGCGTCTCCTCCGGCAGCTCCTCCACCGGCTCCTCCGGAGCCTGGGTGGACGGGTCCGGCGCCCAGTACTGGGTGGACCCGGCGAACGCGGGCGGCGGGAACTCCTTGCGCTCGTACCCCTCCATCGCCCGCTGCATGTAGTCGCGCCAGATCGGCGCCGCCACACCGCCACCGGAGATGTCGTAGCCGGGGATGCCGAACGACTGGTTGTTCTCGTTGTAGACGCCCACCGCCGTGGACAGCTGCGGGGTGTACCCGACGAACCAGGCGGCGACGCTGTCCGAGGTGGTACCGGTCTTGCCCGCCACCGGGTGCGTCCAGAAGTTCGCCGAGGTGCCGGTACCGCCCTGGACCACCTGCTCCAGCGCGTAGGTGACGTCCGCGGCGGTCGACTCCTTGATCGCCTGCCGGGACTCCACCTCGGGGCGCACCTCCTCGCCGTCGGCGTTGAGGATCGACTTGATCACGTGCGTGTCCACGTGGCGGCCGCCGTTGGCGAAGGTCGCGTACGCGCCCGCCTGGTCCAGCGGCGTCACCGTGGAGACGCCCAGCGCCAGGGTGGGCACCAGCTGGTGGTCCTCGATGCTGCCCTCGCGCAGGCCGATGTCGTACGCGGTGTCGCGCACGTTCTCGTAGCCGACCTCCATGTTCAGCTCGACGAAGCCGAGGTTGTTGGAGACGCGGGTGGCCTGGACCAGGTCCATCGGACCGCCCGGGGCGTTGCCCGCGTTCTGGATCCGCGAGCCCTGGATCTGGCGCGGGCCGCTGCCGTCCACGAAGCTGTTGAGGCTGTAGCCCTCCTCCAGCGCGGTGGCCAGCACGTAGGGCTTGAACGCCGAACCGGCCTGGGCGCCGCCCAGCAGCGCGCTGTCGTACTGGTTCTCCAGGTAGTCGTGGCCGCCGTAGAACGCCAGCACCTCACCGGTGGCGTTGTCCACGGTCGCCATGCCGACGTTGACGCCCTCGGGGATGACCTCCTGCGGGATGGCGGCCTCCACCACCTCGTAGGCGGCGTCCATCATGTCCTGGTCGAAGGTGGTGACGACGGTGAAGCCCTGCCGGTTGATCTGGTCCTCGGTGTAGCCCAGCTCCTCCAGCTCGCGCATCGCGGCCTCGTACATGTAGCCGCGGTAGCCGCTCAGGTCGTTGTCGGCCCCGGGCTCGTACTCGATCGGCGCGGGGAACTCCATCCCGTCGGCCTCGGACTGGGTGATGGCGCCCGTGGTCACCATGCCGTCGACGACGTAGCGCCAGCGCTGCTCCATCTCCGGCGTGGTGTTGACGTCCGCCTCGCCGAACGGCGTCGGCTGCTGGATGGCGGCGGCCAGGAAGGCGGCCTCCTCCGGGGTCAGCTCATTGGCGTTCTTGTCGTAGTAGGCCTGGGCCGCGGCCTGGATCCCGTAGGCCTGGCGGCCGAAGTAGATGGTGTTGAGGTACTGCTCCATCACCCATTCTTTGGTCTCGCTCTGGTCGACCTTGATGGAGATGATGATCTCCTGGATCTTCCGGGAGACGGTCTGCTCGAAGGACACGCCCTCGTAGTAGTTGCGGACCATCTGCTGGGTGATGGTGGAGCCGCCCTGGACCTGCTGGCCGGTGACCGTGGACCAGACGGCGCGGGTGGTGCCGCGCACGGAGACGCCGGGCTCGGTCCAGAAGCCCCGGTCCTCGGCGGAGATGACGGCCTCGACGACCTGGTCGCCGTTCTCGGTCATCTCCTCGTAGGTGATGGGGTCGCGGTCGGTGCCGCGGTAGGCGAACTCGGTCTCCCCGTCGCCGAAGTAGAAGGTCGACCCCTGCTCCACGGCGTCGGCCTTCGCGGCGTCGGGGACCTCGACGGTGGCGTAGAAGTACGCGAAGGCGCCGCAGGCGATGATGACCATCAGCGCGGAGGCCACCAGGAAGGTGCGCAGGATCCGCCACCAGAGCGGCTTCTTGCGCTTGCCCTTCTTGGCCTTGGCCTTCTTCCCGGGGCCGGTGCCGGCGGGACCCGACGGGCTGGACGAACCGCTGGGACCGGTGGGGCCGCCGGGCCCCCCGGGGCCGCTCGGGCCTCCGGGACCGTTCGGGCCTCCGGGACCCTGGGGCGGGCGGCCCGCGCCGGCGGCTCCGACGTAGTTGGACAGCCGCTGCGGCTGCGGCCACATCGCCCCGGCCTCGGCCGCGGACTCCTCCGTGACCTGGGGGTCCGGAACGGGCCCGGCGACGGACTGCGGAGCCTCGGGCGCACCGGGGGGCGTGGCGGGAGGCGCGGCGGACACGGGAGGCGTCGAGGGCTCGGCCGCGGACCCGGCGGGCGGGACCGGCGGGGCGGCGGGAGTCCAGGACGGGGCCTCGGGCGCACCGCCCTGCGCGGCTCCGGCGGGATCGGCGGCGTCGGCGGCCTTCCCGGCCGCGGCGGTGGTGGTGTCGTCGGCGGCGGGCGCGGGCTCGGAACCGGCCGCGGCGGCGCCCGGCTCGGACGCACCGGACCCCTCGGACCCGTCGGTCGCGGACCGGGGGCCGTCGGCCGGCTCGGGAGCCTGCGCCGCGGTGGCGGCGGCAGCGGCCACCGCGGCCGCGCCGGCGGACTCCTCCGCGGAGGAACGCTCCCCGGATTCGTCGGCGGTCCCCCTCTCCGCCTGCGCGGACGCTGTTTCGGGCTCGTCGGCCGCCGAGTTTCCGGTCACCTCCGGAGCCGCCTCGGCGGACTCCTCCGCGGTCTCCGCGGTGGCCCTCCCCGGCTCCCGCCCGTCCTCCCCCTCGGAGGACTCGTCGAAGCCCTGCTCCGCGAGGACCTGCGCGACCCGCTCGCGGAAGAAGGTGCCGCTGGTCTTGAAAGTGATGTGCCCGGAGTCGGCCGCCGAGTCGGCGTCCCCGCCACCACCGGTGGTCGGGGCGCGGTCGGCCGTGTCCTCTCCGGCGTCGGGCAGCTCCTCCGCAGAGGTGTCGTTGGTCTCCGGCGCGACGTCCTCATCGTGCACGGGGCGCTGCCCATCCGCCCCGTTCGCGCCGTTTGTGCTCTCGCTCAGCTCCCCGCCCCCATGGCAAATCACGTCCGGCACGGTGCCGTCCTGGTATTTGACGCGCAACCGCCCCGGATCGGTTCAGTCAAGATTTGGACCGAAGTGGTCTTTCGGGGGATAACGCCACCATCGCTCCGCCCCTTCTCGACACGATACCGGGCCGTAACCATGTCAAGGCCGAATCCATAACCGGGTGGTGACTTCTTACCGAAGGCTTACCCGGCGGGGGCGTGTCCCAGGACGGCCGTTGCCCGACCGGTTCGGGGAGGTGGGAGGGCTCAGGCGACCCGTTCCAGGACCCGCATCGAACCGACCGCCGCGACCTCTTTGAACAGACCGGAGTCCAGGGCCCGGAGGTAGATGTTGTACGGGGGGCGCCCGCCGTCCGCGGGGTCGGGGAAGACGTCGTGGATCACCAGCGCGCCGCCGGGGGCGACGTGCCCGCTCCAGCCGGCGTAGTCGGCCTGCGCGGCCTCCTCGCTGTGGCCGCCGTCGATGAACAGCATCCCCAGCGGGGTGCCCCACACCGAGGCCACCTCGGCGGAGCGGCCGACCACGACGATGACCTCGTCGTCCAGCCCGGCCAGGGTGAGGGTCCGGCGCAGGTGCGGGAGCGTGTCGAACTTCCCGGTCTCCCGGTCCACGAGCGTCGCGTCGTGGTACTCCCAGCCCTCCTGGTGCTCCTCCGACCCGCGGTGGTGGTCCACGGTGACCACCTTCACGCCGGTGGCCCGGGCCGCCGCACCGAGGAAGACGGTGGACTTGCCGCAGTAGGTGCCGATCTCCACGACGGGCCCGACAGGGGCGTAACGGAGGGCGGTCTCGTACAGGGCGGTGCCCTCGTCCGTGGGCATGAAGCCCTTGGCGGCCTCGGCGGCGGCGAGCAGGTCGGCGGGGATGGGAATCGTCATGGGTGAATTGTCCCACCGGTGGGGGGCGGGTCCTCCGTTCGGCTCCGCTGATGCGCCCGTGTGCGCCCCTCCAACGCCGTGGTGGGCGACGGGTGGGTCCGTCCGGGGCCCAGCCGCGTCCTGAGGGCGGAACGTCTCCTTCGGCCCCAAGGGGTGGGGGTGGGCGTGCCCGCCGTCCCCGGGCACACGGGGGAAGGCCGCAGGGGGTCGCCCGCGGAGCGGGCCCTCAGCCACTGCCGGGGAGCGCCGCTGGGCCTCCGCCGCAGGGGGTGATGGTTCGCGCATACCCACGGACCCAGCACCAGCACCAGCACCAGCACCAGCACCAGCACCAGCACCAAGGACACTCTCATGCCCTTTCAACGCTGTGGTGGGTGACGGGTGGATCTGTCCGGGGCCGAGCCACGGCCGGAGAGCGGATCATCTCCTTCGACCCCAGGGGGTTGAGGTGGGCGTGCCCTCCGTTCCGGACACAGGGGGTGGAGGCCGCGCGTACCTGCGGGCCCTGGCCGCAGGGGGTTTCCCACCCGGCTGGGGTCCTCAGCCACCAACGGAGGGCGTCGCGGGGCCCCTGCCTCAGGGGGTGAAAGCCGCGGGTGGCTTCTCGCCCCAGCCCGAGGGGGGTTCCCGCCTGACCGGGGCCCTTAGCCACAACCGGAGGGCATCGCTGGGCCCCCGCCGCAGAGGGTGAAGGCCGCGGTCGGCTTCCCGCCCCAGCCCCAGGGGGGTTCTCACCCGACCGGGATCTCAGCCACCACCGGAAGGCGGACCGCCACCTCCGCCCCAGCGGGTTTCCCACCCAACCGGGGCCTCAGCCCCTGTCGGAAGGCGAACCGCTACCTGCGCCGCAGGGGGTGAAGGCCGCGGTCGGCTTCCCGCCCTGGCCCCAGGGGGTTTGGGAGGGCAGGCCGGGGCCTCCGCCATAGCCGTGTGAGGCCAGTGGGGTGCCCGGCCCCAGGACACAAAAAAGGGGGCCGCTACGCGACCCCCCACACACCCACACCCCGAAAACAGGGAAAGCCCCCACCCGAAGGCAGGGGCTCTCAACCCGAAGAAAACCGTGGCGGCAACCTACTCTCCCACCCCACCACAGGGCAGTACCATCAGCGCAAGGAGACTTAACGACCGGGTTCGGAAAGTAACCGGGTGTGACCCTCCCACCATAACCACCACGGAAACCCAACACCCACACCCCCAGAAAACCCAGGAGCAGGGAAGAATTCCACAGTTATGTGAACAAAGTATGCGCGAGCACCCAATTATCTGCAGCGGACAAGCCCTCGGCCTATTAGTACCGGTCAGCTCCACCCCTCACAGGGCTTCCACACCCGGCCTA
>NZ_JBEXTT010000030.1:0-74407 GCF_040614155.1 Nocardiopsis sp. NPDC006139
GAGCCGGAGCACCCCTACACGCAGGCGCTGCTGGCGGCGGTGCCGCGGGTGGAGGTCTCCCGGGCCCAGCGCCGCGCCCAGGACCGCGCCGACCGGGCCGAGCGCGAACGCGGGGAGCAGCGGGCCGCGGGTGCGGTCACCGGGGAGACCCCGGGGCGGGAGGGGTTCGCGGCGTTCACGCCCAAGGAGCCCGAGGGCGGGCGGGAGGCCCTGCTCACGGTCTCGGGGGTGGGCCAGCGCTTCAAGGTGCGCGGCGGGATGTGGGGGCGCTCCACCGACTTCTGGGCCGTCAAGGGCGTCAGCTTCGACCTGTACAGGGGCGAGACGCTGGGGATCGTGGGCGAGTCGGGCTCGGGCAAGAGCACGCTGTCGCGGATGGTCATGCGCCTGCTGGAGCCGACCGAGGGCACCATCGTGTTCGAGGGGCGGGACATCACCCACATCGCCGAACACCGGATGCGTCCGTTGCGGCGTGATGTGCAGATGGTGTTCCAGAACCCGTACTCGTCGCTGAACCCGCGTGTGACGGTGGGCGACGCGATCGGGACGGCGCTGCGGGTGCAGGGCGAGCGCGACACCAAGAAGATCAAGCGCGAGGTGCAGGAGCTGCTGGACCGGGTCGGGTTGGAACCCGGCCACTACAACCGGTTCCCGCACGCGTTCTCGGGCGGTCAGCGCCAGCGGATCGCGATCGCGCGGGCGCTGATCCTCAAGCCGAAGCTGATCATCTGCGACGAGCCGGTGTCGGCGCTGGACGTGTCCACGCAGGACCAGGTGCTGCGGCTGCTGTCGGAGCTGCAGGACGACTTCGGGCTGACCTACATCTTCGTGGCCCATGACCTGGCGGTGGTGCGCCAGGTGAGCGACCGGGTCGCGGTGATGCGCAAGGGCGAGATCGTGGAGCTGGGCGACAGCGACTCCATCTACGAGAACCCGCAGAGCGACTACACCCGCCAACTGCTCAACGCCGCACCCGTGCTCGACCCGGACCAGGCGCGCGAGCTGCGCGCCGAGCGGGTCCGCGAGCGCGCCGAAGGGGCCTGAGCCGGGGCCCGGCCGGGGCGCCGCCCCGGCCGGGACCGCCGGCCCGAACCGTCAGAAGAGGTCGCGGCGCCCGGCCAGGGCGTCGACCCACCGGTCCAGCTCCCGGCTCCAGTCCATCGCGGCCGCCTGCTCGTGGGTGACGTTGAAGCTCTTGAAGGTGTCGCGCCCCTCGGTGAACAGCCCCGGCTTCTTGTCCAGCTCCAGGACCACGTCCATACCGTGCTCGTCGGTGACGAACGACAGCTCCAGCTGGTTCAGGCCCCGGTAGCGGCTCGGGGCGTAGTACTCGATCTCCTGGTAGAAGGGCAGCCGCTGGCGGGTGCGGGCGATGCGCCCGCGTTCCAGGTCGGCCTTCTTGAACCGGAAGCCCAGGGAGTCCAGCGCGAGCAGCACCGCCTGCTGGGCGGGCAGCGGCTCGATCGCCACCGGGTCCAGGTCGCCGGGGTCGACGGCGCCCGCGACGGCCAGGCGCGTGTTGACGCCGAGGTTCATGCCGTACAGCCGCTGGCCGCCCAGGGACGTGACGGGGGCCTCCCAGGGCACGGGCAGCTCGAAGGGGACCTCGAACCGCTGTCCGGGGACCAGGCCGGTCCGCCCGCCCAGCCGGACCCGGTGGAACTCCATGTGGGAGGTGACCTCGCTGTCACCGATCTCGGACTCGACCGCGGCCTGCAGGCCCACGGTGAGCTCCTCGACCTCCTGCTCGACGTTCCCGCCCTCGACCAGGACGGTGCCGCGCACCGTGCCGCCGGGACGGGTGGACGCCGAGTCCAGGTGGGTCTCGACCGAGGCCCCGCCGAAACCGATGCCGGCGAGCAGACGCTTGAGAACCATGGGCCTTTCCTGTTCCCGCCCCGGCGGTGCCGATCCGGGCGGGGCGTTCGGGAGTGTTCGGGCATAGGGGAGAGCGGCACCCTCACACGTACAGACGGCCGGCGGCGGGTCCCGGTTCCCCTCAGGCCGCGAGTCCGCGCAGCAGGGCCCGCAGCCCGTAGTGGAAGCGGGCGGCGGCCTCCTCCGCGTCGGGGGCGTCCTCGTCGTCCTGGTGGCGGACCTGGTGGACGACGGCGCCCAGGCAGTGGGCGTACAGGGCGTCGGCGGCGCGGTCGAGGTCGCCCTCGGGCACCCCGGCGTCGGTGAAGGCGCGGTGGACCAGCGCGCGGGCGGCGGCGTCGGCGGGAGTGGCGGGTGCGCGGTGCACCAGCAGGGACAGGGCGCCGGAGTACTCCAGCAGCCGGGCACGGTACCCGTCGGCCCAGGAGGTCAGGCGCTCGTCCCAGGGGCGGGTGTCGGCCTCCTCGGCGCCGTCCTCCTGCGGCTCCCCGCCGTCCTGGTCGTCGGCCTCCTCCGGGAGGGCGTCGCCGGTGGCGCCGGGGGAGGTCACGTAGGCGGCGATGGCGTTGAAGAGCTGCTCCTTGCCCAGGGGGAAGTGGTGGTAGATGGCCATGGCCTCCACCTCCAGGGCGTCGCCCAGCCGCCGCATGGACAGCCCGCCCAGCCCGCGCCCGGCGATGATGTGGAGCGCCTCCAGGATGATGCGCTCCCGGCTGAGCCCCGCGTAGTTCCTACTCACTTGTTTCCTTTCGGAAGTTTTGTCATCAAATGTGGCGTTTTCTGTGCGTCGAGGCCATCACCGACGCACGATCCGGCTCGCCTCATGATCCACGTCACCACTACAGTGCCATTGCAGGCGGTGTACCCGGTGAACGGAGCGAGCGATGGGACTTGGCGGACGAGGCACGGCGCAGGCGCGGGAGAGCCTGGTCGCCGACCGCGAACGGGCCGGACGGCTCGACGACCTCCTGCGGGAGGTGGCGGCCGCCCAGGCGGCGCTGGAGGAGGCCCGCGAGTCGGGGGCCGCGGTGGAGGAGCTGCACGAGCGCGCGCTGGCGCTGGACACCGCGCTCACCGAGGCGATGCGGGCCGCCTACGCCCGCGAGCGCGTGCTCGTCGGGGAGAAGGGCTACCGCGACCGCATCCACCGGCGCAAGCGGCTGGCCCGGCCCGCGGTGCGCGAGGCCACCGAGGTCGCCGAACAGCTGCTCACCGCCCGTGAGGCCCACCGGCTGCACGGCGTGCCGCGGGTGCCCCGCACGGTCGGCGCCCTCTGACGTCCGCGCCGCCCCGCGCCCCCCGCGGGCGCGGGGCCCGCACGCACGGTAGTTTTGGGCGCGAACGGGTATGGGGCCCGGAGCACGAACGCCGAACGTGGGGAGCGCAGGAGGAGATGGCGGAGTTCATCCGCGTCGACCCGACGTCGAAGGTACCGCCCTATGAGCAGATCCGGACGACCGTGGCGATGGCGGCCGCAGCCGGGGAGCTCCCGGTCGGCTACCGGCTGCCGACGGTACGGGCGCTGGCCGGGGACCTGTCGGTGGCGGTCAACACCGTGGCCCGCGCCTACCGCGAACTGGAGCAGGCCGGGGTCGTCGAGACCCGGGGCCGCTCGGGCACCTTCATCGCGGCCGCGGGGGACGACCAGCGCGCGGAGGCGCTGGCGGCCGCCCGCGCCTACGCCGAGGTGATCTCCCGGGTGGGGCTGGACCACGACGAGGCCGTGGACATCCTGCGCGCCGCGCTGGACTCCGCCCGGCCCACGGGCTGAGGCTCCGCGGGCCGGGCGCCGCTCAGCGGCGCAGGCCCAGCACGGAGACGAGGTAGAAGAGGATCAGGCCCGCCCACACGGCGGCGATGGCGGCGGCCCCGCCCACCATGGCCGCGACGATCGCGGTGGCGGGGAGGCTCACCCCCAGGCACACCAGGGACAGCACCATCCGCACCGTGTTGGAGGGGACCCCCACCTTCTCCTTGTGCTCGCGCTGCCGGTGTTCCAGGTGGCGCCGGACGCTGGTGTCGATGGCGTCGTCCATGCGCTCGATCAGAGAGGTCGCCAGCGCGTCGTCGTACTCGGGCCCGAGCTCGCGGCCGGCGCGCAGCGCGGCGGCGATATCGGCCTGCCGCTGGGAGGTGCTGTCGGTCATCTCCCCATAGTGGCACCCGCCGAGGACCCCGGGAGCCCCTCGGCCCCGATCCCGGGGAAGGTTCAGGGACATCCCCGATCCCGGACACGCCGAAGGGCCGCCCCCCGGTGCGGGAGGCGGCCCCTGTCGGCGGCTAGCTGGCGAAGTCGAGCAGCTGCTGGGCGCGGCTCGGGTGGCGCAGCTTGGAGAGCGACTGCTTCTCCAGCTGCCGGATGCGCTCCCGGGTCAGCCCCAGGTGCTTGCCGATCTCGTCCAGGGTGCGCGGCCGGCCGTCCATCAGGCCGAAGCGCAGCGACATGATGGTCGCCTCGCGCGGCTCCAGGTCGGACAGGGCGTTGCGCAGCTGGTCGGCCATGAGCTGGCGGTCGACCACCTCGGAGGCCTCCGAGGCGTCCACGTCCTCGATGAGGTCGCCGATGCGGGTCTCGCCGTCCTCGCCGATGGTGGAGTCCAGGCTGATGGGCTGGCGGGTGACCCGCAGCAGCTCCTCGATCTGGGCCGGGGTCTTGTCCAGCTCCAGCGCCAGCTCCTCCGGGGTGGGCTCGCGGCCCAGCGCCTGGTGCATGTCCCGCTCCAGGCGGCTGACCTTGCTCAGCAGCTCCAGCACGTGGACGGGCAGGCGGATGGTGCGCGCCGAGTCGGCGAAACCGCGCTGGATCGCCTGGCGGATCCACCACATGGCGTAGGTGGAGAACTTGAAGCCCTTGGTGTAGTCGAACTTCTCCACCGCGCGGATCAGGCCGAGGTTGCCCTCCTGGACCACGTCCAGCAGCGACATGCCCCGGTCGCTGTACTTCTTGGCCACCGACACCACCAGGCGCAGGTTGGCCTCCAGCATGTGGGACTTGGCCTTGCGGCCGTCCTCGGCGATCCACTCCAGCTCGTCGCGCTCGGCCTCGGACATCGGCACGGAGGTGTCGACCTCGCCGTGCAGGCCCAGCCGGTACTCCGCGTACAGGCCCGCCTCGACCCGCTTGGCCAGCTCGACCTCCTGCTCGGCGGTGAGCAGCTGTCGGCGGCCGATGGCCTTGAGGTAGGTGTGGACGGAGTCGCCCATGGCGGGGGACTGGTCGTCCAGGTCGGCCTCGCCGGTCTCCGGGTCGATGGTGGCCTGGGATGTGTCCTCGGTCTTCTTGGTGCGCCGCGTGGTGCGGGTTTTCCTCCGGGGGGAGGGGCCCTTGCGCGGTGCGACCTTGCCGGATGCGGCCTTGGGTGCCTCGTCGGTGTCGGGCACCGTCGCGATGAGAGTGTTTTCCAGCACGTCGTCCTCGGCGTCGGGTTCGGCCACCGGTGCGGAGTGGTCGCCCCCGTTGGCGAGCCGGACCCCGTGGTCGGTGAGTTCACGCAGGATGGCACGGCCGTCGCCGGCGGAGACTCCGGCCGCGGAGAAGGCGGTGCGCAGCTCGGCGAGGGACAGGTGCCCCTGGGCGCGCCCGCGGGCGAGCAGGTCGGTCAGCGCCGCGCGGTCCGCCGCGAGCGGAGCGGTGCCGTCGGTGGGCGCCGAACGGGTCCGGGCGGAGCTCGTCATCCGGACACCTCCCTCCCTTCCATGACGTGTGGCACGTGGCGGAAGGCTCCCGCCGACTGGACGCGCCAATATGTCCAACGTGTCGGGGTGTCAAATGTTCCCCGTCTCGATTGGATATCTTTCGAAGTGGTATGGATCACCGCGCGTTCAGTGGCGGGCGGCGGGAGGCAGCGGGTATGGGAGCCCGCCCGGGCGGCCGTGCCGGGGCGCGGCGCTCCGGGCGCGGGGGAGGGCGCAGGGGCGTGGGCGGGTGGACTCGTGGCTGTCGCCAACTGCGGACCTCCTTGGCAGAGGGGCCGTGGGGTCCGGGCATTCGGGCGGCCCGGATACTCAGGTAGACGCCGGGCGGCCCGGGGAAGTTCCCCACATGGGCGGACATGTCCTCTCATGTGGTGGCGGCCGGCCCCGGTCGGGGCACGGACCGCCCGCCCGGCCGCGGCCTCAGCCGCGGCGCAGCGCCACCAGGTCCGGTTTGCCCGAGGCCAGCATCGGCAGCCGGTCGCGCACCTCCACCTCGCGCGGGGCCGCATAGGCGGGCAGCCGGTCGCGCACCACCGCCCGCAGGTGCTCCAGGGCGGGCGGCGCGGCCGGGTCGGCGGGCACCACCACCGCGCACACCCGCTCCCCCCACTCGGGGTCGGGGCGGCCCACCACCACCGATTCGGCCACCGACGGGTCGGCCATGATCAGCGCGTTGACCTGCCCGGGAACCACCTTGTGGCCGCCGGTGTTGATCACCTCGTCCATCCGGCCCAGGATCTCCAGCCGCTCCCCGTCCCAGCGCCCCAGGTCGTTGGTGCGCAGCACCCGGGACCCGTCGGCGGCGGTGTCCGGGCCCGGCACCGGATCCGCCCCCGGCGCGGTCCGGTAGCGGGTGAGCAGGGTCGGCCCCGACAGCAGCACCCGGCCGGCGCCGTCCGGGCCCGGGGCGTCGGTCGCCACCCCCACCCCGTCCAGGGGCACGCCGTCGTAGACGCACCCGCCGCAGGTCTCGCTCATGCCGTAGGTGGTGACCACCCGGCCGCCGGCGGCGCGCGCCGCCGCCAGCAGCTCGGGTTCGGCGGCCGCGCCGCCCAGCAGGATCACCCCGAACACCGACAGGTCCGCGCCCGCGGCCAGCAGCCGCCGCAGCTGGGTCGGCACCAGGGACACGTGCGGGCGGAGCCCCTCCGCCAGGGAGAGCACCCCCTCCACCGAGAACGGGGCGTGCACCGCCCCGGTGCCCGTGACCAGGGCGCGCAGCATCACCTGTAGACCGGAGATGTGCCCGGCGGGCAGTACGCACAGCCAGGAGTCGCCCGGCCGGGCCCCGATCCGCGCCACCGACGCCCGCGCCGAGGCGAGCAGCGCCGCGGCCGACAGCTCCACGCCCTTGGGCGCGCCCGTCGACCCGGAGGTGGTGACCACCAGGGCCGTCCCGGGAGAGGCGGGCAGACCGCCCTCCAGGGGAGACTCCCCCTCGGGGGTCAGCACCGAGGAGGGGCGCATCGCCCCCAGCAGCTCGCGCACCCGGGCGTCCGGGGTCCCGGCGGGCACCGGCATCAGCGCAGGGCCCCCGCCCTCCAGCGCCGCGGCCAGCAGGTCGGACAGGTGATCCGGCTCCAGCCCCACGGCGGCGCGCAGCGCCGGGCCGTCGGCGGTCGTCGGGTCGGGGACGTCGGGAAGGTTCACGGAAGCCACGGGGCACAAGGGTACGCCCGCCACGCTCCCGGGGGGCGTACCCGGTCGTCCCCGTCGGCCTGGCACAATGCGTAGGGTTGACGCGGGGGTCGCCCCGGAGGGGGCTCCGTGGGAGCCGGTCCGGGCACCCGCCGTTCCGATGTCCCGTGAGGAGAAGCAGTAGCCGTGAGCAGCGTGATCGACTGGCAGCGGTCGGGCGAGTATTCCGACATCATCTACGAGACCGCGGAGGGCATCGCCAAGATCACGATCAACCGGCCCGAACGGCACAACGCGTTCCGGCCGCAGACCCTCTTCGAGCTGCAGCAGGCGTTCAACATCGCCCGCGACGACTCCGAGGTGGGCGTGATCATCTTCACCGGCGCGGGCGACCAGGCGTTCTGCTCCGGCGGCGACCAGAAGATCCGCGGCGACGACGGCTACATCGGCGACGACGCCGTGGCCCGCCAGGGCATCGGCCGCCTCAACGTCCTGGACCTCCAGGTGCAGATCCGCCGCCTGCCCAAGCCGGTCATCGCCATGGTCGCCGGCTGGTCCATCGGCGGCGGCAACGTGCTCCAGGTGTGCTGCGACCTCACCATCGCCGCTGACAACGCCAAGTTCGGCCAGACCGGCCCCAAGGTCGGCTCCTTCGACGGCGGCTACGGCTCCTGGCTGCTCGCCGAGACCGTCGGCCTGAAGAAGGCCCGCGAGATCTGGTACCTGTGCCGCCAGTACAGCGCCCAGGAGGCGCTGGACATGGGCATGATCAACACCGTGGTGCCGCTGGCCGACCTGGAGAAGGAGACCGTCTCCTGGGCCCGCGAGCTGCTGGAGAAGTCCCCCCTGGCGCTGCGCATGCTCAAGGGCGCCATCAACGCCGTCAGCGACGGCGCCGCCGGGATGCAGCAGTTCGCCGGCGACGCCACCATGCTCTACTACATGAGCGAGGAGGCCCAGGAGGGCCGGGACGCCTTCAAGGAGAAGCGCCGTCCGGAGTTCGACAAGTTCCCGCGCCGCCCGTGACACCGTCCCCCGACCCCGCCGCGGAGACCGGCCCCGGAGCGGGCCGGGCCTTCGCCATCGGCCTGCGCAACCGGTTCCGCGGCATCACCGTGCGCGAGGGCATGCTGGTGCGCGGGCCCGCCGGGTGGGGCGAGTTCTCGCCCTTCGCCGAGTACGGCCCGCGCGAGTGCGCCCGCTGGTGGGCGGCCTGCCATGAGGCCGCCCACCGCGGGTGGCCCGCCCCCGTGCGCGACCGGGTCGCGGTCAACGTCACCGTCCCGGCCGTGGACCCCGGGCGGGCCCACGCCATCGTCGCCGCGGGCGGCTGCGCCACCGCCAAGGTGAAGGTCGCGGAGCGGGGTCAGGACCCCGCCGAGGACCTGGCCCGGGTGGAGGCGGTGCGCGACGCCATCGGCCCCTCGGGGAAGGTGCGCGTGGACGCCAACGGGGCCTGGGACGTGGACACCGCGGTGCGGATGGTGCGCGCCCTGGACCGGTACGGGCTGGAGTACGTCGAGCAGCCCTGCGCCACCCTGGACGAACTCGCCGCGGTGCGCCGTCGGGTGGACGTGCCGGTGGCCGCCGATGAGTCGGTCCGCCGCGCCGAGGACCCCCTGAAGGTGCGCGCCGCCGACGCCGCCGACATCGTCGTGCTCAAGGTGCAGCCCCTGGGCGGGGTGCGCGCCGCCCTGCGGGTCGCCGAGGCCTGCGGGCTTCCGGTGGTGGTCTCCAGCGCCGTCGAGACGTCGGTGGGCCTGGCCGCCGGGGTGGCGCTGGCCGCCGCCCTGCCGGAGCTGCCCTACGCGTGCGGCCTGGCGACCATGCAGATGCTCACCGCCGACGTCACCGCCGACCCGCTGCTTCCCGAGAACGGGTACCTGCCGGTACGGGCGGTGGAGGTCGACGAGGAGCGGCTGCGCGCGGTCGAGACCGAGCCCGGGCCCTGGCGCGCCCGCGCCGCGGCCGCCATTGCCGCCGACCGCCGGGATTGACCGGTACAGGACACGGATCACACGGGCGGGCGTTCGCCGTTCGCGCCCGAACGGGGTTCACTGGGAGGTGTGCGCCCGTGAGAAGAGGGGTGCCGGGCGGCACCCCGGCGTCCTGCGGTGATACTTGTTGCACACTTTGACGAACGAAAGCGTTTGGATGAATCCGTCTACCGCCCTGGCGCGGGTCCTCGTCGACGAACTGGCCCGCTGCGGCCTGGCCGAGGCCGTGGTCGCGCCGGGGTCCCGCTCGACGCCGCTCGCGCTCGCCCTGGTCTCCCACCCCGGGATCCGGGTGCACGTGCGGGTGGACGAGCGGTCGGCGTCCTTCCTCGCGCTGGGACTGGCCCGGGCGTCGCGCCGCCCCGTGGCCGTGGTGTGCACCTCCGGGACCGCCGCCGCCAACTTCCACCCCGCGGTGCTGGAGGCCGACGAGAGCGGGGTGCCGCTGCTGGTGCTGACGGCCGACCGGCCGCCCGAGCTGCGCGGCACCGGCGCCAACCAGACCGTGGACCAGATCGGCCTGTACGGCGGTGCGGTGCGGATGTTCGCCGAGGTCGGCACGCCCGACCCCGTGCCGGGGATGGTCGCCTACTGGCGCTCGCTGGTGGGGCGCGCCTGGGGCGCCGCCCGCGGCGGGCGGCCCGGGCCGGTGCACCTGAACGTGGCGTTCCGCGACCCGCTCACCCCCGACGGCCCCGGCCGGGAGTGGCCCGAGCCCCTGGAGGGGCGGGCCGGCGGGGCGCCGTGGATCTCGCGCCCGGGGCCGTTCGCCGAACCCCCGGCCTTCGTGCTGCCCGACGTGGAGCGCGGCGTGATCGTGTGCGGCGACGGCGACTACGACCCGGTGCCGTTCCTGGCGCTGGCCGAGCTCACCGGCTGGCCGCTGCTGGCCGAACCCACCTCCAACGCCCGCCGGACGGGCGCGGTCTCCGCCTACCGGCAGCTGCTGGCGTCCCCGGCGATCGCCGCGGGACCCGCACCGGACCTGGTGGTGAGCGTGGGGCGGCCCAACCTGTCCCGGCAGACCCTGGCGTTCCTGCGCCGGGCCCGCCGCCACGTGGTGGTCACCGCGGGGTCCCTGGGGGACCCGTGCGCGGCGCTGCCGGACGGGTTCGCCGACCCGGCGCGCACCGCCACCGACGTGGTGGCCGCCGTCGCCGCCCCGCCGGCGCTGACCTTCGACGAGCCGCGCCGCACCGACTGGTCGCGGCTGTGGCTGCGGGCCGAGGCCGCGGCCCGCGCGGCGCTGGACGCGGTGCTGGACGAGCAGGAGACGCTCACCGAGCCGCGGCTGGCCCGCGACCTGGTGTCGCACCTGGCCGCGGGGTCGCTGCTGTTCGCGGGTTCGAGCATGCCCATCCGCGACCTGGACGCCACCATGCGCGCCCGCTGCGGGGTGCGCCTGGTCGGCAACCGGGGCGTGAGCGGCATCGACGGCACGGTGTCCACGGCGATCGGCGCCGCCCTGGCCCACCAGGCGGCCGACCCGGCCGCGGGGGCGTTCGCCCTGCTGGGCGACCTGGCGGTGCTGCACGACCAGAACGGGCTGATCATCGGGCCGGGGGAGCCGCGCCCGGACCTGGCGATCGTGGTGGTCAACAACGACGGCGGCGGGATCTTCTCCGGCCTGGAGCAGGCCGGGCACCCGGACTTCGAGCGGGTCTTCGGGACCCCGCACGGGGTGTCGATGGAGCGGGTGGCGGCGATGGCGGACGTGCCCTACGTCCACCTGGAGTGGGCCACCGACCTGCCCAAGGCGCTGCTGGGGGAGGGGGTGCGCATCGTGGAGGTGCGCACCGACCGCGCCGAGAGCGCGGCCCTGCGCAGACGCCTGCAGACGGCGGTCGACGCGGCCCTGGCCGAGGCCCTGTAGCCCCCCGGCCGAGCCCTGTAGCCTTTGTGCCCACCGCGCCCCGCCGGACCCGGTCCGGCGGGGCGGTTCTTTCCGCGAGGTCTCCGCGATTTTCGCGCGTCGCGATGAGTCCCGGGGCGTTCGGTGGTCGTACCGTCGAACCCGGAACCGAGGAGGAACCCCCGATGCGCAACGTGACCTGTTCGATGGGCGTCTCGCTGGACGGCTACATCGCCGGGCCGGACGGCGGATTCAACTGGTCGCCGCCCGACCGGGACGTCTTCGAGCTGGCCACCGACGAGGTGCGCCGGACCGGCGCCTACCTGCTGGGGCGGCGTCTGTACGAGACGATGACGTACTGGGAGACGGCCGACCAGCACCCGGAGCACGACCACCCGACGCGCGCGTTCGCCGAGCTCTGGCGGGCGCTGCCCAAGGTGGTCTTCTCCTCCTCGCTCTCCGAGGTGCAGGGCAACACCCGCCTGGCGTCCGGCGGCCTGGCGGAGGAGGTCGAGCGGCTGCGGGCCGAGCCGGGGGAGGGCGACATCGCGATCGGCGGCGCCACCCTGGCCGCCGAGGCGGCCGCGCTGGGCCTGATCGACGAGTACCGGCTCCGGGTCCACCCGGTGCTGGTCGGCGGCGGCACCCCGTTCTTCCCCCGGGCCGAGCGCCATGTGGACCTCGACCCCGTCGAGTCCCGCCCCGTCGGCTCCTCGAAGGTGGTCTACCTCCGCTACCGCGTGGTCCGCTGACCGGCGCGGCCGCACGCACGGACCGGAGCCCGCCTCGGCCGCGTTCGAAATCGGTCACGGTGTCGGAGAACGCCGCCGGTTCCGCCCAGCCCGCCGCGGCGTAGTGGCGGACGATGTGCGGGCCGAAGACGGCGCGGGCGGCCTCTCTGGTCTTCTCGGCCCGGCTCGAGACTCCCGGCGGCACCGACCAGATCCGACCGCGGTGTCCCGGGCCCCGCAGCCCGCGGGACCCGGGGGCACGTCCACGTCACGGTGCTGTCCGGCTCACCCGTGCATGAGCACGAGGGGTGAGAGCCGCGACGGATGGGCGGGCTCATCCGGCGTGGGCGGAGCCGTCCCGTAGGGCGTGTTCCACCCGGAGCCGCTGGGTGTGGTGCATCGGCAGGTCCTCGATCTCGGTGGGCGCGAACCAGCGCACCTCGTGCGACTCGTTGCTGACCGCGAGTTGTCCGCCCACCACCCGGGCCCGGAAGCACACGTTGAACTGGCGGCGGACCTCGCCGTCGCTGTAGGCGATGACGTGCCGGGCGTCGGTGTAGGTGCCGACCAGGCCGGTCACCTCCACCTCGTACCCGGTCTCCTCCCGTACTTCGCGCACCGCCGCCTGCGGCAGGCTCTCGGTCATCTCCATCGCCCCGCCGGGCATCGCCCACAGCCCGTTGTCCACCCGCCGCTGCAGCAGCAATCGTCCCTTGCCGTCGATGACGGCCGCGCTGGCCGCGACCACCAGGCTGTTCGGGACCGGCGCGGCCGGGTCGTCGTAGTACTCGGTACGGGCCATGTTCCGGTTCACCCCTCCAACGGGCGGGCATCGTTCCATACGGCTTCCATACTGGCGGCGTAGGCGTCGAACAGTCCCCTTCGGGTGATTCGTTCAAGCCGTAGTAGCGGGTTGCCGTAGGCGTTGACCCCGTACAGGTGGGTGTTGACGTACATGTGGTTATCGGCCCGGTAGAGCGAGTTGTACAGCGTCGTGGAGTGCACCCGCACCGCGGCTCCGGGCACGATCGCCAACGGCCGGTAGTGCATCGCGGCCAGGTGGCACCGGGACTGGATGCCGTGACCGAAGTTCTCCTCCTCCCCGCGTACACGCACGGCTTCGCAGCCGGGGTCTCCGATGAGCACACGCACTCGGACACCGTTCTCGGCCTTTTCTCTGAGCAGGTCGTTCCAACCGGGGATCTGCTCGTGGAGGAACAGGGCCGCGTAGACCAGGATGTCGATCGACCTCGTCGCGGCCGCGAACATCGTCCGCCACTGCTCGATCGGTACCTCGGAGCGTTGAAGGTGAACGGACTTCAGGTCCTGTTCCGCGCCCGTTCCGTTCTCCCTCCTCTGCTCCAGAGAGGGCCAGAGTTCGTGGACGTCCACACCGAGTGTTCTGGCCACCGCATGGGCGTTGCGACGGTGGGGCACACGCCCGGTACTGATCCAGCGGGCCACGGTCTTGGGGTCGGTGTGCACCTGCTCGGCGAGTGAGGCCACCGTGTGCCCGGACTGCTCCAGGCAGAGGCGAAGCCGTTCGTTAGGGGGCATGGGGACGTTCTATCGCAGCAGGACGTCCTTCGAGGTGTCCTTCGTGCGGTAGATCCGTCCTCCGGTCCAGGAACAAACTGAGGACCACATCACCGGCGCACACGAAGGAGCGTGCAGCGATGCAGGAACACGCCCACCCCGTACAGGCGGTGGAGGTATCCGGACCGGAACCCTTCTTCCCCGACGTCATCGAACTCGGCGATGCGGTGGAGATGACCGAGGGGACGAGCAGCCGGAGCGGCACCGAGGACAAGCGCTACAAGTACCAGTGACCACGCGCGAGGTCAGTGCCTCAAAGACAGGAGAAGCCATGGGCTGGTTCGGCGGGGTGGTCACCGCCTCCACGTCCTCCGCCCCGCGACCGATGTCCCCGACCTGGTCAGTGGAGCTCTCCTGTGGGGCGCTGTGGACGGTGGGCCCGGGTGCCGGGCCCACTGTCACCGTCGCCGGGGCCGGCCCGCTGACGGGTGCGGTACTCGGCAGCCACACGGTGTCCGAAGACGATCTGCGCGCTTGGCTACAAGGAGCCTGGCGTGCAGGACCTCCCTCGTGGGCCGGCACGTACGCGGTGGTCGTCGCCCACCATGGCGGGGCGACGGTGTTCGCCGATCCCGTACACGCGCTCCCCCTCTACTTCTGCGAGGTGGAGGGCTCAGTGGTGTGGGCGTCCTCCAGCCGTGCCCTGTCCGGCCTCACCGGTACCGGAGTGGACCTGGCCTGGGTGTCGGGCCTGCTCGTGGACCCGGCAGGACCGCACCTGCCTGAGCGAAGCGCATTCCAGCAGGTGTACGCCGTTCCTCCAGGGCACCGCTTGAATATGCGTCGCGGAGGACAGGCCGTGGCCGACCGGTGGTGGTCATCGCCCAGGACGCTGCCCCGGACCGAGGCCGTGCCCCGGTTCGGGAAGGCGCTGACAGGCGCCGTGGAGGTGCGGCTCGCACAGGCGGAGCTTCTCTCCTGTGATCTGAGCGGAGGCCTGGACTCGACCTCCCTGTGTCTCCTCGCCGAGCAGCGGGCCACGGGCGCTCGGCATTTGACCGCCTGGACGGTCCACCCCGTCTCCAGAGACCACGGCGGCGACCTCGATCATGCACGAGAGGCCGCGCACGGACGGCTCGGCATGCGCCACGAACTGCTGGCCCTGAACGAGAGCGAACTCCCCTACAGCGGCCTGGCACGAATGCCGCCGACTGATGAGCCTGCTCCGTCCACCATCACTTGTGCCCGGCACATCGTCGCCTATGAGCGGATCAGGATCGCGGGAAGCACCCTGCACATGACCGGTGACGGCGGCGACGCGTTGCTGATGCAGTCGCCCGAGTCCGCGTTGAGGTCGGCGTCGCGAGGTCGCGTGATCCGTGCCCTTCGTGACCTGCACGGGTGGGCCAAGCTCGACCGGCGTTCCCCGGTGGGCCTCCTGCGACAGTCGCCCCGGGCCGGGGACGGGGTCTCCTCCCGCTGGCTCACCTTGAAGGCACAGACCATGGCGGCCCCCGGAGGCGGCCGTGGTGTGGTCGGCTTCCTGCGCTCGGACGCGGAACTTCTCGCGTTGCGCGGTATCGGGCGCACCGCCCATGCCGATGCGCAGTTCGCCGGGGCTTTCGGGGTTCGTCTGGAGGCTCCGTTCCTGGACAGGGCCGTCATGGAGACCGCCCTGACATTCCGTGTCACGGATCGGGGGTCGCCGTGGAGTTACAAGCCGCAGCTGGTGGCGGCGATGCGCGATGTCCTGCCGGAGGCGATCACGCGACGCCGCACCAAGGGAGGCACCGATGCCGACCACCACCTGGGGTTGCGTGCACGGCTTTCGGAGGTGTCGGACCTCTTGGACGGCTGGTTGGCCGGTCACGGTCTGATCGACCCGAAAGCGCTACGACAGGAGCTCTACCTGGCGGCGCTGGGCAGGGACGCCCCCTGGGGGCTGCTGGAGCCGGTGGTCTCCGCCGAGGTGTGGGGACGTGTGGTCGAGGCGAGCCCTCCGACCGAGTGGACCCGGAGCCGGGAACGGCAGGAGGCGGGATGACGGCACTTCCACCGCACCTTGTGCCGGCCTCGCAACTGCGGCTGATCTGTTTCCCGTCCGTCTGTGTCGCCCTGGACGTGGAGACGGGGGCCTTGCTGCTGCTCTCCGGGGAGGCCGCTCGGCTGATCTCGCACCTGGAACGTGCGGGAGGCGCGACTTCGGTCCTGTCTTCCTCGGCTCGGGAGCGAGCCGTCGCGGCGTTGGTGAACTCAGGAGTCCTCGTCGGGGGAGAGGAATCCGAGGCCTGGGACAGGGTGAGACCGGGGATCCCCTCCTCATCCAGTTGGGGAACACGGGAGAGCCCCGCCGCGCTCGCGCCGATTCCCCGTTCCTCGCCGCGTTGGTATGCGTTGGGAGCCTGCGCGCTGCTGCTTGTCCTGGGTGGTGGGGTGCTCGGTCGTACAAGAGCGTTCGCCCGTACCCGGCGTCTGGTCGGGCGGACGGCGATGGGTCCTCCCGAGCCCGCCGCGGCGGAGGCGGCGGCGTACGCGGTAAGGAGGATCGGCCGCCTGCTGCCGCTGCGCGTGGCATGTTGGGAGGAGGCCGCGGCGACCACCGTCGCCCTGCACCGGGCGGGGTACCAGGCCGTGTTCCGGCACGGGGCGGCCACCGATCCGGTGCGGTTGCACGCTTGGGTCGAGGTCGGCGGCCGACCGGTCGCCGAAGCCGACGACATCACCGATTACACATCCTTCGAGGAGTCCTGTGAGTGACATCGCCGAACCGGTTCTGTGGGCGCGGGTCGAGGGCATCGCGCTGGGGGCGCTGCGGGCTGATCTGGCCCGGGAGTACTGGCGGTGGGAGAGCGATCCGGGTGCGGTGCTCGGATACGGGCGGCAGGTTCCCGAGAGCGCGGAGTCGCGGGCCGAGGGACTGGAACACCAGCTGCGAGGGGCGCCCGACCAGGTACGATTCACCGTCTACGACACGCAGGGCGGTGGACCGGTGCCGTGCGGGTTGGCGAGTCTGCTGATCGACCACCAGGTGCGCACGGCGGAGTTCGTTCTGGTCGTCGCGCCGGAGAGTCGCGGCCGGGGTGTGGGGACAGCGGCCACGCGGCTGACCCTGGACTACGCCTTCCATGTGATCGGGTTGGAGATGGTCTGGCTCAAGGTGCTCGAGCCCAATGCCGCAGGGCGCACCGCCTACGCCAAGGCTGGGTTCCGGGAGGTGGGCATGCTGCGTAGCGCGGGGGCCTGGCGGGGGCGGCGCTGCGGGGAGGTGGTCATGGACGCCCTGCCCGAGGACTTCCCATGGCCATCGGTGATCGTGGGCGAGGGTGACTGATCCGGACCGTACGGACATCGGCTTCGGCGTATGCGGCCGTTCATCATCGGGGGGAAGGGCGACGGAGGGTGAAGCTTCCCGTGCTTGCCGAGCCGACCGACCGCATTCGCGCCTCCCCGGCCCTGTGGACCTGAAGTACCGCCGACTCACCCGGGGCCGCCCCTCGGGGCAGGGGCGGCCCCGGCGTGTCCCGTTTCAGCCGGCCAGGGCGTCGGCGACCCGGCGCCAGGTCGGGAGGCCGCCGGTCGGGCCGCGCAGGAGGGTGACGTGGGGGACGGCGTCCAGGAAACCGAGGCTGCGGTCCCAGGCCGGGTGCCCCGCGAGCGCGTCCCCGGCCTTGGGCACCAGGAACGTCGGCACGCCGCGGCCGATCATCTCGCACACCAGCGCGACCGCGAACGTGTCCGTGATGCCGAGCGCCGTCTTGTTGGTGCTGTTGAACGTCCACGGGCAGGCCAGGACCGCGTCCGGCGGGGGCAGGCTCACGCCGGTCCCCGGCCGGCGGAAGTCCACGCGCACCGGTTCGCCCGTCAGCTCCTCCAGCGCGTCGAGGTCGTGGAAGCGGGTGCCCGTCGGCGTGCACAGCACGGTGACGCGCCACCCCTCGTCCTGGAGCAGGCGGACCAGGTCGGGGGCGGTCTCCTCCGGTGCGGTGGTGGCCCCGGAGAGTGTGAGGTACAGGGTTCGCATGCGGTCCAGTCTGGCCGCCGCGGACGGGCGGCGCCCCGCCGGGGAGGCCCGGCGGGGCGTTCGCGTCAGCCGCGCTCGAAGTGGCGGCGGCGCTCGAAGTCGGTGACGGTGGCCGAGAAGGCCGCCAGCTCGGCCCGCCCGGCGGCGGCGTAGTGGCGGACGACGTCCAGGCCGAAGACCGCGCGGGCGATGTCGCTGTTCTCCCAGGCCAGGACCGCCTCCTCCAGGGAGGCGGGCAGCCGCGGCAGGTCCGGGGCCGCCCCGGCGTCGCCCGCGGTCGGCTCCGGCAGCGGCAGCGCCTGGTCGATCCCGTACAGTCCCGCGGCGATGATCGCCGCCACCGACAGGTACGGGTTGGCGTCCCCGCCCGGCACCCGGAACTCGATCCGCGCCGACTCGCCCTGCCCCACCACCCGCACCGGGCAGGTGCGGTTGTCCAGCCCCCACGCGATCGAGCTGGGCGCGTAGGCCTGCGGGGACAGCCGCTTGAACGAGTTCACGTTGGGCGCGTGCAGCAGCGCGAACTCCCGCATGCACGCCAGCTGCCCCGCCACGAAGTGCTCCATGTGCCCGGACATCCCGTACCGCCCCGACCCGTCGTCGGCGAAGACCGGCGCCCCCGCCCCGTCGCGCAGCGACAGGTGCACGTGGCAGGAGTTCCCCTCGCCCCCGTCGTACTTGGCCATGAACGTCAGCGCCGCGCCCGCCTGGGCCGCCAGCGCCTTGGCGCCCGCCTTGTACACGACGTGGTTGTCGCAGGTCCGCAGCGCGTCGTCGTAGCGGAACACGATCTCGTACTGCCCCGGGTGGCACTCGCCGCGCGCCGACTCCACCCGCATCCCCGTCCGCTCCATCGCGGTGCGGATCCGCCGCATCAGCGGGTCGATCTCGGCGACCTCCGGCAGCGCGTAGTCGGAGTTGAACCGGGTCGCGGCGGTCAGCCCCCGGTAGCCCCCCTCGAACGCCTCCTGGTAGGAGTCGCGGAACACCAGGAACTCCAGCTCCGTCCCCGCCAGCGCCCGCCACCCCCGCTCCGCCAGCCGCTCCAGCTGTTCCTTGAGCACCTGCCGCGGCGCCACCGGCACCGGCCGCCCGTCGGCGTCCAGGGCGTCGCCCAGCACCAGCGCGGTCCCCGGGTCCCAGGGCAGGTACCGCAGGGTGCCGGGGTCGGGCAGGATCGCGAAGTCGCCCAGCCCCCCGCCCCACGGGTCGGTGGCGTAGCCCGGCCGCGACTCCATCTCCACGTCGGTGGCCAGCAGGTACAGGCAGGCGTCGAACCCGTTCTCCAGCACCCGTTCGGCGAAGTCGCGCGGCGCCACCCGGCTGCCCTGCACCCGCCCCTGGAGGTCGGGCAGGGCCACGATCACGTCGGTGATCCCGCCCGCCTCCACGTCGGCGCGCAGCCGCTCCAGCGGCACCGGGAACGGCGGCGGCGGGGGCGACGGCGGCAGGGTCTCGTACAGGGGCGGCAGTCCGTCGCCGATCGTCGTGCTCATCGCTTCTCTTCCGGGGTGTGCAGCGGGTTGGGGACCGGCGGGGCGTCCAGGTGGAACTCGGCGTCGCGCTCGGCGCGGTCGTGGTAGCCGCCGCCCAGCAGCCGCTCCCGGTTCAGGCACACCCGCTCGTACTCCGGCGCCAGCAGGTCGAACAGCGCGAACCGGTCGGCCAGCTCGGGGAACTCCGCCCGGTACCGGTCGATCTCGGCCCGCACCAGCGCCCAGAACCGTTCCTCGCCCACCCCCAGCTGCTCCTCCACCAGCGGTGCCAGGTACCGGAAGTGCCCGATGAACAGCGACTTGGCCACCGACGAGGTCAGCTCGCGGGCGTCGAAGCGCATCAGCACCCCCAGCGCCTCCGCCGGCAGCCCCTCGTACTCCGGCAGGTCGGCGTCCAGCAGCTTCATGTCGTCCACGAAGTCCTTGACCGCCAGCCGCACCGGCCGGTCCCGCTCGTCGTAGACGACGATGGTGTTCTCCCCGTGCGGGTTGAACGCCAGGCCGTACCGGTACAGCAGGTGCAGCAGCGGCGGCAGCACCGTCCCGAACAGGGCGGCCAGCCACTCCTCGGGGTCCAGCCCGGACCGCTCCACCAGCTCCGCCGTGAACGCCCGGCCCTCGCCGTCCACGTGCAGCAGCGCCGCCAGGGTCCGCGCCTGCTCGCCCGGCTCCAGGAAGCCGGCGACCGGCTCGCGCCACAGCGCCCCCAGCAGCTGCCGGTGCCGGTACGGGGCGTCCGGGATGTCCTCCAGCACCGGGTGGCGCACCGCCACCGCGGCCACCTCGCCGGGCAGGATCACCCGGTGGCGCTCGGCCAGGAACGCGTCCCCGGCGCGCAGCGCGTGCACCCACCCCGTGCTCACCGGGGCGGCCCGGCACAGCTCCGTGGGGATGCCCCGGTAGACCATGGTGTTGAGGATGGCCAGCGACAGCTTGACGTTGAACCGGTCCGGCCGGGTCAGGTTGGTGAACGTGCGGATGGACTGCTGGGGGAGGTGGTCGTCCGCGGCCTCGCCCAGCGGGACGATGAGCCCGTGGGCGAGTTCGGCGGCGAACAGGGGCACCACCACCTCGTCCCACTGCCACGGGTGCACCGGCAGCCACACGAACGCGTCCGGGTCGGCGCCCGCCGCCGCCAGCCGTCCGGTGAACCGGGCGACGGTCTCCCCGCCCAGCTCGCGGGCGCGCAGCACCTGCTCCTCCAGCCCCGGCACCCCGTGGTACTCGGCCAGGGAGCGGTGCACCGCGATCCACGGCAGCCGTACGGGCCGCCGCGCCTCGGGTGGGAAGTCCGCGCGGTCGCGGGCGGAGAAGCCCACCCGCCCCTTGTTGGCGAAGATCCACGGGTGCCCGGTCTGGTGCCCCTCCAGGTCGGCGTAGGGCAGGTCGGCCAGGTCGGCGGCGGTGCGCCGCTCCACGGCCAGCCGGGCGTCCGCCGACAGGGTGGCGGTCAGCTCACCGACGGTGAACGCCTCCACCGCCGGGTCCACGACCCCGGCCGCGCCCAGGTCGCGCAGCAGGGCGAACGGGGAGGCCGGGGCCTCGGTCCCGTCGGCGCCGACCCGGGTGACCCCCGGCAGCACCCGCCACCCGTCCAGGAGGGTGCGCCGGCCCTCGAACCGGTAGCGGGCGGCGCCCACGGCGGCGCTCCAGCGGCCGGGGCCGTCGGCCTCGGGGACCAGCGCGTACTCGAAGCACAGCTCGGCGACCATCTTGGCGGACAGCAGGTCGCAGGCCCGGTCCCAGTGCCCGGCGGTCAGCTCGGCGGGCACCGGCAGCGGTGCGGCGGGGGTGCGGGCCACGTCGTTCACTCCTCCTCCCCGGGGACGGCCAGCGGGTTGTCCACCAGGCCGTGCATGACGTCGAACTCGGCGTCGCGTTCGGCGCGCTCGTGGAACCCGCCGCCCATGAGCTGCTCGCGGTTGAGCGCCACCCGCCCCACCCGGGGCGCCAGCAGGTCGAACCAGGCGAAGCGCTCGGCCAGCTCCGGGAAGCGCGCCTGGTAGGCCAGTACCTGGGCGCGGGCCAGCGCCCACAGCCGCGCCCCCGGCACCCCGAGGTCGTGCTCGACGATGTCGGCGAGGAACCGCAGGTGCCCCGCGCAGATCGCCGACAGCACCGAGTGCGCCAGTTCCTCCGGTCTCCAGCGGTGCAGCACCGACCGCACGTGCTCGGGGATCCCGGCGTACTCGGGCAGGTCGAAGGGGAGCAGCTCCACGTCCGACCCGAAGTCCTTGAGTGCGATGCGCACCGGGACCTCGTCCTCGTCCAGGATGAGCACCACGTTCTCCCCGTGCGGGGTGAAGGACGCCCCGTACCGGTACAGGTAGTGCAGCACCGGCGGGAACAGGGCGGCGACGAACCGCTCCAGCCAGGCCTCCACGCCCAGCCCGGAGCGCTCGATCAGCTCGGCCACCAGCGGCCGCCCGTCGGAGCCGCGCAGCAGCAGGCAGGCCATGGTGCGGGCGCGCTCGCCCCCGCGCAGGTGGCGGTGGACCGGCTCGCGCCAGATGGCGCCCAGCAGTTCGTGGAACCGGTACGGGGCCTGCGGCATCCGCGCGAACACCGGGTGCGGGACGGTGGCCGAGGCGCGCTCGGCGAGCATCACCACCCCGGTCTCGGCGAAGTAGGCGTCGCGTTCGGCGAGGTCGCGCAGCCAGGTGCTGGTGTGCGGGGCGCAGCCGGTCTGGGTGCCCGACAGCCCGCGCCAGACCAGGGTGTTGCGGATCATCAGCGGCACCTTGACGTTGAGCCGGTCGGGCCGGTCCAGGTTCATCAGGGTGCGGATGGACTGGAAGGGGCGGTAGCGGTCGCGGCTCTCGCCCAGGCGCACCACCCGGCCCAGGGCGATCTCCGCGGCGAACAGCGGGGCGACGACCTCGTCCCACTGGAAGGGGTGGACGGGGACCCACAGGTAGGCGTCGGGGTCGCCGCCGCGCTCGCGGATCCGCTCGGCGAACTCCGCGCGCTGGTCCCCGTCGATCTCGGCGGCGACCAGGGCGGCCCGGTCGGTGCCCGCCATGGACTGGAAGGCGCCCAGGTCGGGGTGGACGGCGATCCACACGAGGTGGAACGCGCCGCGCGCCTCGGGGGTGTAGCGGGCGGCGTCGTCGGCGGAGAAGCCGAGCCGGCCCTTGTTGACGAAGATGCAGGGGTGGCCGGTCTGGTACCCCTCCAGGTCCTCGTAGGGCAGGTCGGCCAGGTCGGCGGCCGGGAGGGCGGCGGCCAGCAGGCGGGCGTCGGCGGCGTGGGTGGCCAGCAGGTCGCGCACCACCTCGGCCAGGGAGTCGCCCGGCAGGCCCACGGTCTTCTGGGCGTCGGTGACGAACCGGGTGGGGTCCCAGGCGGGCTCGGGGCCCTCGGCGCCGGTGCGGACGAAGGAGTCGGCGTCCACGTGCCAGGAGCCGAAGCCGCCGCGCCGGGCGGTGAAGGCGTAGGTGACGCCGTCGTCCACGGGCAGCCGCCAGGCGGGGGAGCCGCCGGGCGCCCCGGGCCCGGCCGCGGGCTCGGGGACGATCATCTCCTCGTAGGCCATCTCGCCGACCATGTGGGCGAGCAGGCGGCTCCCGGCCCGGCGCCACAGGTCGGCGTCGTGGGTGGACTGTGCGTTCTCAGACATGGTGCGGTCTTTCGGTGCGGTGCGCGGACGGGTCGTCGGAGGTCCCGGGCGGTGGAGGCGGGCGCGAGGGGAGGCAGAGCAGCAGCGCGAGCACCGCGAACAGCCCCGCCCCCGCCGCCAGCGGCAGCCCCGCCCCGCCCGCGGCCAGGGCCGTGGCGGCCACCGGGCTGACCAGGGTCGCGGCCACGCGCACGGTGGCCACGGCGGAGAACGCCGGACCGTCCGTGCCGGTCACGGCGAACACCCTCAGGTCCAGGGCCACGTGTCCCAGCCCCAGCCCGACGCCGAACACCACCCGGCCCAGCGCCAGCGGAACGGGGTCGACGGTGAGGAACTGCCAGGCCAGCCCGGCCGCGGCCAGCAGGCACGCGGCCGGCAGCAGCGCCCGGCCCAGCAGGGCGTGCGCCCGCCCGGCCAGCGGCAGCACCGCCAGCACGGCCACCTGCGGGAGCAGGAAGAGGACGGCGGCGGCCGTGGTGCCGGCGCCGCCGTCCTGGGCGTACAGGGTGAAGAACGGGCGCACGACCAGCCGTGCGGTCTCGACCGCCAGCACGACGGCGCTCACCGCGGCGATCGCCGCCACCGCGCCCCGCGGAGCCCTCGTCCGGGGTTCGGGGGCGGAGTCGGCCACCGCGGGCGCGCGCCGCTCCCGCGGCAGCCTGCGGTGGCACAGCACCGCCAGCGCCACGTACAGCAGCGCGCAGGCGGCGATGCCCCAGCGGGGCTGGGGCAGGGCCATGATCCCCGCGCCGATGAGGGTTGCCGCCACCGTGCCGCCGTTGACCACGTAGGCGAACACGGTGACGTCGCGGACCCGGTCGGCTCCGGTGCCCACGAACGCCGGATAGGCCAGGGTGAACGCCATCGTCACCGCCACCTGCACCGCCGACAGCACCAGGAACACCGGGTACGCCGGGGAGGCGGCCAGCGCCAGCTCCAGTACCGCCGCCGCCCCCAGGGAGCCCAGCACCAGGGACGACAGCGAGAACCGGCGGGCGAGCAGGCCCCACAGGGGCATGGCCGCCAGCGCGGTCACCCGGCACACCCAGATGTACACGCCGGTGGCCGCCGGGTCGGTGACCCCGAACAGCCGCTCGAACAGCTGCGGGTAGAACGGGCTCAGCGCCACGTCGCCCACCAGGTGCAGCAGGACGACCAGCAGGTACAGCCGGCGGAACGAGGCCCCGCTCACCGCCGGGCCCCGGCCGGGGCGCCGAACGACGTGAACGCCGTCCGCTCCGGCAGCCGGTAGGCGGTGCCCCCGGTGAGGGAGTTGAGGATGACGGCCGCCCGCCAGGCGCCCAGGCCCAGGTCGGGGGCGCCCACGCCGTGGGTGTGCAGTTCGGCGTTCTGCACGTGGATCGGGGCGGTCAGTGCCGGGTCGGTGGCCAGGCGCAGGTTTCCGTCGATGAGCGGCCGGCCCCGTCCGTCGGTCTCGATGAGCTTGGCGAGGGGCGCCAGGAAGCCGGGGGAGCGCTGGGCGTACCCGGAGGCGGCGACCACCGCGCCGGTGCGGACGGTGAACTCGGCGTCCTGCTCGCGGTGGCGGAACCGCAACGCGAACCCGTCCCCGTCGGCCTCGGCGGCCAGCAGCTCGCACTGGGCGCGCAGGCTCACCCCCACGTCGGCGCCCGCGATGCCGCGCTCGTAGAGCACGTCGTGGATCTCGGCGATGGTGTCGCCGCTGATGCCCTTGTACAGCTGCCACTGGGCGGGGACCACGCGGTCCTTGGTCTCCTGGGGCAGGGCGTGGAAGTAGCGGGTGTAGTCGGGGGTGAAGTGCTCCAGCCCCAGCTTGGAGTACTCCATGGGGGCGAACGCCGGCGAGCGCGTCACCCAGTGCACGGTGGTGTCGCGGTGGGCGGGGGAGCGCAGCAGGTCCAGGAACACCTCGGCGCCGGACTGGCCCGAGCCCAGGACGGTGATGTCGTCGACCCCGTCCAGGCCCGCCGCCCGCTCCAGGTAGTCGGCGGCGTGGAACACGCGCTCGCCCACCAGGGGGCGCAGCGGCCCGGGCAGCACCGGCTCGGTGCCGATGCCCAGCACCAGGGCGCGCCCGCGGGTGCGGGTCACCGCCCCGGCGGCGTCGGTGTGCTCCACCGTGAAGACCCCGTCCTCGTGGTGGACGGCGTCCACGCGGGCGTCGAACCGGCACGAGCCCAGGGAGCGGGCCACCCAGCGGCAGTAGTCGTCGTACTCCCGGCGCGGCACGTGGAAGTGCTCGGAGAAGTAGAAGGGGAACAGCCGGTCGTGCTCGCGCAGGTAGGACAGGAACGACCAGGGGCTGGTGGGGTCGACCAGGGTCACCAGGTCGGCGAGGAAGGGCACCTGGAGCCGGGCGCCCTCCAGCAGCAGGCCCGGGTGCCAGGAGAAGTCGGGCCGGGCCTCCAGGAAGCGCGCGGTGAGGCCGGGCACGCCGTCGGCCAGGGCGGCCAGGGCCAGGTTGAACGGGCCCAGGCCGACGCCCACCAGGTCGTACGGTTCGTCGTCCCCGTGGGCGAGGGGGCGGGGGGTGGCGGTCAACGGGACTCCTTCAGGGCGGAGAGTTCGGTGTCGCCCGCGGCGGCGACCTCGGCGAGCAGGGCGGTCGTGTCCTCGACGGTGGTGGCGGGGTTGAGCAGGGTGAGCTTGAGCCACACGCGGCCGTTGATCCGGGTGCGGCCGACCACGGCCCGGCCCTCCTGGAGCAGGCGGCGGCGCAGGCGGGCGTTGACCTCGTCGGAGTCGGCCCCGGCGTCGTAGCGGAACACCACGGTGGTGAGGGAGGGTGAGTCGGCCAACTGGAGCCGCGGGTGGGCGGTGACTTTGGCAGCCGTACGCAGGGCCAGGTCGCGGCAGGCGTCCACGAGGCGGCCCAGCCCGTCGGTGCCCAGGGCCCGCAGGGTGACGGCGATCTTGAAGACGTCGGCCCGGCGGGTGGTGCGCAGCGAGTACCCGAGCAGGCTGGGGTAGCCCGCCTCCTCGTCGTCGGCGGGGTTGAGGTAGTCCACCGAGCGCGAGAGCGGGGCGAACAGGGCGCGCTCCCGGGTGAGCAGGACCCCGGCGGCCACCGGCTGCCAGCCGAGCTTGTGCAGGTCCAGCCCGACCGAGTGGGCCCGGTCCAGCCCGGCGAGCAGGCCGCGCAGCCGGCGGGAGAACAGCAGCCCGCCGCCGTAGGCGGCGTCCACGTGCAGCCACACCCCGTACTCGCGGGCGATGTGGGCGATCGCGCCCAGGGAGTCGATGCCGCCCAGGTCGGTGGTGCCCGCGGTGGCGACGATCGCGACGGGGATGTCGCCGTCGGCGCGCATCCGGTCCAGGGCCTCGCGCAGGGCGCGCGGGCGCATCCGGTGCCGGGAGTCGACGTCGACGGTCTCGACGGCGTCCTCGCCCAGGCCCAGCAGGGCGGCCGAGCGCTGGACGGAGAAGTGGGCGGCGGCCCCGCACAGGATGCGCGGGCGGGCTCCGGCGGCCGCCCGCGCCACCCCGTGGCGGACGGGGTCGCGCTCGGGCCCGGCCAGGGCGTGGTCGCGGGCCAGCAGCAGGGCGGTCAGGTTGGACTCGGTGCCGCCGGAGGTGACCACGCCGCCCGCCGTCTCGGGGTCGTACCCGGCCAGGCCGGCGAGCTCGCCGATGACCCGGGTCTCCATGGCGGTCGCGGCGGGGGCCTGGTCCCAGGAGTCCATGGACTGGTTGAGGACGGAGGCGACGGCGTCGGCGGCCACCGCCACGGCCAGTGGCGGGCAGTGGAGGTGGGCGGCGCAGTGCGGGTGGGCGGGGTCGGCGGCGTGCACGGCCAGGGCGTGCGTGAGCCGGGTCAGGACCCGTTCGGCCAGGTCGGGGGCGTTCCGGTCGCCTTCGGGTGCGGCGGTCGGCGGGCCCAGGGCGGTCCGGACCGCCTCGGCCACCTCCTGCGGTGTGCGGGCGGGCAGCGGTCCGCCGCGCTCCTCGCGGGCCGCGGACAGGGCGTCGGCGGCCGCGGCCAGGAGGGCGGCCACGGCCTCGGGGCCGCCGGGGGCTCCGGCCAGGGCGTCGGGCAGCAGGGCGGAGGCGTCGGCGGGGACGGTGAGGCCGTCGGCTCCCCAGGTCACGGTGTCGCCACCGGGAGTGATGGTCATGGGGCGTGGGGCTCCTGTTTCTCTCCGAGGCGGTTCGGGCGCGCGGACGGGGCAGGGCGGGGGAGTCCCGGGCCGCGGGGCCCGGTCGGTGCGTTGTGCCGGGGGCGGCGGGGGAGGCCGCGCGTCCCGGTGCCCGCCGGGCGGGGCGGGCGGGAGGGGGAGCGCCGGCGCGCACGGCGGCGTGCGCACCGGGGGCGCGGGTCAGCGCAGGGGCATGGTCAGGGCGTGGTGGCGGCGCCAGCCCGGATGGGGCTCGACGTCGCCGACGTGGGTCCAGCCGTTGCGCAGGACCAGGTCCAGGGCGTGGGCGTTGGTCTCGGCGACCAGCCCGGCGGCGCGTTCCTCGGTGCGCCCCTGGACGAGGAGGGGGAAGGCGCGCTCGACCACGCCGGATCCCCGGAACGGTTCGGGGACGAGGGCCTCGCACAGGGCGAAGGTGCGGCCCGGGTACTCGGCGGTGACCTCGTCCGCGTCCACGCCGGGCAGCGGGGTGAAGCCGTTCCACCAGCCGGTGGTCACCGGCAGGGGGTACCCGTAGGCGAACCCGGCCAGGACGCCGTCGGCGTGGCAGGACGTGAGCCGGAAGCCCTCCCGCCGGGCGCTGAAGGCGAGGCGTTCGGCGAAGGCGGGGGTGCGGTGGTCGGGCAGGTGCAGGGCGTGCGCGTAGACCTCCTCGTAGGCCCGGACCCAGGGGGAGGGGTCGGCGAGGACGTCGGCTCCGGTGAGGTTCTCGATCCGCCAGGTGACGGAGGTCGGGTCGGCCGTCGGGACGGGGGAGGCGGACACGGTGGGATCTCCTTGTCGGGGACAGGGGTACAGGGCCGGGGGAGGCCGAACCAATTAGGGCAGGCTTACCTAAGTCGTGTCAAGAGGGGGATGCATGTCCCGCGCCACAGGGGTCGCGGTCAGGGCAGCCGGGAGTCCACGGTGGTGCGCACCGCAGGGGGGTGCCCCAGGAACGCGGGCATGGCGAACTCGAACCCGTACGCGCCCGCGTTGGGGAAGACCAGCACGTCGCCGGCGCGCACCGACGCCACCCGCACATCGCGGGCCAGCACGTCCTCGGGGGTGCACAGCTCGCCCGACACCGTCACCGACGCCCCGCGCGCCTCGGGCCGGGGAACGCCGGACGGCCACAGGTCGTCCGCCAGCACGGCGAAGTTGTGCCGGATCTCCCAGGAGGTGGGCAGCTGGAAGTGGTTGATGCCGCCGCGCACCACGGCGAAGGTCCCGCCGTAGGACGCCTTGACGTCCGTCACCCGGGCCGCGTACCAGCCCGCCGGGGCGCCGATCCACCGGCCCGGCTCGAACACCACCTCCACGCCGGGGTCGGGGGCGTCCGCCAGCGCGGCGCCGAACCCCTCCAGGTCGAAGGCGTCGTCGCCCGCCTCGAACGGCACGCCCAGGCCGCCCCCCACGTCCACCGTGCGCAGGTCGACCCCGTGCCGGTCGGCCGTGCCGCGCGCCCACTCCAGGCACCACAGCACGTAGGCGGCGTGCGCCGCGGCGTCGGTGTTGCCGCTCACCGCGTGCACGTGGAAGCCGGTCAGGTCCAGGCCCGGCAGGGAGCGCACCGCCTCCACCGCCGCGGGCACCTCCGCCTCGGGGACCCCGAACGGGCCCGGGGTGCCGCCCATCACCAGGGAACCGCTCACCGGCACCCGGGCGGGGTTGACCCGGATCGTCACCGGCAGCACCGTGCCCGCGTCGACCGCGGCCGCCGAGGCCCGGTGCGCCTCCAGGACGCTCTCCAGGTTGACGGCCACGTCGGCGCCGTGTCCGGCGCGCAGCCGGGCCAGCCCGGCCAGCAGTTCGGGGGTCTTGCCCGGACCGCTCACCGCGATCCTCCCGCCGGGGCCGCCGCGCCGCTCGCGCAGCGCCGCCAGGGAGGCGCGCGCCTCGCGCAGCGAGGCCGCCTCGAACCCGTCCACGGCCTCGGCCAGGTGCGCCAGCACCGACTCGAAACCGTTGGCCTTGACCGCGAAGTACACCCGGGCCCAGTCCGGCAGCGCCTTGCGCAGCGTGCGGGCCCGGTCGGCGGCCAGGGCGGGGTCGTACACATAGCCCGCCCCGGTCCTGGCGGCCAGTTCCAGTGCGGCCGCCCGCACGGGGGCGGGGATCAGGCCGGCGTCCAGGCAGGGGGCGTGTTCGAAGGAGCGGGGCGGTTCCACGGGGTCTCCCGGTGTGGTGTCGCGGGGCGGCGCGGGTGCGCGGCGCCGGGCGGGGCGCCGCGCACCCGTTCGGGGAAGGCGGGGGCGCGCCGTTACCGCTGCGGGTCGACGCCGAACATCTCGGCCAGGTCGTCCAGCACCGCGTGCGCGGCGATCAGGCCCACACCGGAGATCCAGTACTCGTCGTCCACCTCGGTGATCTCGCCGGTCAACTCGCCCCACAGCGGAGCGGCCATGTACTCCTCCTTGCTCTCCTGGACACCGTCGGCGCCGCCGTCGTCGTAGGTGGCGACGAAGATGTGGTCGGCGTCCAGGTCGAGCAGGCGCTCCTGGCTGTGGTAGGTGACGATCTCCTCGGACTCCGTGTCCACGCCCGGGCCGGGCTCCAGGCCCACGTCCTCCAGGATCACGCCGATGTAGGACTGCGGGGTGTACAGGCGGACGCCGTCGGCGTCGCCGGCGAACCGGACCGCCGACACGGTGGGCGCCTCGCCGCCGTTGGCCTCCACGATCGCCTCGCCCAGGGCGGCGGCGCGCTCCTCGAACTCGGCGACCAGCCGCTCGGCCTCCTCCTCGGCGTCCAGCGCGGCACCGGTGAGGACGAGGTTCTCCTTCCAGGTGGCGCCGGTGGTCTCGGACATGACCGTCGGGGCGACCTCGGAGAGCTGCTCGTACCCGTCGCCGTGGCGGACCTGCGCCGACAGGATCAGGTCGGGGGAGGTCTCGGCCACGGCCTCGGGGTCGACCTCCCACAGCAGGCCCACCGGGACGGCCTCGTCGGCGGTGCCGACGTTCCAGTCGCTCTCCACCAGGTAGTCGGGGAGCTCGGTGACGTCCTCCGCGAACGTGGTGAAGCCCACCACGTTGCCGCCCAGGGCCAGGGTGGAGTCCACGTAGGCGGCGTCCAGCGGCAGGACGCGCTCGGGGGCCGCGGTGATCTCGGTGGAGCCGAGGAAGTGCTCCACGGTCCGCGGGTAGCCGTCGGAGGGCTCGTTGGAGGCCTCGGGGGCGGCTTCGGGGCCGCCGGCGCCGCAGGCGGTCAGCATGGCGACCGCGACGGCCGCCGCGGCGACGGACGGGAACAGCCGGCGCGGCCGGGTGGACAGGGTCATACGGGGGCTCCATGAGGGTCGGGGAACACGTTCGGTCCAGGGCGGGTCGGTCCAGGGCGGGCCGGGGGGCGTGAACCACGGGGCGGTGTGTCGTTCCAGGCCGGGACGTGGCAAACTTAGGCCATCCAGATACGGCTAGGCAAACCTAACTTAGGATTGCCTGGCCTTCGTCATGATAGGAGTCCGGGTGCACGACACCTCCGGGCCGCCCCCCGGTAACGCGGATCCCCCCGCGCCGCGGGCGATCGCGGCGGACACCGCGGTCGCCGCACGCCGCTCGCGCCGCCTCGCCGGGCTGGCGGTGCTCGTCCTCCTGCTGTGCGCGGCGTCCCTGGGCAGCGTGCTCATCGGCGCCCGGGCCCTGAGCCCGGACACCGTATGGCAGGCGCTCACCGCCACCGCCGGGGCCGAGGCCGACATCATCGTCAACGACATCCGCCTGCCCCGCACCGCGCTGGGGATCATGGCGGGCGTCTCCCTGGGGCTGGCCGGGGCGCTCATGCAGGGCCACACCCGCAACCCCCTGGGCGACCCCAGCATCCTCGGCGTCACCTTCGGGGCGGCCCTGGCCGTGGTCCTGGGCATCGCGCTCTTCGACATCACCGCCCTGTACACCCAGGCCTGGCTGGCCTTCGCCGGGGCCGGCGCCGCCGCGGCAGCGGTCTACCTCATCGGGTCCGTGTCCGGACGCGGACCCACGCCCGTCACACTGGCGCTGGCCGGGACCGCGGTGAGCTGGCTCGCCTACTCGGTGGTGTCCGGGCTGGTCCTGCTGGACCGCTCCACCATGGACGACTTCCGGTTCTGGCGGGTGGGAGCCCTGGTCGGCCGCGATCCCGAGATCCTGCCGCCGATGCTGGCCGTGGTCGCCGTCGGCACCGCCCTGGGCCTGGCCAACGCCGGGGCGCTCAACGCCCTGGCCCTGGGCGAGGACACCGCCAAGGCGCTGGGCCACCGTGTCGGCCGGGCCCGGGTGGTGGGCCTGACCGCGATCACCCTGCTCACCGGCGTCACCGTGGCCGCCTGCGGCCCCATCGCGTTCGTCGGCCTGATCGTCCCCCACCTGGCGCGCGGGATCGTCGGCGCCGACCACCGGTGGCTGCTGCCCTACTCCGCCCTCATGGGGGCGATCCTGCTGCTGGCCGCCGACGTGCTGGGCCGCTTCCTGGCCCCGCCCGGCGAACTCCAGGTCGGCATCGTGCTCGCCCTCGTCGGCGCGCCCTTCTTCATCTACATCGTCCGCCGCCGGAGACTCCTCGCCCTATGACCCCCGTCGCTCCCGAACACCCGGCGCACCAGGTGCGCGACCGGCTGCGCCGCAGCCGCCCCGCCCTGCGCCTGGGCCCCGTCGCGCTGCGGCTGCGCCCCCGCCTGATCGCCGTGTGCCTGGCGGTCCTGGCGGTCCTCACGGTGCTGCTCGCCCTCAACCTCTCCCTGGGGCGGACCCCGCTGACCCCCGCCCAGGTGTGGGCGCACATCATCGGCACCGACTACGAGCACTACTTCACGGTGTGGCGGGTGCGGATGCCGCGCGTGGTGACGGGCATGCTCGCCGGGGCCGCCCTGGCCGCAGCCGGGGCGGTCACCCAGACCATCATGCGCAACCCCCTGGCCAGCCCCGACCTGCTCGGCGTCACCCACGGGGCGAGCGCCGGGGTGGTCGCCGTCCTGGCGTTCGGCGGCAGCTACGGCATCCTCTCCGGCGGCGGCGCCCTGTCCTCGCTGGGCGTGCCCGCCGTCGCCCTGGCCGGCGGGCTGGCCGCCGGGGCGCTGTGCTACACGCTGGCCCGCCGGGGCGGCGTCGACGGCTACCGGCTGCTGCTGGTGGGGGTGGGCGTCTCCACCGTCCTGATGAACCTCACCCTGTGGCTGCTCACACTGGGCGAGGTCACCGACACCGGCCGGGCCATGGTCTGGGTCGCCGGCAGCCTGAGCATGCGGACCTGGGAGAACGCCGCCCCGGTCGCCCTGGCCCTGGTGCTGCTCCTGCCGCTCGCCCTGGCCGCCTCGCGCACCCTGGACGCCCTGTCCTACGACGACGACGTGGTGCGCGGCCTGGGCGTGGACCTGGAGCGCGCCCGCACGGCCATGCTCGTCCTGGCGGTGCTGCTGGCCGCGTTCGGCACCTCCGCCGCCGGGCCCATCCTGTTCGTGTCCCTGGCCTGCCCGCAGATCGCCCTGCGCCTGGCCGGGCCCGGCACCTCCCGGCCGCCCGTGCTGCTGTCGGCGCTGGTGGGCGCCGCCCTGGTCAGCGGGGCCGACCTGGCGGCCCGCACCGCGCTCGACAACATCCAGCTGCCGGTCGGCGTCGTCACCGGCTGCCTGGGCGCCCTGTACCTCATCCACCTGCTCGTCCGCGCCAACCGGAGGACCCAAGCGTGACCGCCCCGCAGACCACACGCACCGAGGGCACGCCCTCCGACGCCCGGGCGCGCCTGAGCGCCCGCGGCCTGACCCTGGCCTACGACGACCGCGTCATCGTCGACGGCCTGGACGCCGACATCATCGAGGGGACCGTCACCTGTGTCATCGGCCCCAACGGGTGCGGCAAGTCCACGATGCTGCGTGCCCTGGGCCGGCTCATGCGCCCCAGATCCGGGCTGGTGGAGCTGGACGGCCGCGACATCCACCGCACCCCCACCCGGGAGGTCGCCCGAGTACTGGGGGTGCTGCCCCAGCAGCCCACCGCCCCCGACGGGCTCACCGTCGCCGACCTCGTGGCCCGCGGCCGCCACCCGGCCCAGCGCTGGTACCGCCAGTGGTCGGGCGACGACCACGAGGCCGTCGCCCGGGCGCTGGAGCTGACCGGGCTGGCCGACCTGGCCGACAGCCCGCTGTCGGAGCTGTCCGGCGGCCAGCGCCAGCGCGCCTGGATCTCCATGGTGCTGGCCCAGGGCACCGACCTGCTGCTGCTGGACGAACCCACCACGTTCCTGGACCTGGTCCACCAGGTGGACGTGCTCGACCTGGTGCGCGAACTGCACGACGAGGGCGGGCGCACCATCGTCATGGTCCTGCACGACCTCAACCTCGCGGCCCGCTACGCCGACACGGTCATCGCCATGCGGGACGGGCGGGTGCTGGCCAGCGGCGGCCCCGCCGACGTGCTCACCCCCGAGCTGCTGCGCGAGGCGTTCGGGCTGGACGCCGTGGTGGTGGAGGACCCGGTCACCGGCGGCCCCATGGTGGTGCCGGTCGGCCGCAGCAAGGGGAGGGGATAGGGCGCGGCGGAACCGGGCAGGGGCAGGGGAACGGGAAAGGGCCCCGGGCGTGGGGTCTGGACCCGGTGGTCCGCGGTGGTGGATCATCGCGGACAAGGGCCGACGGTGGGTGTTCACCGAGTCGCGAAGAGTGGTCAACTCAGCGCTGCGCGGGAGTTGTAGGGGCGTTCACCTCGGTTTCACCCGTGCGTGTGGAACCTCGGCCAAGGTCGAGAGCGACCGGTGGGACCACCCCGCCTGCCGCGACCCCGCACGGCCCCGACCCAGCCCCGTACCAGGGCGGAGGCCGCCGGGGGGAAGCAACGATCCCCGAGGAGAAGGTGTGCCCGAATCCGCGCCCCGCCGCCGCTTGCTGCCGTTCGTCGACACGGCCGGCGGTGGCCGTTCCCGCAGGACCTGCGAGCTGCGCTGCGGTGATGCCTGTTTCCACCCCGCTCCCAACAAGAGCGACAACGCCTACTTCGGTGACATCTTCGCCAAGGCGCTCTCCCGCCGCTCGATGCTGGGCGCCGCAGTGGTCGGCGCCGGTGCCGGCGCCCTGGGCATGGCCGCCCCCGCCGTCGCGGACCGGGGCCCCGGCCGCCCCAAGCCCGCTCCCCGGCCGACCTTCCGAAGCGTCCTGCCCAACAACGACGACAAGGTCACCATCCCCAACGGCTACGAGCAGCACGTCATCGTCCGCTGGGGCGACCCCGTCCTGCCCGGGGCCCCGGAGTTCGACATCGAGAACCAGACCGCCGAGGCCCAGGCGCAGCAGTTCGGCTACAACTGCGACTACGTCGGCCTCCACCAGCTCGACGAGAACCGCGGCCTGCTGTGGGTCAACCACGAGTACACCAACGAGAACCTCATGTTCCGCGGCTACCGGAACGGGGCCTCGGCGACCCCCGAGCAGATCCGGATCGCCATGGCCGCCCACGGCGGCTCCATCGTCGAGGTCGAGCGCGTCGGCCGCACCGGCCAGTGGCGCCTGAGCACCGGCGAGCGGCGCTACAACCGGCGGATCACCACGGACACCCCGTTCACCCTCACCGGCCCCGCCGCCGGGCACGACCTGCTCAAGACGGAGGAGGACCCCACCGGGACCACCGTGCGGGGCATGCTCAACAACTGCGCGGGCGGTTACACCCCCTGGGGCACCTTCCTCAGCGGCGAGGAGAACTTCAACCAGTACTTCGGCAACGCCCCGGCGAGCCCCGAGTACGCCCGCTACGGCCTGTCCACCGGCGCCTCGGGCCGCCGCTGGGACCGGGTCGAGGAGCGCTTCGACCTCTCCCGGCACCCCCACGAGGTGAACCGCTTCGGCTGGATCGTCGAGACCGACCCCCTCGACCCCTCCGCCCCGCCCGCCAAGCGCACCATGCTCGGCCGCTTCAAGCACGAGGGCGCCACCGTCCGCCTCGCCGAGGACGGCCGCGCGGTCGCCTACATGGGCGACGACGAGCGCTTCGACTACATCTACAAGTTCGTCAGCGCGAAGAAGTTCCGCGAGGGCGACACCCGCCACAACCTCACCCTCCTGGACACCGGCACGCTCTTCGTCGCCCGCCTCACCGGCAACAGCCCGGAGGAGGAGATCGACGGGTCCGGCGCGCTGCCCGCCGACGGCGAGTTCGACGGCTACGGCGACTGGATCCCGCTCACCAGCGACACCACGAGCTTCGTGGACGGCTTCAGCGTCGCCGAGGTGCTCGTCCACACCCGCCTGGCCGCCGACGCCGCCGGGGCGACCAAGATGGACCGCCCCGAGGACATCGAGGCCAGCCCCGCCACGGGCAAGGTCTACGTGGCCCTGACCAACAACTCCGCCCGCGAGCCCGGCCAGGCCGACGAGCCCAACCCGCGCGGCCCCAACAAGCACGGCCACATCCTGGAGATCATCGAGCACAACGGCGACGCCGCCGCCGAGGCGTTCGCCTGGACCGTGCCGCTGGTGTGCGGGAACCCCGAGGACGAGGACACCTACTACGCGGGCTACGACAAGTCCAAGGTGATGCCGATCTCCTCGCCCGACAACGTCACCTTCGACAGCGACGGCAACCTGTGGATCTCCACCGACGGCCAGCCCGGCACCCTGGGGATCAACGACGGCCTGCACGTCATGCCGGTCGAGGGGCGCTTCCGCGGCGAGCTGAAGACCTTCGCGACCGTTCCGGTGGACGCCGAGGCGTGCGGCCCGTTCATCACCAAGGACGACAAGACGGTCTTCCTGGCCCCGCAGCACCCCGGTGAGGACGGGACCTTCGAGGCGCCCACCAGCGTGTGGCCCGACGGCGACTTCCCGCGCCCGTCGGTGGTCTGCATCTGGCACAAGGGCGGTCGCGCCGTCGGCAGGTGACCGGCGCCCCCGAACACCGGCCCCGGGACTCCATCGTGGGGGAGCCCCGGGGCCGGTTCGTGTCGGCGCGTCCTACAGGGTCTTGCCGAAGCACAGCGACGAGGGCTCGTCGGCGTAGGCGCCGAAGGGCTCCACCGGGGTGTAGCCGGACTTGGTGTAGAACCGCACCGCGTCGGGCTGGCGGTCGCCGGTCTCCAGCCGGAGCCGCTTCCACCCCCGGTCGCGCGCCCATTCCTCCAGGGCGGCCAGCAGCCGCGGGGCCGCTCCCGACCCCCGGTGCCCGGGCAGCACGTACATCCGCTTGACCTCGCCGCCCTCGTCCGGCCCCAGGTCGCGCAGGCCCCCGCAGGCCACGGCGGTGCCGTCGGAGGCCCGGGCCAGCGCGAACACGGCGATGTCGGACGCCGAGGGGGGAGTGCCGGGCTCGGAGTCGGGGGTCCCGTACCGTTCGGCGATCTCGGCGCGCTGCCCGGCCCGGAGAGCGGTGGCGTCGGGATCGTCCCAGGCCACGAAGTCGATCTGCATGGCGTGACGGTATACCGGGCGTGTTACGGGCCGGTTTCCCGTTCCGCGCCGCGGGGCGCGGCCCGGCTCACCCGTCGGTGAGGGCCTCGCGCACCGGCCGGAACTTGGACTCGGTCTCGGCGATCTCCGACTCCGGCTCGGACCCGGCGACGATCCCGCACCCGGCGAACAGCCGGGCCGTCGCCCCGTCCACGTGGGCGCTGCGCAGGGCGATGCCCCATTCGGCGTTGCCCGCGCCGTCCACCCAGCCGACCGGTCCCGCGTAGCCGCCCCGGTCCATGCCCTCCACCTCGTCGATGAGGCGCATCGCGGTGGCGGTGGGGGTGCCGCCCACGGCGGCGGTCGGGTGCAGGGCCGCCACGGCGTCCAGCGCCGACACCCCCGGCCGCAGCCGGGCGTGCGCGCGGGTGGCCAGGTGCTGGACGTTGGCCAGCCGCAGCAGGTGCGGCCAGGCCGGGACCACCAGCTCCTCGGCGAGGGGGGCCAGGGCGTCGCGCAGGGAGTCCACCGCCAGCCCGTGCTCCTCCACGTCCTTGGCCGAGGACATCAGCTCCTCCGCGAGCCGCTCGTCCTCCTCCGCGTCGGCGCCGCGCGGGCGGGTGCCCGCCAGCACCAGGGAGGACAGCTCCTCGCCCTCCCGGCGCAGCAGCAGTTCGGGGGTGGCGCCGACCATGCCCGCGACCGAGAACGTGAAGCACTGCGGGTAGCGGGCGTGCAGCCGCTCCAGCAGGGTGCGCACGTCGATGGGGCCCTCGGCCCGGGCGACGAGGTCGCGGGCCAGTACCGCCTTGTCGAGCTCCCCGGCGCGGATGCGCGCGACGGTGTCCGCGACGACGCCGCCCCACTCCCGGGCGGTGAGCTCGCCGGTGTCCCAGGAGAGGGGGCCGACGGGGCGCGGCGCGGGGGCCGGGTACAGCAGCTCCCCGGGATGGACGCCGGGTTCGTCGGTGACGGTGGTCAGCCACGCCCGGTCGCCGCGGCGGCCCAGCAGGACGCGGGGGACCACCATGGTGGAGCCCGTGGAGGTGGGGGCGAAGGTGAACGTGCCGAAGGCGACGGCGCCGGTGCCCGGCAGGCCGACCTCGTCCTCCACCACGGCCCGCTCCAGCACCCCGTTGAGCCAGCGGGCGGCCTCGGTGAACCGGGTGGTGTCGGTGGGCTCGGTGCCCGCGGGCTCGGCGGCCGGGCTCCAGTGGGCGGCCCGGCCCCAGCCGACCAGGCCGTCGTCGCCGGTCAGCCAGGCCAGCGGGGCTCCGGCGGGCAGGCGGCGCACCAGGGAGTCGGCGCCGCCGCGCAGCGGAACGGTCCGGACGAAGAGCTTGGGAGGGCACACAGCGGCGTTCACGTCACCCGAGTCTAGGTCGCCCGGTGCCCCCGCGAGCCCGGACCGGGGGCCGGTGGAGGGGAGGGTCAACCCCCCTGGCGGTGTGAGGGGGCCCGCACCGCGACGGTTTCCGTACCCGGGGCCGGTGGAGCCATGGGGATCCGGGGTGCCGCATTGACCTGGGGCGATGTTCCCTTCCCGGGGCTTGTGCGAGGTTGTCCACAGATTGGCTCAATCGTGTCCGAAAATTGACATTGTCCTCTACTCTGGTCCACGGCACGGCGCTCCGGGGAACGGGCGCCGCCCCGGCTTCCAAGAGGAGACATCGCTTTGAAGGGTTCTGTGGCACGGGCCGTGGCCGTACCGCGCGCCGCGCGCTGGGCGACCATGGCCGCCGCGTCCACCGTCCTGCTCGCCGGATGCGCCGCGGGCGCCCCGGGGGGAGCGCCCGGCGACGGCGCCAGCGGGAGCCGCAACGACACCGGCGGCACGGTCCGGACCGCGGACGCGCTGTGCTCGGCCGACTCCGCGCGGCAGATGCGCGGCGCCTGGCTCACCACCGTCCGCAACATCGACTGGCCCTCCGAGCCCGGCCTGTCCGCCGAGGAGCAGCGGGCGGAGCTGGACGCCTACCTCGACGACGCCGTCGCCATGGGCCTCAACGCCGTGTTCCTGCACGTGCGGCCCACCGCCGACGCCGTGTACGCCTCCGACAAGGAGCCCTGGGCCCGCTACCTCACCGGGGAGCAGGGCGGCGACCCCGGGTACGACCCGCTGGAGTACGCGGTGGAGCAGGCGCACGCCCGCGGCCTGGAGCTGCACGCCTGGTTCAACCCCTACCGGGTGGGCCTGCAGGACCCCGACATCGAGAACCTGGTGGACGACCACCCGGTGAAGCAGAACCCCGAATGGCTGGTGGACTACGGCGACGAGGCCTACGTGGACCCCGGCAACCCCGAGGTGCGGGCCTGGGTCACCGGCGTGATCATGGACGTGGTCGAGCGCTACGACATCGACGGCGTCCACTTCGACGACTTCTTCTACCCCTACCCCAAGGACGGCGAGGAGTTCGACGACGACGCCTCCTGGGAGGCGCACGGCGGGGACTTCGACGACCGCGGAGACTGGCGCCGCGACAACGTCGACCAGCTCATGCGCGACGTGCACGGCGCCATCCAGGAGACCGAGCCGTGGGTGAGCTTCGGCGTCTCCCCGTTCGGCATCTGGCGCAACCAGAGCACCGACCCCAGCGGGTCGCCCAGCTCCGGCCTGCAGTCCTACGACGCCCAGTACGCCGACACCCGCACCTGGATCCAGGAGGGCACCGTCGACTACGTCGCCCCCCAGCTGTACTGGGAGCGCGGGTTCGGCACCGCCGACTACGAGGCGCTCACCGACTGGTGGGCGGACGAGGTCGAGGGCACCGGCGTGGACCTGTACATCGGCCAGGCCGCCTACCGCCTGGGCGAGGACGGGTGGACCTCCGACGACGCCCTCTCCACCCAGCTCGACTACTCCGGCGGGCTGGAGGGGGTCGGCGGCGACATCTACTTCTCCATCAAGAGCCTGCGCGAGAACCCGGACGCGGTGGACCACCTGCTCGGCGGCCACTACGCCGAGCCGGCCCTGCCGCCGCGGACCGACTCCGGCGAGGAGGAGGCCCGGGTCGGCGCCGTGGCCGGGGTGACGGCCCGCGCCGGCGAGCACGGGGTCGAGGTGTCCTGGGAGGAGGCCGAGGGCGCCCGCTTCTACGCCGTGTACCGGCTGCCCGCCGAGGCGGCCGAGGCCGGGGACGAGACGGCCTGCGAGGCGCTCACCCCGGAGAACCTCGTCGGCGTGACCGGCGGCACCTCGTTCGACGACACCGGTGCGGGGGACGACACCGTGTACGCGGTCACCGCCCTGGACGACTACCGGGCCCAGGGGCCGGTCGGCGAGATCGCCGCCCCCCGCGGCTGACCGGTACCGGACGCGGCCCCGGCCCCCCGCGGGCCGGGGCCGCGCCGTGTCCCGGAACGCCCGCCCGGCGGCCGCGGCCCTGCCCGGGCGAGTCCCTCCGCACAGGCGCCGTTCGGACGATCATCCGACGAATGCGGCCCTTTCGGCGCGAAAAAGCTGTGATCCGCCAGCCCTGAGGGGCTGTTGCCCTCGCATCTGCGAGCAGTAGATTGCTCCCATGCCGACCTTCCAGATCAGCGAGGCCGCCGAACTGCTCGGCGTCAGCGCCGACACCGTGCGCCGCTGGGTCGACGCCGGACGCCTCAGCGCCTCCCGCGACGCCTCCGGCCGCCGCCTCCTCGACGGGGCCGACCTGGCCGCCTTCATGCGCGAGGGGTCCCACCAGGACCCCGACCGCCACCGTTCCTCCGCGCGCAACCGCTTCCACGGACTGGTCACCGGGATCGTCCGCGACACCGTCATGGCGCAGGTGGAGGTCCAGGCGGGGCCGCACCGCATCGTCTCGCTGATGAGCCGCGAGGCCGCCGACGAACTCGGCCTGGAGGTCGGCGCCACCGCCACGGCCGTGGTCAAGTCCACGAACGTGATCGTCGAGACGAGCGGAGACCGCCATGCGTGACACCCCCCTGCGGCTCGTCGCGGCGCTGGCCGCGGCGGCCCTCGCCCTCACCGCCTGCGCGGGCCGGGACACCGGGGCCGGACCGGAGGGACAGGGCTCCGGGGGCCCCGCCGGCGAGCTGACCGTCTTCGCCGCCGCCTCCCTCACCGACGTCTTCGAGTCCCTGGCCGAGGAGTTCGAGACGGACAACCCCGGGGCGGAGGTCGTCTTCAACTTCGCGGGCAGCAGCGAGCTGGCCGCCCAGATCGGCTCCGGCGCGCCCGCGGACGTGTTCGCGGCCGCGAACACCGCCACCATGGCGCAGGTCGCCGAGGGGGAGGGCCTGGACCGGGAGTGGGCGGACGAACACGGCGACGGCGCGGTCTTCGCCACCAACACCCTCCAGATCGCCGTGCCCGCCGACAACCCCGCCGGGATCGAGGGTCTGGACGACCTCGCGCGGGACGGCGTCTCCGCGGCGTTCTGCGCACCGGAGGTCCCGTGCGGCGCGGCCACGGCGACCGCGCTGGACGCCGCCGGGCTCGACGTCACCCCCGTCACCTACGAGGAGGACGTCCGCGCGGTGCTGACCAAGGTCGAACTGGGCGAGGTCGACGCCGGACTCGTCTACCGGACCGATGTGATCGCCGCCGGGGAGGCCGTCACCGGCATCGCCTTCCCCGAGGCGGACGCGGCCGTCAACGACTACCCGATCGCCCTGCTGGCCGACGCGCCCGAGCCGGACCTGGCCGCCGCCTGGATCGACCTCGTACTCTCCGGGACCGGCGCCGCCGTCCTCGCCGACGCCGGGTTCGGCACCCCGTGACCCGCGGCTCCGCGCGGACCGGGCCCGCCCTGCGGGCCCGGTCCGGCAGGCCGCCCTGGCCGCTGGTCCTGCCCGCCCTCGCGGGCGTCGCCTTCCTCGTCCTGCCCCTGCTCGGGCTGGTCGTGCGCGCGCCCTGGCACGACATGGGGCGCCGGGTCACCGAACCCGAGGTGCTGGCCGCGCTGTGGCTGTCGCTGTCCACCGCCACCGTCGCCACCGCCCTCTGCCTGGTCCTGGGGGTCCCGCTGGCCTGGCTGCTGGCCCGCACCGACTTCCCCGGGCGGCGGATCGTGCGCGCCCTGGTCACCGTGCCCCTGGTCATCCCGCCCGTGGTCGGCGGCGTCGCGCTGCTGCTCGTGCTCGGCCGCAACGGCCTGCTCGGGCGGTACCTGGACGCGTGGTTCGGGATCACCATCCCCTTCACGTCCGCCGCCGTGGTCCTGGCCCAGGTGTTCGTCGCCATGCCGTTCCTGGTCATCAGCGTCGAGGGGGCGCTGCGCGGAGCCGACCGCCGCTACGAGGAGGCCGCGGCGACCCTGGGCGCCGGGCGGGTCACCGTGTTCACCCGCGTCACCCTGCCCATGGTGCTGCCCGGCATCGGCGCCGGGGCGATCCTGTGCTGGGCCCGGGCCCTGGGCGAGTTCGGCGCCACCATCACCTTCGCCGGCAACTTCCCCGGCACCACCCAGACCATGCCGCTGGCCGTCTACATGGCCATGCAGCGCGACCCCGAGGCCGCGATCGTGCTCAGCCTCGTCCTGCTCCTGGTGTCCCTGGCCGTGCTGGCCACCCTGCGCGAGAAATGGGTGAACGCCGCGTGAGCGTGCTCTCCGCCGACCTCCGGCTGCGCCGGGGCGACTTCGAACTGGAGGTCGCCCTGTCCGTGGCGGCCGGGGAGGTGCTGGCCCTGCTCGGCCCCAACGGGGCGGGCAAGTCCTCGGCGCTGCGCGCCCTGGCCGGACTGCTGCCGCTCAGCGGCGGGCACGTGCGGGTGGACGGGGACGACCACACGCGCACCCCCGTGGAGCGGCGGCCCGTCGGCATGGTGTTCCAGGACTACCTGCTGTTCCAGCACATGAGCGCGCTGGACAACGTCGCGTTCGGGCCGCGCTGCCAGGGGGCGTCCAAGGCCGACGCCCGCGCCCGCGCCGCCGAGCTGCTCGACCACATGGACCTGGCCGGGTACGCCCGCGCGCGGCCCCGGAACCTGTCCGGGGGGCAGGCCCAGCGCGTGGCACTGGCCCGTGCGCTGGCGGTGCGCCCGCGCCTGCTGCTGCTGGACGAGCCCATGGCCGCCCTGGACGTGAGCACCCGCGTCCGCGTGCGGGGACGGCTGCGCCGCCTGCTGGAGGAGTTCGACGGGGCGACGGTGCTGGTCACCCACGACCCGCTGGACGCCATGGTGCTGGCCGACCGCATCGCCGTCGTCGAGGGCGGCCGGGTGGTCCAGGAGGGGGCGCCCGCCGAGGTGGCCCGCCGCCCCCGGACCCCCTACGTGGCGCGGCTGGTGGGGCTCAACCTGTTCCGCGGGCGGGCCGACGGCACCGCCGTCCTGTTGGACGGCGGAGCGGTGGTGGAGGTGCACGAGGCGCACAGCGGCTCCGCGCTGGTGGCGTTCCCGCCCCGGGCCGTCGCCCTGTACCGGCGGCGCCCCGACGGCAGCCCGCGCAACCTGTGGGAGCTGACCGTGGACGGGGTGGAGCGGTTCGGCGACCAGGTGCGGGTGCACCTGACCGGAGCGCTCGACCTGGCCGCCGACATCAGCCCGGCCGCACTGGCCGAGCTGGGGCTGGTCCGCGGCGGCACCGTCTGGGCCGGGGTCAAGGCCGCGGAGGCCGAGTGCTACCCCGGATGACCGCTGCGCGAGACGCCGTTCCCACGTGTCGGGACGCCGTGCGGCGGTGACCTGCGGGGGTCCGGGACGGCCGGGAAAACCCGCCGAAGCCGGGGATATCCTCGCGCTCCGCTGGGGAGACTGTAGGACACCCGGTGGCGATAGTAGACCTTCCCCCGGCCGCTGAAGGAGGGTGCGCCATGTCCCTGAGAGAACACGAGCGGAGAATCCTCGAGGAGATCGAGAGGCGGCTCGGCGAAGAGGATCCCGAGCTCGCCGAACGCCTGGATTCCTTCGGGGACCCCGACGCGCCCGCCGAACCCGGCCTGAGCGGCTGGAAGCCCTGGGTGGCCTGCGGCCTGATCGCGGCCGTCACCGCCGGACTCCTGGTCCTGCTGTTCGTCCTCACACCCGGCGCGCCGCAGCCCGTCGAGCAGCCGTCCGCGCCGGCGCCCGCGCAGACCCTGCAGCCCGCCGACGAGGGCCGCTGAACGGCGGGCGGCCGAGGCCGCCCGCCGTCACGCCTCACAGCGCGTTCGTGAACTTCGCGGCGATCGGGCCGGCGACGGAGGAACCGCCCCCGCCGCCCTCCACCACCACGGCGAACGCGACGTCGCCCTTGAAGCCGACCATCCACGCGTGGCTGGGCAGCTCCTCGTCCTCGCCCTCGGCGGTGCCGAACTCGGCCGTGCCCGTCTTGCCGTAGACCTCGCCCTGGAAGGGCAGGTTCTCGGCGGTGCCCTCGGTGATGACCGCGCGCATCATGGTGCGCAGGGCCTCGGCGTTGGGGATCGGGCGCGGCTCGGCCGGGGCCTCGGCGGCCGGCTCGGTCACCAGCAGCGGGGGCCGCCAGTTGCCGTCGGCGACCGCGGCCGGGACCGTGGCCATGTGCAGCGCCGAGGTCTCGACCTGGCCCTGGCCGATGGCCTGGGCGCCCAGCATGACGGCGCCCTCGGAGAGCGGGTAGACCGGCTCGAAGGTCGGGACGCCGATGTCCATCGGGGCGTTCATCCCGAACAGCTCGGCGCTGGCCAGCAGGGCGTTGGCGTCGATGTTGTCGACGGCCGCCTGGACCAGGGCGGTGTTGCAGGAGGTCGCGAACGCCTGGGTCATCGTCTGCGCGCCGTACTCGGCGCCGCCCGCGTTCGTGAACTCCCAGCCGCCCGGGTTGTACTCCTTGGGGCACTGGAACTGGGAGTCCATGGTCAGGCCGCCGTCCAGCAGCGCGTTGTAGCTGACGACCTTGAACGTGGAGCCGGGCGGGTAGCGGCCCTCGAAGGCGCGGTTGAACCCGCCGGGGACGTTCACCGCGGCGAGGATCTCGCCCGTGGACGGCCGGATCGCCACCATGCCCGCCGGGTCGTCGGAGTCGATGATGGCGTTGGCGGCCGCGTTCTGCACCGCCATGTCGATGCTGGTGACGACGTTCTCACCGGGGGCGCCGTCCAGGCTGGCGACGGTGTTCTCCTCGGTCGCCTCCACGGCGTCGGCCTCGGTGCCGGCGTCCACCATGACGATGGTGGTGGCGGCCTGTCCGGCCAACCGCTCCTCGTAGGTGCGCTGCAGCCCGCTGGTGCCGACGGTGTCGCCGACCCGGTAGGCGGGGCCCAGCCGCTCGATGTCCTCCTCGGTGGCCTCGCCCATCCCGCCGACGATCATCTGCAGCGAGCCGGAGACGTCCGGGGTGTCCAGGCGGGTGCCGTCGGCGGCGAGGATCTGGCCCCGCTCGCCCCACACCGCGGTGCGGGCCAGGGTCTGGCCCTCGGCCAGGCCGGGGAACGCCACCTCGGGGGAGAAGTCCACCAGCCACTCGCCGTCCTGGCGGACCAGGGGGAGCTCGCCCTCCCAGCCCCAGTCGCCGGCGTTGGACAGGCCGACGGCCACCTCGTAGGAGGCGGTGCCGGTGCCGCCGTCGGCGGTGGGCTCGCCCACGGTGACGTCGACGCTCTCCACCCCGATCCCGGAGGCGATGCCGCCGAGGACCTCGGCGGCGCCACCGCCGGTGGTGACGGCGGCCAGGCGCTCGTAGTCCTGCGCCTCCCAGGCGGCCGCGTACTCCTCGACCGCCTCCTCGGGCTGCGGGAGGGTGAGCACGTACCAGGAGACTCCGCCGCCGATCAGCGCCAGCACCACGCCCGCGGCGATCAGCCCGATGACCAGGCCGCGCTTGGACTTGCGCGGCTGCCGGTCGGGCTGCTCCGGCGGTGCGGCGGCGTTGCCGTGGTAGAGGTACTCGAAGCCGTCGCCGCGGGGGGCGGACTCCGCGTCCCGCGGCTCGCCGTCCCAGTCGTCCCAGCCGTCGCGCGGCCCGCCGGGTCCCGGCGGGGGGCCGCCGCGGCCGTCGCCGGCGCCCTGCTGCGGTCCGCTCCACCGGTCCCCGTGCCCGGGCTCCGCCGTCCGCGGCCCCGTGCCGCCCGCTCCCGGGGGCTGCTCGCCCCATCCAGGCGCGTCGTCGCCGGAACCGCTCCACGCGGCAGCGGTCTGCTGGGGTCCGCTGTGGGCGTCCCAGCCGTCGTTCGACCCATGCGCGTCGCGGGGCTGCTCGTCCCATGCGGGCGCGTCGTCGCCGGGACCGTTCCACGCGGCAGCGGTCTGCTGAGGGCCACTGTTGCCGTCGCCCCAGGAGTTGCCCTGGTCGCTGTCGTCCCAGGTGTTGTCCGACCCACGCGAGTTGTCGGGGTCGCTCCACGCCGCGGCGGTCTGCTGCGGGTCGCTCTGGGCGTTCCAGTCGTCGTTCGCACCGCGTGCGTCGCGGGGCTGCTCGCCCCACCCGGGCACGTCGCCGGATCCGGTCCATGCCGCGTTGGTCTGCTGGGGGCCGCTGTTGCCGTCGCCCCAGGAGTTGCCCTGGTCGCTGTCGTCCCAGGTGTCGTTCGACCCACGTGTGTTGGCGGGCTGCTCGCCCCATCCAGGCGCATCGCCGGGGCCGCTCCACGCGGCAGCGGTCTGCTGGGGTCCGCTGTGGGCGTCCCAGCCGTCGTTCGCGCTTCGCGCCTCACCCCACCCCGCGGTGGCCTGTGGGGAGCCGCTGCTGCCGTTGTCCGACCCGCGTGTGCTGCCGGACTGTTCTCCCCATGCGGGTGCGTCGTCGCCGGGGTCGCTCCACGCGGCACCGGTCTGCTGGGGACCGCTCTGGGTGTTCCAGCCGTCGCTCGTTCCGCGAGTGTCGCCGGGGCGTTCGCCCCACCCCGCGTTGGTCTGCTGGGGACCACTGTGGGTCTCGCCCCAGGAGTCGCTCTGGTCGCCGCCGTCCCAGGAGTCATCCGTCGCGGGCGCGGCGCCGGGACGGTCGTCCCAGGCGGGACCGGTACCCCGGTGGGCCCCGGTGGGCCGTTCATCCGGTGCGGGCGCGCCCCCGGTGGCGTCCCATGCGGCGGTGGTCCGCTCCGGGCCGTCGGCGTCGCGGTCGGGTGCGGCCTCGGGCTCCTCGCTCGGGGCCTGCCAGTCCTTCCAGGTGTCCGTGGGAGGGGTCTCCTCGGGACGAGGTGGCGTCCACTCACCGGTGGGGCCCTGGGCGGCCGGGTACGGGGTGTCCCAGCTCTCGGGACGGTCGGACGGACCACCGGCGGCCGTCCCGCCCGGGGCCGGGGGCCGCTGCGGAATGCGATAGGGGTTCTCCGGGCGAACGCCTCGGGTCGGGGTGTCGCCCGACTCCTCGGGCGGCCCGGAGGAATCCGGTTGTCGGGGGGACCGTTCGTCCACGCCTGACCGTCCTTCGTCGTTTTTCGGGGAGAATACCAAGATGCCCCGCTCCCACCTCGGTGGGAGCGGGGCACGAGACTGATGGTCGGCATGGCGGTCGCCTCTCGGCGCGGGGCACAACGGGGCTCCGGACCGTACGGTCTCCCCTGGCGGGGGCCGTACGCGGTATTCCGCGAAGGCAATAGTTGAGGCCCGGGGGACACTTGCTACCACACCGACCAACAGTGACTCTAACCCATGGAACCGGGCCGTTGTTCCATGTTCCCCCGGCGAGTCGCATGCGCAATCTCACGGTGGGGAACCCTTTGCGGGTGGGAATAGGGTGCCGGCCCCGCAGAGGGGCGCGGGGCCGGCCGGGACGTTCGCGCGGGGTCAGCCCTGACGCGCGACCGTGGTCTGTTCCTCGCGGGTGAGCAGCTTGAGGCGCTTGCGGCCGCGCTCGGCCCCCAGCTCCTCTTCCCGGGCCTCGATCCGCTGCCAGCCCTCCCAGGTCGTGTACTCCACGCCGCGCTCCTCGAGCAGGGCCCGGAACGCGACCGGGTCCGGCTCGGCGGCCGGGGTGAACGACTCGCGGTCGGAGACCAGGTTGGTGACGGTCTCCAGGGCGTCGCCCTTGGTGTGGCCGATCAGGCCCACCGGTCCGCGCTTGATCCACCCGGTGGCGTAGACCCCCGGGATGTGGTTGTCGTCCAGGTCCAGGACCCGGCCCCCGCGGTTGGGGACGACGCCGTTCTCCTCGTCGAAGGGCAGGTCGGCCAGGGGCGAGCCCAGGTAGCCGATGGCCCGGTAGACGGCCTGGACCTCGTGGTCCACGAACTCGCCGGTGCCCTTGACCCCGCCGTCGCCGGTGAGCTCCATGCGCTCGGTGCGGAAACCGGTGACCCGGTCCTCGCCGAGCACCGCCACCGGCGAGTGCAGGAAGTGCAGGTGCAGGCGGACGTCCTCACCGCGCGGGTCGCGCAGCGCCCAGTTCTGGAGCACCTTGACGTTGGTCTTGGTCTGGTTGGAGTCCTCGCACGCCTGGAGGCTGCCCTCGTCCATCTCGAAGTCCTCGGGGTAGACGATGACCTCGACCCCGGGCTGCTTGTCGAGCTCGCGCAGTTCCATCGGGGTGGCCTTGCACTGGGCGATGCCGCGGCGGGCGAAGACGTGCACGTCGGTGATCTGCTTGGCGCGCAGGCCCTCGTACACGTTGTCGGTGATGTCGGTCTCGAGCAGGTCGTCGGCGTTCTTGGCGAGGATGCGGGCCACGTCGACGGCGACGTTGCCCGCGCCGATCACGGCGACGCTGGTGCCCTCGACGTGCCAGGACGGCGAGACGTCGGGGTGGGAGTCGTACCAGAAGACGAAGTCGGCGGCCCCGTGGCTGCCCGGCAGGTCGATGCCGGGGATGTCCAGGGGGCGGTCGCGGTCGCTGCCGGTGGAGAAGATGACCGCGTCGTAGTGCCTGCGCAGGTCGTCGAGCTTGAGGTCCCGCCCGTACTCGACGTTGCCGTAGAAGGTGATCTCGGGCTTGTCGAGGATCTTGTGCAGGGCTCCCTGGATCTGCTTGATCCGGGGGTGGTCCGGGGCGACGCCGTAGCGGACCAGGCCGTAGGGGGAGGGCAGCTTGTCGAGGATGTCGATGCTGACGGACGTGCCGCACGCGGACAGGGTCTCGTCCTTGGTGAGCAGGTCGGCGGCGTAGATTCCCGCCGGACCGGCACCAACGATTCCCACTCGCAGGGGTCGCGTCATCGCACAGCTCCAAGTCTTCGCGCCAGGGGTCGGACGCCATCTAAAGTAAGGCTTGCCTAATCTATCCGGTGTCGGCACCGGTAATTCCCACTGTACTGGTGGGGAATTGTGCCCCCGTTCCCGGGGTGCGGCTCCGGACCCGGGTGGCCCCTCGGCACCTCGGTGAGCCCGGCATCCCAGTTGGGGCGGGGGTCGCGGCGCGCGCGAAGGCGTCGTTCCGCACCCCTCGATCAAGGGTCAACGCTCCGTCAAGGACGAATCAGCCCCGAGTCCACTGTGGTGAAAGTCACCCGCGCGGGCCGCCCTGTCCCAGTTCGGCCTTGACCGAGGCCGCGTAGCGCGCGACCCGCTCCTGCCCGGACAGCTTGGCGATCGCCTCCATGATGGCGTCGGTGGCCTCTCTGCGGGGCTTGGCCCGGTCCGCCCGGCCCTTCCACGGGGACAGGTCCACGGGCTCCCCGAAGCGCACGCCCACCCGGTTGAACGAGGGCACCTTCCGCCCCTGCGGCAGGATCCGCTCGGTCCCGGCCAGCGCCACCGGGACCACCGGGACGCCGGTCGTCAGCGCCAGCCAGGCCAGCCCGGTCTGCCCCTTGTACAGGCGGCCGTCCGGCGAGCGGGTGCCCTCGGGGAAGATGCCGAAGACCTCGCCGCGCTCCAGCACCTCCAGGCTGTTGTCCATGGCCTCCTGGGCGCTCTGTCCCGGACGGCGGTCCACCGACAGCTGGCCGAGGCCGCGCAGCACGCGCGCGAACGTCCGGCGCGGCAGCGTGCCCTCGTCGAACAGCTCCTGCTTGGCGATGAACCGCACCGGCCGCGGGCAGGCGACGCCGATGAACAGCGGGTCGATGAGCGCCAGGTGGTTGGCGGCCAGGATCAGCCCGCCCGTGCGGGGGACGTGGTGGGCGCCCTCGGCCTTCACGGGCCACATCATGCGGGTCGCGGGCGCGACGACGGCCTTGGCCGCTCCGTACAGTGACACCATGAAGTGGACCCTTCTCCGTGCGTGATGCGGGTTCGCGGTGGCGGGGATCTCCACGGCGCCGCCGCGTTCACCGACCTTACCGGGCCCGCGGAGCGGACCGCCGGGCCGAGGCGGGGCGAACGCCTCCGGGGGGTTCCCGGCGGGCACCCGGAACAGCAAGATGGTGGCGTGGGTCACACACGCTAGGCTCATGGTCTAGACCTCTGGTGCAGCCCGGGGGTCGCGCACCGGACACGCTCGTGAAGCGAGGAAACAGCCATGTCCAAACCGGTCGACGTCAGCCACCAGATCACCGACGGGATGACCACCCGCCCCGGTCTCCCGGAACCGCACATCACCGAGGGCTCGGCCGCCCACGGCGACGGGGGCGGGGTCACGATGGCCGGTGCCACCGGCACCTACGTGGAGATGCCCGCCCACCGCTACCGCGACGGAGCGGACCTGGCCGACCTCGACCTGGACCGGGTGGCCGACCTGCCCGGTGTGGTCGTCGACGCGGCCGGCGCCCGCCAGATCGGCCCGGAGGCGTTCGCCGGCCTGGACCTGCGCGGCCGGGCCGTGCTCGTCCGCACCGGCTGGGACCGCCACTGGCGCACCGAGTCCTACGGCGACCACGACCACCCCCACCTGACCGAGGCCGCGGCCAAGACCCTGGTCGAGGCCGGGGCGGTCCTGGTCGGCATCGACTCCGTGGGCGTGGACGACACCTCCCCGGCCGCGGAGGGGGCCCGCCCGGTACGGGCGGTCCTGCTGGCCGCGGGCATTCCCGTCGTCTCCCACCTGTGCCTGCTCGGCGAGCTGCCCGCCGAGGGCTTCCGGTTCTTCGCGGTCCCCGCCAAGGTGCGCGGACTGGCGGCCTTCCCCGTCCGCGCGTTCGCCCTGGTCGACTGAGCCGGGGGACGGCCGCCCCGGGCCCGGCGGCCGCCCCGCCTCACAGGTCGGCGTCGAGGTCCCCCTGGGCCCGGCGCCGCTCCAGCTCGGCCCGCTTCTCGGCCTCCAGCCGCGCCGCCCGCTCGTCCTGGGCGACCGCGCCCGCCATGGCCGTCGACAGGGCGCGCAGCTCCATGTTGATCCGCGGATGGGCGGGCAGCCGGGGCAGCGCGCCCAACCGCGGGGTGCGCCGCTCCTCCATCGCCGAGATCAGCTCGCGGAACGCCAGGTCCACCCGCTGCAGGGTGATCGTCCCCACCGGCTCCGGGTTCTCCAGGGCCAGCGCCGACAGCGCCAGGTACCCGGTGCGCTGGGTGGCCACCACCACCGGCCACAGCGGCTGTGTGGAGGCGGCGCGCGGCACGTCGCCGATGGCGCTCTCGTAGACCCCGCGCAGGCTCACCAGCGCCGCCCGCATGTCCCGCCGCAGCTCGTAGCGGAGCCGTCCGTCGATCACGGTGTCCTGGTCCAGCACCGCCGCCATGGCGCGCCTGGCCTCCTCCAGCACACCGACGATCGACTGCGGCAGCCGTGTCGCCGACGCGCCCCGCCACAGCAGCATCGCCCCGGCCAGGCCCACCAGCGACCCCACCACGGTGTCGATGATGCGGGTCTCGGCCAGTTCGGTGATGGGGTGCGGCGCCGCCGTGTACGACAGCAGCAGCGCCATCGGGGTGAGCAGCACCGAGCCGTAGAAGAAGTTGCGGCCGATCACCAGCTGGGCGGCGCCCTGGAACAGCCCCGCCAGCACGATGACCCCGGCCAGAGGCGGGTTCGCGGCGATCAGCAGCGCCCCGATGACCACGCCGACCAGGGTGCCCAGCGACCGCTGGACCGACCGGTTGAGGGTCAGCACCACGTTGCCGCCCTGCAGCACGGCCGTGGTGGTGATGCCCACCCAGTAGGAGTTCTCCAGGCCCGAGGCCAGGGCCAGCGCGCCCGCCGCCGTCACCGTGATCCACATGCGCAGGGCGGTGGGCCGGATCAGCGAATCCTGGCTGAGGCTGGAGCGCAGCGCGCCCCACAGCGCCGGGTAGCGCTCGTCGTGCAGGTTCCGGGCGCGCTCGTCGTCGTCGAGCCCGCCCGCGTCGCGGCGCGCGGCGGTGGCGGCCCGGGCCATCAGCCCGTACAGGCGGGCCTCCAGGGAGCGCGGGCGCATGCCCCGGCGCAGCCCGTCCAGGTCGGCCGGGTCGGGCGCCTTCTCCGGGGCGGCGACCGCGGCCGCCATCCGCTCGGCGAACGCGGCGGCCTCGGGCGGCAGCGGCGTGGGCCGGGCCATGCACACCTGCGTGGTGGCCAGGTGGATGTCGGAGACCCAGCGCAGCAGGGAGCGCAGCCGGGCCGCCTCGTCGCTGGTGCGGTAGCCGCGGGTCTGCGCCAGCAGCACCAGCCGCCAGGCGTCGGCGACCGCGACCGAGGCGTCGTGCTGGGCGTGGTCGAGCTCGGGGGTGCCCACCGCCCGCAGCAGCACCGCGAGCTTGCGGTACGCCCCGGCGACCGCCTGCCGCTCGGGCTGGCGGGCGCGCACGAAGACGCCCGACATGGACACCGCCCAGCCCACCGCCGCGCCGGACGCGGCGATGGCCGCGTGCAGGGGGACGTCGGCCAGGCCGCCGGGGACGATGGTGGAGATCGCGCCGACCAGCACGAAGAACATGGGTCCTGGCTTGTCCACCCGCCAGGCCGCGCAGACCCAGGTGGCCAGGCCGGCGGTCAGCCCGATGGAGAACACCGCCGCCCACGGGGACAGGGCCGAGGCCAGCGAGCCCAGGGACACGCTGATCACGAACCCCACCCCGACCAGGGCGAGCGCGGCCGCCCGGTAGGCGTAGGGGGTCTTCTTCTCGTACAGGACCGTCATGGAGCCCATCGCCGCCAGGGTGGCGACCTGCGGACCGAACAGCCACGCGGCCAGCGCGAAGGAGATGGTCATGGCGATCGCGGCCTGCGCCGCGGTGGTCCAGGCCCAGGTACCCGATTCCAGCCCGAAGACGGCGCGCAGGTCCACCCGCGGCCGGGGGCGCTCGCCGACGGCGACGCGCCGGGGGCCCGGGTGCGAGGTGTCGCCCACGTCGAGGGGTCCGGTATCGCCCGTGGTTCCCAGATCTCGCACGTGCCCCATCCTAGACCGGGACGAATCGGTACTCATGTCCCAGGGGACGCGCCGCCCCCGCGTCCGGGTTCGGCCCCGCGCCGGTGTCGTGGGCCACCCTCCGGCCGCGGCCGGGTGTCCCGGGCGCCATCGGGCCGGTCGGCCGGTCCGCTGATCTGCCCCGATGCCGTGGGGGTGGCCGCCCGCACGGTGCGGGGTGTCTTCGGACACCCCGGCACGGCCCCACCGCCCCGGTGGACCGCCGCCGGGCTCGCGGCCCGGCGGGAGCGCCCGCCCCGGCCCTGCGCGCGTGCACGCGGACCGGCGGGAGCGCCCGCCCCGGCCCTGCGCGCGTGCACGCGGCCGGCGGGAGCGGCGGCACGGGACCGATCCCGCGCGCGGGCGCCACCCGCGGCGTCCCGGCGATGCGCCGGTGTCCGGTCACCCCTGGGAGGGGGCGGACTCCGCGGGGCGGGCCAGGGCCTCGTCGCGTTCGGCCTCGGCGCGCTGCGCCCGCTCCAGGGCGCGGTCCCGGGCCTCCTCCGCCAGGGCCAGGCGGGCGGCCGCGGCCTCGCGGGACTCGGCCAGGGTCAGCTCGGCCGCGCGCCGCTGCGCCGCCAGCTCCCCGGTCAGGCGGTCCCGCTCGGCCACCGAGCGCTCCAGCTCGGCGGTGAGCCGCTCCCGCTCGGCCACCGCCGCCGCGCGCTCGGCCTCCAGCGCCCGCTCGATCCGGCCGAGCTCCGCCTGGGAGCGCTCGCGCTCGGCGGCCAGCGCCTCCTCCGCCCGGCGGGCGCTCTCTTCGGCGCGCTCGGCCCGTTCGCGCTCGCCGCGGGCGGCGGCCAGCGCCTCCTCGCGCTTGCGGGAGTGCTCGGCGGTCTCCGCCCGCAGCCCCTCGGCCTCGGCGTGCGCGTGCTGCAGCCGCCGGGCGGCGTCGGCGCGCTCGCGCCCGGCCTCCTCGCGCTGCTCGGACAGGCGGCGTTCGGCGTCGGCCAGGCCCGCGTTGGCCTCCGCTACGGCGGCGTCGCGCTCCATCAGGGCGGTCCGCGCCTCCCGCTCGGCCTCCTCCCGCGCGCTTTGAGCCTCGTCCCGGCGGGCCAGCGCCTCCTCGGCCATCCGCTCCGCCTCGGCGGTGGCGGCGATCGCCGAGGCCGCCGCCTCCTCCGCCGCACGGCGGGCCGACTCCGCCTCGCGGCGGCGGTTCTCCGCCTCCAGCCGGGCCGCGTCGGCCTCGGCGGCGTGCCGGGCCCCCGCCAGCCGGGCCGCCTCCACCTGGGCCTCGGCCGCGGCCGGGTCGGTCATCGTCGTGAACGCCTCGGTGGCGGCCCGCAGCGTCTCGGTGAGCTGCTCGCTCTGCACGGCGAACCGGGTCAGCAGGTCGTCGGCGCGCAGCCGGGCCGCCGTCACCGGCTCGGTCGAGGCGAACCCCGGGGTGGCCGGGCCGGCCGGCTCCCGGGAGGCGCGCGCCTCGGCCTCCTGCCGCTCGGACTCCTGGGCCTGGCGCTGACGCTCCTTCCAGGCCCGCCACCGGGTGTGCTCGGGCAGGTCGCAGTACTGGGGAGGCCGCCCGGGGGAGGAGGCCCGGGGCACCGGGCGGTCGCAGCCGGGGAAGTTGCAGGTATTGGAGTCGGAGGTCGCCACGCAGGCGAGCGTAGCGTTTCCGGCCCCGCCCGCGCCGGGGTGTGTCGCGCCCGCGCCGCGGTCCCGGGCCGCTCCCGCCCTTGTCCGGGGCGGCGGGCCGACGGACAATGCCCCCATGCCGACCTCCCAGCGTGACGGCGCCGATGCGCGAAGCCTCCTCGTGCGCCTGGACCGTTTCTCCCATCTGCCCGAGGCGCGCGCCCTGCGCGACCGGGTCCGCGACCGCCTGCGGGCCCGGCCCGGCGACACCGTGGTGGACGTCGGCTGCGGCGGCGGCCGGGCCACCGCCGAACTCGCCGCCGCGGGTGTGCGGGCCGTCGGAGTGGACCTGGACCCCGCCATGCTCGACGCCGCCCGCGCGGCCCACCCCGGAACGGACTTCCGCCACGGCGACGCCTACCGGCTGCCCCTGGACGACGGGTCCGTGCACGGCTACCGCGCCGAGAAGGTCTACCACTCCCTCGACGACCCCGCCCGCGCCCTGGCCGAGGCACACCGGGTACTGGCCCCGGGCGGCCGCCTCGTCCTGCTCGGCCAGGACTGGGACGCCTACATGGTCGACTCCGACGACCCCGGCACCACCCGGCGGATCGTCGCCGCCTACGCCGACACCATGCCCGACCCCCGCGCCCCGCGCCGACAGCGGGCGCTGCTGGCGGAAGCCGGGTTCACCGACATCTCGGTCGAGGGCCGGGTCGTGGTGTTCACCGACGCGGACGTGGTGGGGATGCTCGCCGGGTTCGCCGACACCGCGGCCCGTTCCGGGGCGATCGACGGGGAGCGGGCCCGGGCGTGGACGCGGGAGCAGCGGTCCCGGGCCGGGGAGGACCGGCTCTTCGTCGCGGTCCCCTTCCTGCTGGTCGGCGCCGTGCGCCCCTGACCGGCTTCAGTGGGGCCGGACCAGCGCCCGCACCCCGACCGGTTGCAGCGCCAGCGCCGGCCGGGGCCGCACCCGCTCGGGGCGCACCGGCTCCAGCCGGACCCGGGAGCACAGCGCGGTCGCGATGACCTCCACTTCGCGCAGGGCCATGGACGCGCCCGCGCAGCCGCGCGGGCCCGCGCCGAAGGGGAAGTAGGCGTGCCGGTGCCCGGGCCGCCCGCCGTCCAGCCAGCGTTCGGGGAGGAACTCCTCCGGGTCGGGGAACCACCGCCCGTCCCGGTGCACGACCCACTGGCTCAGCCCCAGGGTGGTGCCGGCGGGGAGCGTGTACCCGCCCGCCTCCAGGGGGCGCACGGTCTCCCGGCTGATCACCCAGGCCGGCGGGTACAGGCGCATCGCCTCCTTGGCGGCGGCCGCCGCGAAACCCGGCTCGGCCATCCGCTCCGCCGCCTCCGGCCGGCCGCCCAGGGCGTGGAGGAGCCAGGTCAGCGCGTTGGCGGTGGTCTCGTACCCCGACATCAGCAGCGTGGCCAGCTCGTCGCGGACCTCGGCGAAGGGCGGGCCGTCGGCCAGCAGCCGGCCCAGGGCGTTGTCGTCCTCGCCGGCGGGGTGCTCGGCGATCAGGGCGGCGAGGGTGGTGTCGAAGTCGCGCAGGGACCGGCGCAGGTCGCGGTTGGTCCTGGTGGGCAGCCACATCGGCAGGCGCGGGGCCGAGGTCAGGCGCATGATCGCGGCCACGGCCCGGATCAGGGTCTCGCCGCGCGCGCCCAGGGGGCGCCCGGCGAGGTGCACGGCCCCCACGCCCATCGCCAGCCGGGACATCTCGTCGTGGACGTCGATCTCCAGGCCGTCGTGCCAGGTGTCCACGAGGCGTGCGACGCCCTCGCGGGCGGCGCGCTCCAGGCCGTCCAGCCGGTCGCTGCGCAGGGCCGGGCGCAGCCGGGCCCGCTTGCGCTCCCAGTCGGCCCCCTCGCTGTTCATCATGGCGAGGGGGAAGCCCATGGGGCCGCGCCGGGTGGCCGCGCCGATCTTGGCGACCAGGCCCTCGCGGTCCAGCAGGACCCGGCCGATGTCGTCGGGATGGGCGAGCAGCACGTTGGCGGGGGTGAGGGAGACGACGTCGCCGAACTCGCGGGCGGCCGAGGTCAGGAAGCCCAGGGGGTCCACCGCGTAGTCGGCGGCGTTGGAGGAGGAGCGCCCGCCCCGGGGACCCGGGGGAGCGGAGGAGAGGGGGGTGGGGGCCGCCATCGCGTCCTTTTCCGGGCGGGGCCCGCACCGCCCGGGGGCGGTACGGGCCGGGTGTGACGATCCGGGGCCTGTGCGGCCTGGCGGTGGACGCCTAGTAGTAGATGTAGGGGCGGGTCAGGCGCGCGGCGTCGATGAGGCGCAGCTTGGCGGCGATGCGGTAGGCGGCCTTCTTCACGGGGGGTCTCCTTCCACGGTGTGCTCCGGTCCCCTGTCGGTCCCGGGCGACGCGAAGAACGCTAGACGGCCGGTGACGGAGGGGGACAGTGGCGCGACGGTGAGATAACCCTGCGCGCGGGGCAACCCATTTCTGTTGCCATAACGTCACCCGCCGTCAGACCTCCGGGGAGGGGCGGACACGGCGACGCCCCCGTGCCCGGGGGCACGGGGGCGTCCGCACGGCGGAGGAGCGCGGTCAGTCGTGGGCGCCGAAGCCGTCGACGCGGCAGACCATCGTGGTCACGAAGGGGCGGAAGCCCTCCGTCTCCAGGAAGCTGATGTCCTCCGAGGCGGTGGCCAGGGCGGAGAACTCGATGTCGCGGATGCCCATGGCGGCCAGCTGGTGGCGGATCTCCTCCAGCAGCTTGGAGCCGACGCGGGTGCCCGCGTACTCCGGGTCGATGGCGAAGGTCTGCACGACCGCCACGCGCTCGCCGCGGTCCCAGGTGCCCTGCGGCCCGGGGCGCAGCGTCACCATCGCGTACCCGGCCGGGTCGTCGCCGTGCTCGGCGAGGATCGCCAGCGTCTCGGGGTCGGCCATCCACTCCAGGTACTGGGTGCGGCGCCGGCGCCAGGACTCGTCCATGCTCGTGGTGCTGATGATGTCGGACAGGTGCGGGGCGTTCCGGGCGTGCTGCTGGTGGAGGGCGCCCCACAGGTCCGCGAGTTCCTCTACCTCGTGAGCGCCCAGGTAACGGAAGCCGAGCACGCCGATGTCGGTCGGTCGAGGTTTGGTCATCAGCGAATTTTGCATGTTCTTCTCACCCGTTCCACCAGCATTGGGTGCTGATCCCTGGCGCGCACGGGGTGCGCGCTCTTGGTTGAGCTGTGCCCCTGACTGTACGTGCCGGTATCTACTGGAACGTTCATGACACGGGGAAAGAGCTGGACGACATCACTCGATGGAAAGAAGTTCGGTTTTTCTTCTCGGGATGCCCGGAGAGTGGGGTTGGACGTTGTGCAGCGAATCACTGTCGTTGGGTGAGTGAAATGTCGGAAATCACCCGGAAACCTGAGTGTGCTCGCCTACATTGGGAGCCATGATCGACGTTCGGCGATTGCAGCTCCTCCACGCCCTGGCGCACCACCACACGGTGGCGGCGACGGCCGAGGCGCTCAGTGTCACACCGTCGGCGGTCTCCCAGCAGCTCGCAGCCCTGGCCAAGGAGCCCGGGGTCCCCCTCGTCGAACGCCAGGGCCGCCGCTTCATCCTCACCGGCGCCGCCCGGGTCCTGCTCGAACGCGCCCCCGCGATCTTCGCGGAGATGGAGCGCGCCGGAGCCGACCTGGCCGCCTACGCCGAAGGGGACCGCGGCGTCGTCCGCGTGGGCTCCTTCTCCACCGGGATCAGCGACCTCATCGCCCCCGCCCTGGCACGGCTGCGGGTCAGCCACCCCGGGTGGTCCTTCGAGGTGGTCCAGGCCGAGCCCGAGCAGAGCGCCGAGATGGTGCGCTCCGGGCGCCTGGACGTGGCGCTCACCATGTCCACCGGCCACCTGCCGGCCGCCGGGGACCCCGACTTCCGCACCGACTCGGTGATGGTCGAGCTGTTCGACGCGATCCTGCCCTACCAGCACCCGCTGGCCACCCGCAACGGCCTCCACCTGTCCGAGGACCTGGCCGCGGAGGACTGGATCATGTCCGCGCCCGGCACCGCCTGGCACGAGTGCGTCACCGCCGCCACCAGCCAGGCCGGGTTCCAGCCGCGGGTGGTCCACACCGTGGACGACTTCAGCGCCGTGTTCGCGCTGGTCCAGGCGGGGCTGGGCATCGCCCTGATGCCGCGCCTGGCCTGGACGGGCATCAACACGCCGCAGATCGTCGTGCGCGGGGTGCGCGACACCGCCCGGCGCCACATCATCGCGCTGTCGCGGGCCGGGTCCACCCCCGAGCCGCTGCTCACCGCGGTGCGCGAGGCAGCCAGCAAGGTGCCGGTGCCTTCGGTCGGGCCCTTCGCCATCGCGGGCTGACCGCGGGTCCGGAGCCGGACGAGGATCCCCGGCTCAGGCCGGGGCGTCGGGAGCCTCGGGCAGCGGCGGCACGTCGTCGAGCACGTCCTCGGCGGCCTGGTGCAGGTAGCGCGCCAGCACCCGGATCGGCCGCCAGGCCCAGCCGCCCGTGCGCCCGGCCAGGTACACCTGGCGCACCCCGCCCAGCTCGCCGAGCGGGGCGTGGGCGACCCCGCGCCGGGTGGCCGCCGACAGCCGCGGGACGACCCCCACGCCCACCCCCGCGGCGACCAGCTCCTCGAACAGTTCGAGGTTGTCGATGCGGTGCGTGATCCGGGGCGTGAACCCCGCGTCGGCGCACATGCGCTGCACCAGGGCCTCCTCGTCCCCCCGGTAGGGGCTGGCGATCCAGGCCGCGTCGGCCAGGTCGCGCAGCCGCCGCCGGGTGAGGGTGCGGCTGTCCGCCCCGGCCGAGGGCTGGGACAGCAGCAGGCCCTCGGTGCCGATCGGCTGCACCGTCAGCGTCCCCGGGAAATCCCGGGGGAGCAGACTGTACTGGTACACCACGCCCAGATCCGCGCCCCCGTTCTGCAGCAGGGTGAGCGCCTGCTCCGACTCGTACTCGGTCAGGTGGATGTCGATGCCCGGGTGGTCGTGGCGCAGCCTCCGCAGCGCGGGCAGCACCACGGGGGCCGCACTGGTGTACATGACCAGGTCGACCCGGCCGATCGGCTCCCCGTCGCCGTCGAACTCCGCCCGGGCCGCCTCCACCCGGGCCAGGATGTCCACGGCGTGCTCGGCCAGCCGCCGCCCCGCCGGGGTGAGCCGCACCCGCCGCCCGTCCGCCGCCAGCAGGGGGACGCCGGCCTCCCGCTCCAGGACCGCGAGGTGTTTGGAGACCGCGGAGGTGCTCATGCCGGTGACCTCGGAGACGGCGACCATCGTGCCCAACCGCTCCAACTCGACGAGCAGGCGCAAACGGGTGAAATCCATCCACTGAAACTACATGGTCCGTCAACCAATGGTTCGTGGACAGAAACAGACGACATGCTTCACATTGGTCGGGTGATCCGCTCCTTCCTTCCCTCGCTGCGCCGTGCCCGCCTTCAGGTACCGGCGCCGGTCATGCTGCTCATCGGCATGTTCACGCTGCACACCGGCAGCGCCCTGGCCGTCACCGCGTTCGCCCAGGCGAGCCCGGCCACCATCACGTGGCTGCGGCTGACGTGGGCCGCGCTCCTCTTGACGGCCCTGGGCGGTCGCTCCCTGTGGCGGGCCGTGCGCGAGGCGACGTGGCGCCAGCGGGCCTCGGTGGTGATCCTCGGCACAGCCAGCGCGGGGATGATGATGTTCTACTCCGAGGCGACGGCGCGGATCGAGCTCGGCACGGCCACCGCCATCGAGTTCCTGGGAACGCTGGTCGTCGCCGTGGCCGCCATGCGGCGCCGCCGCGAGCTAGTGTGGATCGCCGCCGCCGTCGCGGGCGTGCTCTGCCTGACCCGGCCCTGGGAGGGCGAGCTCGACCTGCTCGGCGTGGGCTTCGCCCTGGCGGGCGCGGTGTGCGTGGTGTTCTACATCGTCCTCACCCAGAAGGTGGGCGCCGGGTTCGGCGCCGTCCACGGGCTGGCCCTGACCATGGCCGTCGGCTCCCTGGTGACCGCGCCGTTCGGCGCGCCGGGGGCGTTCGCCGAACCCGACCCGGGGCTGATCCTGTTCACGCTGCTCATCGCGCTGCTGTTCCCGATGGTGCCGTTCCTGCTGGAGATGGTCGCCCTCCAGCGGATGACCCGCACGGCGTACAGCACCTTCTCCAGCATGGAGCCCGGGGTGGCGCTGGTGATGGGCCTGGTGGTCATCGGCCAGGCGCCCGCCCCGTTGCAGATCGTCGGCATGGCGCTGGTGGTCGTGGCGGGCATCGGGGCCACCCGGGGCGAGCGGAGCGGCCGCCCGGCGGTTCCCGAGCGCGTGCGCGAGCGGCGCCGGGCCGTGCCGGGGGAGGAGCCCGGCCCGACCGTGGAGCCCGAACGGGACGTGGCCCCCGGTCCCGTCGCGCCCGCCGGCCCCGGGGAGGGGCCGGAGAACACCCCGACCGCCGCGGCCCCCGGCCGGGCCGCCTGAACCGGCCCTTCGGCGCGTACCTTTCACGAGGGCGGACGGCGCGCCGAAGGGCCACCCACCGGTAGTCCCTGCCCGGCGTCGTCTCGACTGGCCCGCACGCACGTGCGCGGGCCGGTCTCCTTTTCCCGCCGGGCGCCCGGGACCGACCGTCCCGGACGCCCGGCGGGGAGGCCGGGAGCGACTCAGCGGCGCTCGGCGGCGAAGGGGGTGACCGAGGCCAGGACGCGGTGGCCCCCGGCCGGCGCCTCGCCGAGGAAGCCGACTCCCAGGGCCGACTGCACGGGGCGGGCGTCCGGGGCCGTGCCCGGTACCGCCGCGGCGGGGTCGTAGGCGGCCATGGCGAGGAACGTGCTCACGACGTACAGGAAGGTGCGTCCCGTGTAGCGCTGCCACAGGTGGCCGTCGCGCTCGAAGGCCACGATGGCGCGGCCGCGCACCGCGCCCAGCACCAGCCCCAGCGCCGAGGCCGCGGTGGTCCACGCCAGGTTCGCGCCCGAGGCGGTGCCCCGGCCCAGCAGCGTTCGGACGCCGAGCCCGATCAGGACCAGGGGCGCCCACAGCTTCCGGGCCCGGAGCGGTTCGCCCCGGAGCCCGCGGACGATCACGGCGGCGTGTCCGCCTCGGTCGCAGGTGGCGAGCACCGGGCCGCGGGCTGGCCGGTGTCGGGCTACCGCCGCCGGTGGCCGGTCCCGGTCGGGGCGGCCCGGACCCCGCGGCGGGGTCAGTCCCCGGGGCCGCTCGACGGTGCCGGTTCCAGAGCTGTACCTGCGGCGATCTCGCGCAGCGCTGCCACGTGCCGCTCGAAGGCGGTCCGGCCCTCCTTGGTCAGTGACAGGGAGGTCCGGGTGCGCCGCCCCACGGTGAACTTCTGCACCTTCACGTAACCGGCGTTCTCCAGCACGGTGACCTGCTTGGACAGCACCGAGTCGCTGACCTCCACCGTGTCCCGCACCAGCCGGAACTCGGCGCGGTCCACGGCGGCCAGTGCGGCGACCACCGAGAAGCGCACGGGGGAGTGGATCACCTCGTCCAGGCGGTTGCGCGGGTGGTTCATCGTGGGTTCCCGCTCTGCCGCAGCGCCATGTAGGCGACCGTCAGGGGCGGAAGGCAGCTCAGCAGAGCACCCGAGACCCACCAGGCGGTCACGCCGGGGAAGAGGTTGATCCCCACCACGAGGGTGACCAGGTAGATGACGGTCCAGGCGCCCATCATGCCCAGGTGCAGCACGCCCAGGTTGCGCGGCTGCGCGGGCCGGGTCAGCGCGTAGGTGAGGAGCAGCGCCAGCACCACGGCGAAGGCGCCCATCGTCCACGGCAGCGCTTGGGGGGAGGGCAGCAGGCCCAGCGCCAGGATCAGGGCGCAGCTCATCGCCGCGTACCCCGCGCCGAAGACCGCGTACCAGCGGCCCTGCCCGCCCATGCGGGCCTTGAGGGTCTCCGCCTGCTCGAGGGCGTCCAGTGCCTCGTCCTGCCGCATATCCCACCTCCGGTGTTCGAACCTGTTTCCAGGGTCGCACTCACTTTCCACTTTGGCAAGTACTTTCCGGAGCTGTGGATGAGGAGCGAAGACCCCGACCCGACGCAGGAGCACCCGATCGGGCCACCGCCCGGACCCGAGGCGCCCCCGGTTGGCCGAAGCCCCCGAAGGGCCGGGGCACCGCCCCCGGCGCGCTCCTGTGAGCCCGACGGGGTGGCCGCCCCCGCCCCGCCTGACCTTGAGGCCTTGAGGCGCGGCCTCGCGCCGCGCTCTTCCCCCGGTCGGGGTCACCGGGTCGCCGTCCCAGTGGCACCGCTCCGCCGGGCCCGAGGGGCCCGGCCCCGCCCGGCCCGGCATTGTGCATTCGGCCGGGCCGCCGCTTACTCGGCCCGGAGGTGTGCCGGTTCGACGGAGGTCCGAGGGGCCGGGGCGCCGTTCCGGGGCGCTCGGCGAGGCCCGGGGCGCCCCCGGCCCCGCCGCCCTACCGGCCGGGGCCGCGGGCGCGGCCTCAGCCCTCCGGGGTCTCCCGGTAGAGCACCAGGTGCTCGTGGTACAGCACCCCGTCGCGCACGTCCCCCGTGGCGGTGAACCCCGTGTCGTCCACGTAGTCGATGTGGTCCCCCGTCACCGTGTAGCGCCCGGTGTAGGCGCTGCGGCGGTTCCCGCGCGCCTCGTCGTAGCGCCCGTCCGGCAGCAGCTCCTGCCGGATGAAGCCGTCGGCGGTCACCCACATGCCCACGAACGGGTGCGGCGCGGTGGTCTCCTCGGCCATGGCGGCCCTCCTTCTTCTTCCTCGTGTCGGCGTACTTCCACGACGGCGGGGCGTCTCGGCGGACGGCGCGGGCCGGGACCCGGTCCGGGACCCGCGTACGCGCCCGCACGACCCGTCGGTGTCCCCCTCCACGAGCACGTCGGCGCAGGCCAGGACGCCGGCGCCCGGGTCACCGGACCGGTGCCGGACCTCCTCCGGCGCGGCCTCGGCCGGCCGGGCGGCGGGTCCGGAACGCATGGCGTGCCCCTCGGCCCGTGCGGTGGACGACACCGTCGATCCTCGTGCCGCCCGAGCCGCGGTTCCAGGCCGCCGTGCACCCTGGTGTCCCACTCCCGGGAACCGCGCGGCACTTCTCCCCGAGCCCGGGACGGGGGCGCATCAGGTCCGCCCGGTGCGCGTCCCCGCGCCCGCCTCCGGACCGTTCTCCGGGTACAGGGTGTGCAGGGAGCCGAGCAGGGCGAGCGCCTCCTCGGACGGGCTGCCCGGTTCGGCCTGGTAGACGACCAGCTGCTGCCCGTGCCCGTCGGCGTTGTTGACCGTGAAGCTCTCGTAGTGCAGGTCCAGCGGCCCCACCGCGCTGTGGTGGAGCCGCTTGGCGCCCCCGCTCTTGCCCCGGACGTCGTGGCGGGCCCACAGCGTCCGGAAGTCCGTGCTCTTGAGGGAGAGCTCCCCGACGAGCGCGTTGAGCCGGGGGTCGTCCGCGCGCGCCCCCGCCGCCTTGTGCAGTTCCGCCACGACCGCCGCGGCGGACCGGTCCCAGTCGCGGTGGAACCCGCGGGCCGCCGGGTCCAGGAAGGTCATGCGCGCCAGGTTGTCCGTGACCGTGAAGTCCGCGTGCAGGGCCGCGGCCAGGCGGTTGCGGGCCACCATGTCCAGCGTCCCGCCCAGGACGAAGGCCGGGGTGTCGCTCCAGCGGTCCAGGAGCCGGAGCAGGTGCGGGTTCACCCGCTCCGGGCGGGCCGCGCCCCGGTTCCGCCGACCGCCGGCCAGTGCCAGCCGGTGCAGGTGGTCGGCCGCCTCCCCGTCCAGCAGCAGCGCCCGGGCCAGGGCGTCCAGTACCTGGGGCGAGGGGTTGCGCTCCCGCCCCTGTTCGAGCCGCATGTAGTAGTCGGTGCTGACCCCCGCCAGGATCGCGACCTCCTCCCGGCGCAGCCCCGGCACCCGGCGGCGCCCGGAGCCCGGCAGCCCGACGTCCTCGGGCCGGACCCGGTCCCGCCGCGCCCGCAGGAAGCCTTCCAGGGTGGCCCGGGGTTCCGCGCCGGTCGTTTCGTGGGTGCCCATGGACCCAGGCTAGGTCGGACCCCGGCCGTGCGGGCGGGCCGAGGGTGGGTGCGTTCCACCCACCCTCGCGACGGCCTCCCAGGGCCGCCAGCGCCCCCGGCGCGCTGCCGTGATCCGTGACACACAAGGCGTGCCCGACGGGGCCCGCGGCGCCCCCGGGAGGGGGCGCCGTCCCCCCGCGTCCCCACGAGCTGGGAAGACCACCGCGCGGCGTCGGCCGGGGCCTTCGGCCCGCTCGGGGCGGAGGGGACGGACGGCCCCGCCACATGCACTAATCTGGCGCGACGATGCCCGCGAAAACTGATCTCGAACTCCTGCGCGCCCACGAACCCGTGCTCATGTGCACCGAGGGAGAACTCTTCTTCCCCACCGATGTGGACGCCTACGTACGCAACTGCAGTCTGTGGATCGAGGAGCCCGGGGGCCGCGAGCGCGTCATCGTCCCCGTCGGAGAGCTCGACCTCGACCGCCTGGCCACCGCCGAGGAGGAGTGGCCCGGGCGCCACAAGCACCTGCGCTTCGTCCAGGAGGAGACCCTGCGCGAGGAGGCCCGCCGCTTCCGGGGCAGCTCGCGCACGGTCATCCCCAAGAGCGGCCGCCTGGCCGCCGTCGGCGTCCTGGGCCGCATCCTCGACATCCTGATGAAGCTCTCCCTGCTGATCCGCGGCGCGGTCCCGGGCGGTCTCACCTTCGCGGCGGTGACCCGCTACCGGGAACGGGTGGACGACGGCAACGCCACCTACTACGGCCGGGTCACCCGCGAGGGCGGCTACATCATCCTCCAGTACTGGTTCTTCTACGCGATGAACGACTGGCGGACCATCTACGGCGGCGTCAACGACCACGAGGCCGACTGGGAGCGCGTGACCGTCTACGTCGTGGAGAACCCCGACGGCACCACCCGCCCGATCTGGGTCGGCGCCTCCTCGCACGAGTACCACGGCGACGACCTGCGCCGCAGCTGGGACGACCCGGACCTGCACCGCGACGGCGACCACCCCGTCATCTACGTCGGCGCGGGCTCGCACTCCCACCAGATGCTCCCGGGCGACTACCTCATCCAGGTCGACCCCTCCGTCCTGCGCGGCCTGCTCAACGCCTGGAAGTGGATCACCCACCGCATCTTCCGGGCCGATAGCGCCATCAACCGCCACGGCATCGGCGTCCCCTTCGTCGACTACGCCCGCGGCGACGGCGAACGCCTGGGCCCGGGCGGCGACCGGCAGTGGAACGCCGTCGTCATCGACGACGACACCCCCTGGCTCAAGGGGTTCCGCGGCCTGTGGGGCCGCGACACCCGCGACTTCTTCGACGGTGAGCGCGCCCCCAGCGGCCCCCGCTACGAACGCGACGGCACCATCCGCCGCTCCTGGGCCGACCCGCTGGCCTGGGTGGGCCTGCAGAAGGTCGCCCCGACCGAGGCCGCCGCCCGCGCCGAGCTGCGCTCGCACGTCCTCTCCCTGGAGGAGCGCATCCGCGAGTTCGACGCCGACATCGTCAAGCGCCGCGACCGCCTGCGCCAGCTCGACTCCGCGCGCATGGTCCTGGCCCGCGAGGCCAACACCCGGCCCCGCGCCCGCGCCTACGCCGAGGAGATCGCCGCGCTGGAGAAGGAGCTGGCGGGCGTCTACGAGAAGCGCGTCCTCACCGCCGACGAGCGCGACAGCCACCTGCGCGCCCTGGCCTCCGAGACGCCCCTGGTGCCGCGGCCGACCGAGCACCTCAAGGCCCCGCACCTGCCCTACTCCTCGGGGCAGCAGCGCACCACCCGCTTCCTGCACCTGTGGGTGGCCCTGAGCACCCCGCTGCTGCTGATCGCGCTCGCGCTGCCGCTGTTCCTCCTGGAGGGGCAGTTCACCTTCTACGCGATGATCGGCGTGGTCGTCGCCTTCGCCGCGGTCGACTCGATCGCCCGCCGCAAGTTCCTCCAGTACCTCACCGGACTGGCGGTCCTGGCGGTGGTGGTCGGCCTGGTGGTGGGCGTCATCGCGGCGTTCGTCGTCAACTGGCGCATCGCCATCACGGTCCCGGTGGTGCTCATCGTGGTGCTGCTGCTCGTGGTCAACATCCGCGACCTGATGCGCCGCTGACCCCGGCCCCGGGTCCCCGGACGCGCCCCCGCCCCCGCGGCGGGGGCGCGTCCGTCGTTCCCGGCGGGCACGATGGGGGCATGAGCGACACCCTGTTCACCGGGCCCCCGGCGGAGATCGCCCCGGGGGCCGTCCACCTGCCGGGGTGGCTGCCGCCGGAGCGGCAGGCCGCCCTGGTCGAACGCTGCCGGGAGTGGGCGGCCGGGCCCGCCGGGATGCTCCGCCACACCATGCCGCGCGGCGGCCGCATGTCGGTGGCCATGACCTCACTGGGCTGGTTCTGGAGGCCCTACACCTACGAGCGCACCCTGCCCGACGGCACCCCGGTGCGGCCCTTCCCCGCGGAACTGGGCGCGCTGGCGGCCCGCGCGGTGGAGGCCGCCTACGGCGCCCCGCCCGCGCCCGGGACCCCGCCCTACGACGTCGCCCTGGTCAACTTCTACGACGCCGACGCGCGCATGGGCATGCACCAGGACCGCGACGAGGCGGCCCTGGAGCCGGTGGTCTCCCTCAGCCTGGGCGACACCTGCGTCTTCCGGTTCGGCAACACCGAGACCCGCACCCGCCCCTGCACCGACGTGGAACTGCACAGCGGCGACCTGTTCGTGTTCGGCGGGCCCTCCCGCCTGGCCTACCACGGGGTGCCCCGCACCCGGCCCGGCACCGCCCCGCCCTCCCTGGGCCTGACGGGACGCCTCAACATCACCCTGCGCGCCTCCGGCCTGCCGGCCGACTCCGCCCCCTGAGCCCCTGCGGACCCGCGCCGCCCCGGGCGTGTCGGGGCGCTCCGCGGCCCGCGGGCGGCCAGGATCGTGCACGGCGGCGCCACCGACGACGAGAGGACACCCGCGTGAACACGGGCGGACCCGGATCCCACGACCCCGAACCCCGTGCGTACCCGGGCGGCGGGCTCCCCTCGCCCGAACGCACCCTGGCCCTGGGCCGGGCGGGCGCCGAACCGGCCGGCGCCACGGCCCCCGGCCGCATGTGGATACGCCTGTACCGGGACGGCCGCCCCGACGGCACCGCCGCCACCCCGGCCCGGGCCAGGGAGGCCCTGTCCGGACACGCGGGCCGCATGGCCTGGATCGCCCTGGCCGACCCCGCCCGGGACCAGCTCGCGGAGCTGGCCCGGGTCTTCCGGCTGCCCCCGCTGGCCCTGGAGGACGCCGTCGTCGCCCACCAGCGGCCCAAGGCCGAGCTGTACCGCGACGTCCTCTTCGCGGTGCTGCGGCCGGCCGGGTACGACGAGGACGCGGAGGCGGTGCGCGTCGGCGAGGTCCACGTGTTCGCCGGAGAGGACTTCGTCATCACCATCACCCACACCGACCGGCTGGACCTCTCCGCCCTGCGCCCGCGCCTGGAGAAGGAGCCCCGCCTTCTCGCCCGCGGACCCCTGGCGGTGCTGTACGCCGTCCTGGACCACGTGGTGGACGCCTACGCCCCGGTCGTCGCGGCCCTGCAGGAGGACGTCGACGAGCTCGAGAACGAGGTGTTCTCCGGGGCCCGCGGCACCTCACAGCGCACCTACCGGCTGGCCCGCGAGGTCATCCTCCTCCAGCGCGCGGTGGACCCGCTCGGCCGGGTCCTGGAGGAGTTCATGGCCCGCCTGCGGGAGCCCGCCGAACAGCGCGGCCCCGGCGGGCCCCGGCCGCGCGGGGACCGCGGGGAGCTGGAGCACCTGTACGGCCACCTGCGCGACACCGCCGACCACGAGGCCGCGGTGCGCGAGCGCGTCGACGCGCTCGCGCAGCTGCTGCAGAACATCATGTCGGTCAACGGCACGCTCGTCGCCCAGGCCCAGAACGAGGCGATGAAGAAGGTGTCCTCCTGGGGCGGCATCCTGGTGGTGCCCACCCTCATCGCCTCGGTCTACGGCATGAACATCCCGCCCTCGACCGGGTTCGGCTGGACGTTCAGCTGGCCGCTCGCCCTGCTCCTGATGGGGCTGTCCAGCCTCTGCCTGTACCTGGTCTTCCGCCGCAACGGCTGGCTGTGACCCCGCCGCGCGCGGACCGCCTCACATCCGCCAGGGCAGGTTGCGCCACGGGCTCTCCGGGTCGGTGGCCAGCACCCGGTGCGCCTTGACCGAGTCGGTGTAGTACACGCCGAACTCCCCGTCGTCGAACCCCATGGCCCGGCCCAGGGTGAACCCGGCCGACATCTCCTCCCAGGACCCGTGGTGGCGCATCGACATCGCCCCGGCCCGGACGATGTGCGGCAGGGCCATGTCCTCGGTGGCGTAGCCGGCGTTGACCCCCCACCGGGACAGGTTGACGGCCCGCCCGAAGTCGTAGGCGCGCACCGTGCGCACCACCGCGCCCCGGGGCAGCACCCCGTCGGCGACCATGCGCTCCTCGTACTCCCACACCCGGGCGGCCTCGGCCACCATCTCGTCGTAGGTCTCCCTGGGGGCGCCCCGCTCCCGGCACCAGTACGCGACGAGGTCGGGCCACGTCCCGGCGTCGAAGGCGACCCCGGGACGGGAGTCCACGACCCGGGCGCGCAGCTCCAGCACCAGGGACAGGGCCGTGGGCGCGCGGTCCGCGGCGGTCAGGGACACCAGGGCCCGCTCCCACCCGGCGTGGTCGGTGATGCCCCAGGCCGAACGCAGCTTCTCGCGGTCGTCGCGCGCGTCGCAGCACGAGCACGCGGAGTGGATCGCGTTCCACACCCCGCCGTTGGCCACGGGCATGTGCGCCCCGTTCGCGAAGGCGTGCGCCAGCGGTCCCTGGAACACGCCCCGGGGGTCGCTGCGCAGCCGCGGCCTCTTGGTGAACAGGCCCATGTCCATCCGCCTCTCACGGTTCTTCCGCCCCAGGATCCCAGCGCCGTCTACCGGGGGTCGAGCAGGCCCGAGATCTCGTCGGCCAGCTTCCGCGCGGTGGCCTCCCGCGCCCTGGCCTCGTCCAGTCGTTCACGCCACTGCCGCCCGGCCTGGTCGGCCTCCCGCCGCAGCCGGTGCAGCTGCGCCTCGCGCGCCTCCGCGGCCGACCGGGCCTCCCGCAGGTCGCGGACGAGGAAGCCGACGGCGCCCAGCGCGCACCCCGCGGCCAGGAACCAGGCGAACCCGGCCTGGGACACCAGCGCCAGGACCCCCAGGAGCGCGGCCAGCACCCCGAGCCCCCACACGTAGAGGCGGCCCCCGTGCTCGGCGCGGTAGCGGAGGGCCAGCTGCTGTTCGGCCCGGTTCAGCTGAGGGGTGGTGGGCCCGTTCTCGGTGACCCCGACCCGGACCCCCTGGACGGTGACGGTCGTGGACTCCGGCAGCGGGGCCGAGGCCTGCCGCAGCAGGTCCTCCACGGCCCTTGTCACGGCCGGGCGTTGCAGGACCAGCGCGAAGGTGCTGCGGTGCGGGGTGGCCCCGGAGGCGCGCAGGTCCTCCGCCAGCAGGGAGGCGACGGTGCCGACCTCATCGTCCCAGCCGGGCCTGCGCCCGCCGCCGCCGTTCTCGATGACCGCGCGCAGCTCGTTGGCGCGGGCGATCAGCGGGGCCTCCTCCGGGGTGCCCTCCTCGACCAGCGCGACCAGCGCCTCGGTGAGGAAGGAGGCGCTGCCCTCGTCGGGCGCCGTCCGCTCCGCTCCGGTGTCCCCGCCCAGCGCGGTGATACGGGCGACGTCCCCGTGCAGTGCGGTGAGCCTGTCCACGGCCGCGGCGCGGGCGTCCAGCTGTGCGTCCGGGGCGCTGCCGCCGCCGCGGCGGCCGGAGCGGGAGGACCTCCCGGAGGCGGCGGGGGCCGACAGGTCGAGCGCGGGCGGTTCGGCCCCCAGCGCCGACCAGTGCCGCAGGGTGGAGAGCAGCAGCTGCTCGCGGGCCTCCTCGCCCAGGGACCCGTCGGCGGTGAGGATCCACAGGGCGCGCCGTCCCCGGCTGATCTGCTCGTCGGGGGCGGGCAGGTGGGGGAGCAGGTCGCCGGAGCCGCCCAGGGTGCGGGCGTACTCGGCGCGGGTGAGGGCGGCGGCCAGGACCGAGAAGGCGGCGGCCCGCTCCGGGTCGCGCCGGGCCGCCTCGTCCAGGTGCGGGAGCGCTCCGGCGGGGGAGCCGGTGAGCAGCGCGTGCAGGCCGTGTGCGGCGGGCGGGAGCCAGTAGTCGGGGACGTCCTCCAGCTCCAGGACGGCGGGGACCGTCCCGTCGAGCATGGCCAGGACGCGGTGCCTGGCCAGGGCGTGCGGGGAGAACACGGCCAGGGTGGCGCGGATGTCGCTGAGCTCGATGAAGGCGTCCAGGGTGGCCGAGACCCGGTCCAGCCTCTGTTCGAGGCCGCCGCGCAGGCTCGACAGCTCCGAACGCATCCTCTTGCGTTCGGAGTACAGCATCGAGTGGGCCGAGCTGACGTCCTCCTGCAGTTCCCTGATGCGCCGGTTCTGCGAGTAGTCGATCCAGTCCATTCCCGTTGCTTCTCTCTCCAGGGGTCCGGGCACGTGCACGCCATGGCGTGGGATGTGCGCGGCGGCCCGAGGGTTCCGCCTCCGCGGAGAATGTGAGCGTTCGGTGACCCGGGAGGGCCGGACCGGCGGGGCCTGTAGCCGAGGGTGACGAGGAGAGTACGGAAAAGGGATTGGTAATACTAATCACCCGGCCTAGCATGGGAGCGCTCTCATAACTGGAAGGCCGCCGATGGACCACCCCGCCCCGTATCCCGCCCTGCCCCCGCACCTGCTCTTCGGTACCGCCACCGCCGCCTACCAGATCGAGGGCGGGGCGAACGAGGGCGGCCGCGGCCCCTCCATCTGGGACACCTACTGCCGCACCCCCGGCCGGGTCGCCCGCGGCGAGACCGGTGACGTCGCCTGCGACCACTACCACCGCTACGAGGAGGACGTCGCCCTCCTGGCCGCCCTGGGCGTGGACCTGTACCGCTTCTCCGTCGCATGGCCGCGCGTCCAGCCCACCGGAGCGGGCAGCCCCAACGCCGAGGGGCTGGACTTCTACGACCGGCTCGTCGACACCGTCCTGGCCGCCGGGGTCGAACCCGCGCTCACCCTCTACCACTGGGACCTGCCCCAGGCGCTGGAGGACGCCGGCGGCTGGCGCGTCCGCGACACCGCGCACCGGTTCGCCGAGTACGCCCGCATCGTCGCCGACCGCCTGGGGGACCGGGTCTCCCGGTGGATCACCCTCAACGAACCCTTCTGCACCGCCTTCGTCGGCCACGCCGTCGGCCGCCACGCGCCCGGCACCCGCGAGGGCACCCCCGCCCTGGCCGCCGCCCACCACCTGCTGCTGGCCCACGGCCTGGCCGTCGGCGAGCTGCGCGCGGCCGGCGCCGGGGAGGTGGGCATCACCCTCAACCCCGACCACCTCGTCCCCGCCACCGACTCGGCTGCGGACCTGGCCGCCGTCGAACGCGCGCGCACGCTGCACAACCGGGTCTGGCTCGACCCCCTCTTCGCCGGCGCCTACCCCGACAACGAGAGGGAGGTGTGGGGGGACCTCGTCGACGACTCCCTGCGCCGCGACGGCGACCTCGCCGTCATCGGACGGGAGCTGGACTTCCTCGGCGTCAACTACTACCGGCCCATCAAGCTCCGCGACGCCCCGCACACCGAGCCCGACCCGGCCGCCCGCACCGCCGTCGACATCGGCACCGAACAGGTCGCCTACGAGGACGTCCGGCACACCACCATGGGCTGGCCCGTGGTGCCGGAGACCTTCACCGAGATGCTCGTCGACCTGGACCGGCGCTACCCCGGCCTGCCGCCGATCTACATCACCGAGAACGGCTCCGCCGAGGAGGACCTCCCCGACGCCTCCGGCCGGGTCCGCGACACCGACCGCATCGCCTACCTGAACGACCACCTCACCGCCCTGGCGGCGGCCGTCGAGGCGGGCGTGGACGTGCGCGGCTACTTCGTGTGGTCCCTGCTCGACAACTTCGAGTGGGCCTACGGCTACGAGCGCCGCTTCGGGCTGGTGCGGGTGGACTACGAGAAGCTGACCCGCCACCCCAAGGACAGCTACCACTGGTACCGCGGGCTCATCGCCGACCACCGCGCCCGCCGCGCCGGGGCCGGGGACTGAGGTCCCGCCGTCGCCCGCGCCCGTGCGGGAGGGCGCCCCGGCCCACGGCACGGGGGCGGCGCTTCCACACGGGGCGGGCGTCCGCCGGGCGCGGGGTTCAGGCCCGGCGGCGGGCGATGTCGCCGAACGCGCCCACGACGGCGCCCAGGGCGAACATCGACGCCTCGTCCTCGTCCATGTGGACCAGCCCGGCGGGCAGCAGCACCCGGTAGGGCTTGTCCTCCCCGTTGGAGAGGATCTCCAGGCCGTCGATGATCCCCTGCCCCTTCAGCATGAGGAGAGCCTCCTCGACTCTTCCCCTGCGGTCGCCGCGAGACCAGATCGACATCGTTCAACCCTCACTACGGCCCGGGGCCGTCGCGGGCGGGCGCACGGCGACGCGGTTCCCGTCCGGACGGGCCGACAACCCCAGTGATACCACCCGAGCACCGGGCGTACACGCCCTGTCCGGATTCTCCTCCTTGTCCGGAAGCGGTCAGTGGTCGGGCTTTGCGGTGCCGGGGCCGCCGGAGCGCGGGCGGCTGCGGCCGGACGGCCGCAGCCGCGCCGCCCGGTCCGGGGGCGCCGGGTCAGCCCGTGATCGGGGTCATGGCGTCGCCGCGCACGTCGACAGCGCTCACCTCCACCGGCGCCGCGGGCGGGCCGTCGCCGAGGCGGGGGCCGGCCACCGCCAGCACGGGGCCCTCGCCGTCGCCCTCGGCCCCGCCCGACACCCGCACGGAGGCGGCCTCGCGGGAGGCCGCCGCCAGGTAGTGCCACCGGCCGTCGGGGGCCTCCCACCAGGTGCCCGCCACCACCTGCCGGTCCAGGTTGCTGCACGCCCAGCCGCCCGCGCTCTCCCCGGCGACCACCGTCGCGGTGCCCTCGTCGGTGGTCGCCACCAGCACCGCACGGGCCAGGCCGCCGCCGTCGTGGGTGCCGTAGCGCAGGCACACCCACCGGCCGGAGCCTCCGCCGGGCAGGTCCTGTACGGCGAACTCCCAGGCCGTCGCCGTGACCACCGGTCCGCGCGGCGGACCGCCCGCGCAGGCGACCTCGCCCCACAGGTCGAACCCGTGCTCGGCGTCCAGGACCTCGTGCGGGCCCAGGCGGCGGATCTCGGCGGGCGGCGGCGGCATGTACCCCAGGTGGGCGGTGGCCGGCCCGCCCAGGTCCACCACCGTGTACGGCTGGCCGTGCGCCACCTCGGGGGCGCGCAGCCGCAGCACCGGGCCGGTGCCGCAGTGCCCGTCCGCGGGCAGCGGGCCGGTCACCCCGTGCCCGTCCCGCGGCACCTCGGCCCAGCCCTCCTCCGCGGAGCCCAGGGACGCCGACGCCGCCTCGGTGACCCACGGCGGCAGCAGGTAGCGCACGCCTGCGGCGGTCTCGGACAGGCGCACGGCGGGCCAGTTCGCCACGCCGTTCGCGGGCTCGGCGAACACCTCCACCTCCTCGGCGTCCCCGTCCCGGGTGTAGCGGGCCGTCCGGGGGGCGTCGTGCAGCAGCACCACGTCGCGGCCGTCCACCCGGCCGGCGAAGACCAGGCGCGGATCGCGCGGCGCCCGCCCGTCGTGGTCGGTCCAGGCGGCCAGCGCGGCGTCGGCCAGACCCTCGTCGCCGACGGCGTCGCCCCGGGCGGGCCACGCGGTCAGGTCCAGCCGGAAGCTCTCCCGCCAGGCGTCCCCGTCGGTGAGGACGGCCGCCTCCACCGGTGCGGACGCCGACCCCGGGGGCCCGGGCCGCGCCTGCGTCGTCAGGGCCAGGGCCGCCAGCGCCAGGACGAGCAGCCCGGCCCCGGCCGCCGCCAGGGCACCGCGGGCGGGCGGCGCCCCGCGCCCGCTGACCCGCACCACGGTGGGGTCGGGCGGGCGGAACCCGTCGGCGACCGCGGCCGCCCGGTCCAGCGCCCCCTCGGGGTCGGTGGCCCCGGCCCGCCGCAGCAGCGCCGCGGCCTCCTCCGGCGCCAGCGCCTCCACCCGCAGCAGCGCGTACCCGGCGCGCGCCGCCGGGTCCAGCCCGTCCAGGGGCGCCAGCGCCCGCTCGAAGGGGGTGATCCCCTCCACGGGCGACACCCGCAGCCCGGCCGCGCCCCGCCGCGGCCGCCTGCCGCGCAGCGCCCGCCGCAGTACCCGCAGCCGTACCCGCGGGTACTCCCGCGCCCGGGGGTTGCGCCGCCCCCACGGCAGCGCCCGGGACACCAGCCGGTGCGCGCTCGGCAGCAGTTCGTGCGCGGGCGGGCGGCCGGACAGCGTGAGCAGCGCCAGGAGGACGAGATTGCGGTACGGGTCGCGGGGGAGGGGGCGGACCGGGGGAGTGGGCATCGGGGCTCCTCGGGGATCTTTCCGAGCGAGCCTAGGGAAACCGGTGCGGGTCCACCCGGCGAACGCCGATACCCGCGCCTTATGTCCCGAAAGTCCCACCCCGCAGGCGTTCCCGGGCCTGGGGGCCGACCCTCGCCGACCCGGCCGAACCGGTGACTCTTCGAAAGAACAGAGCGCTGCGACAGGGTTCCCATCTCCGCCCGGCCTCACTGGATCAGGCCGCCGCCCCGGTGCCGTTCGCGCCGGCCATCGCCCTGATGTCCTGCTCCGAAGTGCCACCGCGGCCCGTATCTCCCGTGGGGATGGCCGTCCGCCCCTGGACAATGACCGGGAGGCCGGCGCCAGGCGTCCTGGGGAGGGGTGCCTACGGACCGCTTCCGTTCCGGTGCGACCGGAACGGGTTTCAACGGCCGGGCCGGACGATGTTCTCCAGCGGCTCCCCGGCCGCCCAGCGGGCGAGCTGGGCGTCCATGAACGCGCGGGCCCGCGGGTAGAACGCCGC